>CAZJFS010000136.1:0-12282 GCA_964545075.1 uncultured bacterium
CCGATAAAATAAAAGGATTTTTGAAGATCGAAACGCTCGAAGACCGTTATGAAATAAGAAAAATGATAAAAAGCATTTCCAGGAAAGAAGAAATGGAACAGCTTATCAAGCAGCTTACCATGATAAATCAGCAGTCGTGTCTCGAACTGGTGATGGCCCTCAAAAACAAGCAGAGCGAAGAGGCGCTGGAGGCCATAACGAAGGTCATAAAAAATACGGACGACAAAAAAGTCAAGGCGATATCCCTTAGAATAATAGGTCTTTCAAAAGCTAAATTCACCGTTCCTCTTTTATGTGAATGCGTAAAGGACCCAGACAAGCGTGTCCGCGCGAACGCCGTCGAGGCGCTGGCTGAACTTGGCAGCGAGGAAATAATAGAGATCATAAGGCCGCTTCTGAACGATTTCGATAACCGCGTCAAGGCGAATGCCGCCAAAGGATTGTGGAAGCTCGGCGGGGCAAGATCGCTTCAGATATTGAGAGAAATGATATCGGATAACGATAAATGGATGAGAGCATCGGCGGCTTACGCGTTAGGCGAAATTGGAGTTATACAGGTCGGCGAGATTCTTCAAACCGCCATAAATGACGTGGATAATGACGTGAAAGTCAACGTCATAAAAGCGCTCGGAAAGATAGGCGACGTAGGTTCGATCCAGGCCCTCACCGAAATGACCCGAAATAAGAGCGAGGATTGGATGGTCAGAAAAACCGCCATAGTTTCGCTCGCGAAGTCTAATTCGGAGCATGCCCATGATTTTTTGATCGACGAACAGAACAATAATTCCGAAACCGAGCTTTACCGTGAAACTATAAAAGTTATTCTCGAGGAGGTTTTCAGTGAAGCCAATCTTAATCCAAGGCCAAGGGCGATCGGAACTGGTGGCGTCAAAAACGAAGCGGAAGGCGGCGTTACCCTTGATTGACGCTCGCGGCGCCGGACGCCGGAGGAACCGCCCGTTTTTAATTATAATTATGGCCGTTTTGTCGGCGACGCTCTCAACGGGAATCTTCGGCACGGCTTCTGCTTTTGAATTCGATACCTATTCGAAGCGCTCTGATTATTTGAAATTTCTGGGCCATACGCTGCCGTCGAACAACATCCAGTGCATATCGGCCGATCCGGAGGATAAAAATTCGATATTTATAGGTACGGATGCCGGGCTTTGTAAGTTTAACGGTAAAAGTTTCAGAATATACGGCGTCGATTCAGGACTTTATAAAGAAGGCCCGATCGACGGCCATATAAATTGCGTTATATCCACGACGAATGAGGTCTGGGTCGGCACGGATGCCGGGCTTTCAAAGTATAACAAGCTTACTTCAAAATGGTCTCATTATGAAAAAAACAGCATATGCCCTATTCCGACCAACTATGTACAGTGCATGTATTATATAGAGCCGTTGCTTATAATAGGCACATGGGGCGAAGGCATCGTAATTTATGATACGAAGAGCGGCAAGTGGAAACCATACGCTCAGAAAAACGGGCTCGAAGCCAGATATATTTCGTCGATGGCTTATGATAACGTCCGTAACGTGTTATGGGTCGGTACTTATGACAGAGGTTTTTACAGCTTCAGCGAGGACCGTTTCGTTGAAATATCGGCAAAAAACTCCGATCTCGTTTCGGACCGTATCAACGCCGTGGCGGTTTCCGGGGGGAAAGTTTATCTGGGCACCCCGCTCGGGCTTTCCGTCTATGATGGCAAAAGCTTTAAAAACTATTCAAAAAAAAGCGGTTTCAATACCAACGTAATATTATCGATAAAGGTCGACGGATTTGACGTTTATATAGGGACCGACGCAGGTCTTTATAAAATATATAACGATGTTATAACCCATTATCCTATATCGAATAACCTTTCAAACGGAAAACAGGCTCGCATCGTGTGCATTGAAGCGGCTGGTTCGAAGCTTTACGCTGGTACTCAACATTATGGATTGATCGAGATCAAAAAATAAAATTTTTATGAGCGGATATTTTCATGAAAAAACTTCATATTTTCTAGTTTTATCGGCTTTCATGGCGGTTGCGCTCTCATTCTCGCCGGCCGCCGCCGGGAAATACGATCATGTTGAAAATCTTATCCCTTATGGTATTTTAAACATATCGGAAGATCATGAAAGCGTCTTTTCGCCGATGATACATTCCGCCGCGAAGCCTTTCGATGAAAAATACGCTTCGATAGGCGGCGCAATAATGCCGATGATATATTTTTTATACGAAAAATATCCGCTTTATCCGGAAAGCGCGAGCCGCGGCGAGAACTTTGACGATAATATGTCAAAGTACATGCCTAAAATCTTAAATATCTCGCCGAAAATAGCCGCCAGGGCGCTGATGGAGCATCTCGCTTCGCCATCATTCTTCTTCTATGCGGGCGTTCTCTCAAATCTCACATTTTCAGGATACATAGACTTTTCGATAAAAGCGTTTCTTAAATATGAAAAGGCGCCCGTTCTCGTGTCAGTATTATCCTCTGATTTTAAATTTGACGACTATCTCATATATTCGCATATCGAAGCTTCTGAATATTCGGTTTATCTTATATATTCTCCGCTGGCGCCTCCGGAGTCCAACAGCGCGATGTACGGCAAGATTCTGGTATATAAAAAAGACGAGATGCGCTTTCGCATTCTTGAAAAGAAAACGCCTTCAGGCGTAGCCTCGACGGCGGCCCTTATGGTCGTTTTTCACGAAATAAGCGACGTATATTCCAAATTCGACAGGTTCGATAAATTTTCGCGTCCCGTATACGGCTTTTCTTCCGTATATGATTTTTTAAAGCTTCAGATAGAAAAAAAAATGATAAAGGACGAAGCTAAACTGAGAATGTACAGGCTTTTTTACTTTTTGCCGCAAGTCCGTCAAGCCGCGCTGGCGGACCTTCTTAAAAACATAAAAATGACCGTTCTCGAACCCGTGCAGGTGTCATATATGAATAATCAGGGTGAATCCAGGCCGCTGTCGGTGGATATGGGGTTTAAGAATCAGCGCGAGCAGGAACAGGCCGTGATAAAAAAATTTACTCTTCTAAACGAAAAATATAAAAAAATGAATCTTATCCTTATTCCCAGACGGGAGTTCGATCTCGTGTATAAAAAGGTGAATTTTTCTTCGAATTGAGTTCCGTTTAATTCATCGAGTCAAGCGCGTAACCGTTAAGCACTGGAATTAGCATTCCTTCGGAAGCTTTCATCGAACTTATATATTCCGGCATTACCATCGATTCGTAAGACGCGCTTTGATTACCGGCCGCCGTTTTCACCGTTATCATTACCAGCGGTATATGCTTTTTCTGCCGTTCGACGGTGAATATCTTGAAATATATGTTTTTGACGCCGTCAAATATTTTCTGCGGCGGCTTTCCATGACCGTCTTTAAACATTATTTTTCCGCCCGACAGGTAGTATGTTTCTAAATTGACTTTCGGGCCGTCCGTGCCTTTATAATTTTTCATAGCCGTGTCTTCCACGAGATTGAACTCGATTCCGGTTGAGAGGCCGGTGGGAGCTTTTTCGCCTATACCGACCGTTTTAATTCCGGAGACGGCCGAGGCGATTTTTTTTCTGAAAAACGCTATTATCCTGCGCCCGTTTTTTTGTGATTCGAGCTGGTTAGTGCCTTCAGTGAATTGCTTCAGTCCCGCCGACAGCAGTCCATAGGCGCCCAAAAAAACTATCGTGCCAATCGATATAGCGATTATTAATTCCACGAGAGTTATGCCTTTTTTTTTCGCCTTTATAATTTTCGTCATACTAATTCTCCACGAGCATCGCGAGCGGTACCGATACGTCTCTCCCGTTTTCTTTATAGGTCACGGTTACTTCAACGAGCGATAGCACATTTGAAAGTTTGGATATTCTGGTTTCCACGGCAAAATTATTCTTTTCGCCTTTTATTTCGTTCTTCGTCAGAGCGTCGAATTTCGACGCTCCGAGCGCGTTAACCTGATCCATGGTCATTATGGCAAGATTCAGCGCTACGGAGTTATTGTAGATCGTTTTCGTGCTTCTGGTGGTGAATATGAAAAGCTGAAATACTGAAACGGAAGCCATGGCGAGTATCGATGCCGCTATTATGACCTCCACCAGGGAAAATCCAGCTTTGATTTTTATTTTAAAAACATTTTTAATTAAATTCATATTTTTCACTAAATTTCCGCTTTTAATTTTTCATTATGATCGGTCCGAATGTAAGGCAATATTCGCCGTTTGACATTCTGTTGGCAAGTAAGGTCCCGTCCGGCATTACAAGCGCTCCTCTGAATTCAGGCGACTTTTCGGCTGCCTCCTTCGCCGCTTTCGGGTCAGCGCCCGTGAATACGCAAATTCCGAAATATCTGCTGTTGGTTATCATTGCCGGAGTATTTACAACGGCGAATATTCGATCGGGATTGATCTCCAGGGCGGATACGCTGGATCGTTTATTATATGAAATAAGCGAAAGCCTGGCTATTATTTCGCCTTCGATTTTTGTATACAGCATTCCGGCGTTGAAATGGCCGCGCACTATGAAACGCGCGAATTTTTCGCCCTCCCGTCCGTTTTGAAAAGGCATAACCTCGGCGAGTTCAAAAACTATCCGAAGTTTTCTGTTCTTGAATTTTTCGAATACCTTTTCCATAAGTTTTTCGGTGGTTTCCACCCTCGGCTCGAAGAATTCATACGGCTTGATATTTTCGTCAGGATTGACTTTTTTCAGTTTCTGGATCATAATGGCGTTGTCGAAATTTAAAACGTATATGGCTTCGGTTATACCTGAGCGAAGGATCATTCTAGCCGCCTCGTAATCTTTTTCGCGTTCCAGGAGGTAGACCTGGCCGCTTAAATAATTGGCGTAGCCGAAACCGAATACGAATATGACTGAAAGTATTCCCATCACTATCAAAAGCGCGGAACCTCTATCGTTATGCTGATTTATTTTTTTCCCGAGTTTATTCGCCGGAGCGTTTAGCATTCGCGTACACCTTTAATTTTTCTTTGATTTCTTCGTTATCAGCGAATTTCTTAATTATTTCCGCCTTGAATCTTTCGACCATTTTCGCGTCATTTTTAAGATAACCTATCGCGAGCATGTTAAATAAAGCTTCTTTTGACAGCTGGTTTATTTTTAACGCCCTGTTGAAGTTTTCCGCCGCGGCGATGTAATCCGGCGGATTCTTGCTCATGGCTATTACCCCGAGGCTTATATAAGCCGGCTCGTAATTCGGATTTTTCGCCGTGCATTTTTTATAATAGTCGGTGGCGTCGATCAGGCATTGGTTCCATGGCGTGGAATGCGCTTCGAACTTATCCGAGATTCCCTGAAGGCAGCGGCCAATGTTGTAATTAGCCTCTATCAGATCGGCGTTAAGCGAAAGGGCTTTTTTAAAATTTTTCGCGGCTTCGTCAAATTCCTTCGTTTTCATTTGCACTACGGCGTAATTATAGTACACGAGGGGGTCGCCGGGGAATCTTTTGACGGCGTCGTTAAACGCGGCGTTGAGTCCTCCCGCGTTTTTGGTCTCGCCGTAAGCTTCTATGAGCGCGAGAAGCGGTTCCACGCTGTCGGGGCGAATTTCGCGCCACCGGGAATAATATTCGACGGCCTCGCTATATTTTAAAAGCTTGGCGGAGAGCCTTCCGGCGTTTATGCAGGCATATTCGTAAACCGCTTCCGGCGGTTTCGCTTCGATGACTTTTGCCAGATAGCTTACCGCCTCGTCAAATTTTCGGTTTTTTTCACAAAAATACGCGCAGGCGGCCGAGGCTTTGAAGTCCGTCGCGGAATTTTTAGATATTTCAGCGAAATAAGGCGCCGCGCGTTCGAACAATCCGCCGTCCGCGGCGGCCGTGGTGAGAAGGTTCAATATATATGGCTTATAGCCACGCAGTTCTTTTTTTGAAAGCCTTTCAAGGCTTTCAAAAAGGTTTTTATATTCGTCAGGCGGCGTTGCTTTAGAAAGCCTGGCGTTCGCGAACTCATAATGAAGTTTCAAGTACTCTATATCCGTTATGTTCATTAAGCCCGTTGCTTCTTTATTGAAATAGCCAGCGGCCGTTTTCATGTCTCCCGACGACACCGCGTTTCTTATTTCCGCGGCCCTGCTGAAATATGACGATGAGCGCAAGGATAAAATTTTATCCAGAATGCCGTTAGCCTCTATTATTTCATAATTTTCGCAGCAAAGCCTGTGCAGGTGGAAAAGCCCTTCGAGGTTGTCGGGATAGTCCTGGCAGAATTCGGACAGCGAAGCCCGGGCCTCTTTTTCATCGAATGCGTCTATTTTCAAAAGCGCGGCTTTGAGAGAACTGCTCTGGGTTAGCATTGAAAAAAGCTGCAATATGAAGAAACCGGCTATAATGACGGTCGCGACTATCGCGGCATACGTCATCGTTTTTTTATCTCTTATCTTTTCTCCGATAACGTCGGTTATAACAAGTCCTTCGGCGGGCTTATTCTTTTGTTCGATCTTCTCGACGCGTTTGCTGCTGGCCTGTTTTCTAAACAGCGCGGCGTTATCAAGCATTCGTTTGTAATCTACGTTGAGGGCGGCGCATTCCTTTTCAAGAAATGCTAGAAGTGCTTGATTTTTATGACTTTTAGAGGCGACGGCGAAATTCATCAGTTCGGAAAGTTCGCTTCTGTCGATAGTTCCGGCCACGAAAGAAAAGCACATATTGAGATTTTCGGCGTCCTCCTCGATAAGAAGAACGTTTTTTATCTGGGCGGCGAGGCTTTTCGGGTTGAACTGATCGTAAAACGAAAGTGCGATTCTTCTTATGAACGGAAGATCGTTATGCAGAAGCTGTAAAAAGATGTTTTCGGCGACCGAGGGGTCGCTGTCGAAAATATTTTTTAATTCGCTGATAAGCAAAGATCTGTCGCGAGTCGTCTTGGCCTTCTTTAAGAATTGAAGGACCCGCGTCTGGCGCTCTTCGTCGAGGTTTTCTTCTTTTATAAGTATATCTTTCGTTATTTTATCTATAGACATGATAAATCATCTTAAAACTCGGTATTTAATGCTTTATTTTAAACTATTGCGTCAAATATGTCAAATAAAATATTGACAGTCTGGCGTTTTTGCTGTTATATTAAATTTCATGAATTAAATTATAAAATCGCCTTGCGATGATATTTGACTTGAAAGGAACGATATGAGAAAAAAACATGAGCTGCTAATTATATTTTTGCTGCTGACCTTCATTATTTATCCGGGCCGCGCAGCCGCCCAGTTTTTAAGTTTCGCCGAAAGCGAAAAGCGCGAATGGCGGGTCGATGAGGAGGAACGCGTTAAAAGGGCGGCGGCCGGAATTAAGAGCCGGACGGAATTTAACGGCGACAAGAAAACCCGTTATGAAAAGTTCGACGGTTACGGGAATAAAATTTTTTCCGAGAGTTTTGAAAATTACAACGGCATCGAAAACATAGAGCGCGTCACGTATAAGTATAATGGGAATTCGAGCGTCGAGGCGGAGATCCGTGAAACTTTATCGAAAGAGCCGGACGGGAAAAATTTTATTTACAGGGATGCCGTTGAATATTTATACGGCGCGGACAATACGCTTCTTGAAGTTCGAAAAACTTCTGAAAGTAAAGTCCACGGCGGAAAAAGCTCATATCGATACAGCACGAGATATGAATATGACGCGAATAAAAATATCGTTTCTGTTACGAAATATGTGTTCGATGAATCCGACGGCCAGGAAAAGGTGGAAAACCGTTATACATATGCCTACGATGAATTTGGCTATTGCGTCTCACAGTCATGGGCCCATAAGGATGGCGCGGGTTTTACGAAAGAAGTCGAAACGTTTGAAAATCAATATTATCCCGTCGCAATCGTCACGGCCGCGGTATCCGGAAATAATCCCGGGCAAAAAGGCCGTGAAAAGCCAAAAATAAGATCGCGCTTCATTTCGAAGCCCGGAATCCGGGAATGCTCAATAACCGTAAGCGAAAACGGCCGCTATCTGGAACAAGTTTTCTACAAACCGGATGGAAGCCTCAAAAAAAGAACCTTATTCAACTATGACGGCGATGAAAATCTCATTGAAGAGGTCGATTACGGTTCGAACGGAGATCTGGACGGCAGATGCGTTTATAAATATGATGAGAAAAAACGCGCGAGCGAGGAAATTAATTTTAACGCGGCCGGAAAGGTCTTGACCAGGACCGTTTATTCTTATGGTGCGCAAGGCGATAAGACGAAGGCGGCTATTTCTTATTCGTCAGACGGCCGGGAATCCAAAAAGGCGGTATGGCGTTTTAACAAATTCGGCTATACGATTGATTTTTCGCGTTACGACGCTTTCGAGAAAAAAAAGAACATAATAAGATTCGAATATACTTATTTCTAGCGGGCGATAAATTTTCAATTAATTATTGACAATTTAAGCCCGTTTTGATAGAATCTCCTTATAAATTTAAATTCCTATTTTAATGAAAACAGGGGGAAATAAATGGCAGCCAGACTTAAATCGAAAACGGAAAAACACGTGAAACACGAGGGTCCGGACCTTACCCATAAAAAAGAAAACGGATACGCGGATATTTCAAAAGACAAGCTTAAAATGATACATTCGTTCGCGGAAGGGTATAAAAATTTTTTGAACACCGCGCGCACCGAAAGGGAATCCGTCGACGAAATAATCCGAATCGCTAACGCGGCCGGATACGTTCCTTATGATAAAGTGAAATTCGCCAATAAAAAATTCGCCACGCAGAATTTTTACGTTGAAAACCGCGGTAAGAGCCTCGCCCTCGTTAATATCGGCAAGCGCCATCTCACCGAAGGCGCTCTCGTGCTGCTGTCGCATGTCGACAGCCCCAGGATAGACCTCAAGGGAACTCCCGTATATGAGGACGGCGGAATGTGCTTTTTCAAAACGCATTATTACGGCGGCATAAAAAAATTCCAGTGGATCTCTTCCACCATGTCCATACACGGCGTCGTTATCTTAAAAGGCGGCAAAAAAGTCAAGATCAGCGTCGGCGACGATCCTTCGGAACCGGCTTTCATGCTTCCGGATCTGGCCATTCACGTAAGCGGAAAACTTCAGGGTGAACGCAAATACAACGAAGTTATAAAGGGCGAGGAACTAAACCTTATAGTCGGCACGATCCCTTCGCCGAAAGCCGCCAAGGACGCCAAGGAAAAAGTCAAACTTCACGTTCTGGAAATACTCCACGAAAAATACGGCATAACCGAAAAAGATTTCATATCGGCCGATCTTTCGATAGTTCCTTCGGCGCGCTGTCAGGATGTCGGTTTCGACCGTTCGATGATCGCCGGCTACGGCCATGACGACAGATCCTGCGTTTATACGACGGCGCTCGCTACATTCGCGAGCAGCTCTCCGGAATATACCACTATAACATATTTCTTCGATCGCGAAGAGATAGGTTCGGTCGGAAACGCTTCGTCCAAGTCGCTTTTCATATCCGACGTGTACGAGAAGATCCTCGTTTTCGAAGGCGAATCAGGCCTTTACAACCGCGTCAGAAAAGCCCAGTCCAATTCAAAGGCCATATCGGCTGACGTTACGGAAGCGTTCAATCCTACATGGGCCGGTGTTTTTGATAAGCATAACGTTCCCAACATAAACCAGGGCACGGTCATTTCCAAATATGGCGGCGCCGGCGGCAAAAGCGGTTCGAGCGAAGCTTCGGCCGAATTCATGTCCATGATCATCGATATATTCGATGAAAAGGGCGTTAAATGGCAGGTAGGCGAACTCGGCAAAGTCGACGAGGGCGGCGGCGGAACGGTCGCGAAGGACCTGGCGGTTTATAATATGGACGTTATCGATATCGGGCCGGCATGCCTCGCGCTTCACTGCCCGACCGAATTAATGTCCAAATTCGATCTTTTCTCGTCCTATGAAGCGTATCACGCTTTCATAAACTACAAGGGAAAGATGTAACATCGAGTTAAATCAATAAAGCGGAGAACTTCAAAAATCTCAGCTTAAGTCTATAATACTAAAAAAGCAGGGGCTATGAAAATTCATAAGCCCCTGCTTTTTTAATATGTTCGCCGCCGTACCCTGATTGGAAAGAAACGGCGTTCCTGAATTGTTAAATCCGTGTCGTTAGCCTATTTCCGGCTTTTTTGCGGGAGCCGGACGCCTCTTTTGACATTCATGTCTTCGGCGATACGTTCCAAATCCTTTCGGACGTTGAAAAACGTTTTTTCCGCTTTGGCTTTTCGCTTACTGGAGCGAGTTCATGATGTTTTGTAAATTGAACGGTTCCGCCGACCCGGCGGCTCCTGAGTTTCCCTTTAACATACCAGTTAACATTTGCGTGAGCTCCATAGCTTCCTGATCGCTCATGGGCGTTGCACCCTGAGTTTTTGCGTGTTCATTAACCGAACTGAGGCTGACCGTGTCTTTCTGACCCTGAAGTGTGGCCTGCGAAGCTGCCTGATTCGCGTCCGTAGTTTTTGCGTCCGCCTTCGCGCGAGCGTTGATCTCTTCCGTAACGCTTTTGAACTGGACATTCATGCCGCCTGATATACCGTCGATTGCTATGCTCATAAATTCCTCCTGGAAAGTTCTTAAATTTATATTTTATATATATTTCGTTTTTTCGATCGTCTGGTTTTTGGTTGTGATTTTTTTCCCCTCACTATACCTATCGGCTTTATTTTTGAGGAATTTATAGCAAAAAAATCGGCTTTATTTAAAATGAATCCGAGAAATTAAACATTTCAGCGAAAGCCGGTGAGAATTGGTTTGCGAATATGGAATTTGGCTGAACAAAAAAAAGACGGAGAAAATTAATTCTCCGCCTTTTTTTATAACCACAAAGTTTAGAGCAAAATTACTTGAGTTCTACTTTGCCGCCAGCTGCTTCGATTTTAGCTTTCATATCTTCAGCGTCTTTCTTGGGAACGCCTTCTTTTATGGCTTTCGGAGCGCCGTCAACGAGGTCTTTTGCGTCTTTAAGGCCGAGAGCCGTGAGCTCGCGAACAACTTTAATGACGTTGATCTTGTTTGCGCCAGCGTCTTTAAGAACTACGTCGAATTCTGTTTTTTCAGCTGCTGCTGCTGCGGGAGCCGCTGCCGCTACTGCTACGGGAGCCGCTGCGGATACTCCCCATTTTTCTTCGAGGGCTTTTACGAGGTCGTTGATTTCGAGTATCGTCTTTTTCTCTAAGGCAAGGATCAATTCTTCGTTAGTCATTTTAAAATATTCCTCCTGATAAATTTTGGTTTTATTTTACTTTATTTTTACTATTTTACTTCATTGAGCCGTAGCTTATGAAGCCGCTTTGAATTGAGTTTCTCCGCTTATGTTATTAAGCGGCAGCGCTCTCTTCAAGCTTTTTAGCGCGCTGAGCGAGAACTTGAACAAGACCTCTTGAACCTGCTGACAGTACTGTAACAAGACCGCGGGCGGGAGCCTGCATGCATGAGAGTAACATCGAGCGTAAAGCGTTCATTGAAGGTATGTCCTTCATTACTTCGAGTTGCGCGCTTGTGTAGACCTGACCGTCGATAACGCCGGTCTTGATGGGCATTTTTTTGATCTTTGTGAACTCGTAAAGCGCCTTTAAGGATGCGATCGGGTCACCGTAAGATATAGCGATAGCTGTAGTCTCGGTCATCTGTTCTTTTATTGAAGCGAACGGGAACCCGGAAATAGCTATAGCGGCAAGCCTGTTTTTGAATACGCGGTATTCAGCTTTCTCCGTGCGCAATTTGCGGCGGAGAATTGAGAGGTCCTTAACGGTGATGCCTTTGAAATCGGTTAAAACGATTCCAGTGGCTTTTTCAAATTTTGCCTTGATCTCTGCAACTTTTTGCTCTTTTTGTGGTGTTGGCATTAAATTAGTACACCTCCTTTTAAGTGACGATAATTATGTAACTATGTTCGTTATATAAAGCGAGATCCTGATAAGTTATGGATTGCTCCGAAACGGAATCAGGATCTCTGGCCGTATAAATAATGCTACTTACACGGTTACATATTTAGAGTTTATATTCTTCTAAGTATGTTATATTCCTGTTTCGGCTGGCCGGGACCTTCAAAAACCGCCCGATTAAACGCTTGAAAAAGCGTGCCTGCTGTCTTTAACAGCTATTTGAGCTTTTTAATATTTTATATAATTATACCAGTGCTGATGTGGGGTTTATATGAAATCCGGGACCCATCGTCGTGGAGATGGCCATGGATTTTATATACTGGCCTTTTGCGCCTGTCGGTTTTGCCCTTACAACTGCATCGTAGAAAGCTTTGAAGTTTTCGTTAAGCTGAGCTTCGGTGAATGAGCACTTTCCGATAGGAGC
>CAZJFS010000137.1:0-12092 GCA_964545075.1 uncultured bacterium
GAGGGGGATCGGGGAGGTGGGCGATATCATCAGGTGCGTGAGGCTGCCGATGGTTCCCATGGCGATGAAGAACAGTAAAAATGAAGCCTCGCGTTTAAGGGGCTCTTTATAATCGTAAAAAATATCGCAGACGTTGTCGCCGAAAACCCACAGGAAATACATGTTGAAAAAAAAGTGTGAAAAGCCGGCGTGCACGAACTGGCATGAGATGAGGTTGAAAAATGATTTTATGGAGCCGAAATCAAGCGGCGTGAATCCGAGCAGGCTATAAAAACTTTTATAAGTCGCGACGCTCGGACCCGCCAGGCCGTGATGGATTATCTGCGTGACGGCGCGGGATTCGAGATAATATGAAAGAAGGAAGACCAGCGCGTTAGCGCCTATTATGCCGACGAGTATATAAGGGAAATAAAAACGCGGATTGTAAACTTCGACCGGAAGATTTGAAAGCAGGCAGAAAAAATAGGTGGGAATGGATATTTCATCGTATTCGCCGGCCGAGTCGTACTTTATATTGGAGTAATGGCTCAACGCGTTGTTTTCTTCCTGTTTTTCGACGGGTTTGATGATTTTCGAAGCGGAAACGTAACTCGAGCCGGCGCGGGGTTGAATTCCGGCCGGATATGAAGCGGAACTTCGCAGGCTCGGATTTAATTCGCCGTGTTTTTCAACGTCGATTCCTGGGTCTTTCGGAGATATGCCGATCTTTTTGTTAATGATCTCGTCAAAAATCGCCTTTTCATTTGCCTTCGCATCCAGAGGCGGGGCTTTTTTCTCCGGAAGCGGCGGCATTTCAATTGTCTTCGCGGCCGGCGAAAGGGCGCTTTTTTTCGGTGGCAGCGGCGTTTCGTCGCCGGCGGCCGAGGATGATTTTTGAAAACGCGTTTCCATTACGGTTTTTGGACGGAAAAATGACGGCTGGGCGGGCCTGCTCCCGGAAAGGTGGCTTTTTAAGGCGAGAAGTTGCCCGTTTCGCAAAAATATAGCCATACAACCGCGGCAGACGTGCATTTCATATTTGAAAAGGCCTTTTTTCGCTCCGACGCGGTCCATTGTAAGGCCGCAGCAGGGGCATACGAGCGTCGTCACGTCGAATGGAAGGCGTTCAAGGACGGTTTCAGGGTCTATCGCGCCGGCGAGTATTTTTTTCAATTCGCCGTTATCGTAGTAAACGCCGCGGCATTCGGGGCATACATCGATTACTATGTCATTAATTTTCAGCTTGTCCATTATCGTCCCGCGCCGGCACTCGGGGCATACTTTTGCTTTCATAAACTTTTCCTTAATAAAATTTGAATATAATTTTAACAGAACCGCCCGAAATATTCAATATTAAAAATTGGGGCTCGGAATGTTTAGACGCCATCGTTTAAAGCCGCCTCGCGGAAATTTGCGAGAAGCGGTTATTTATGAAGGGACGATTTTAAAAAATCGGGGCCGGAGAAAGGGGAAACGGGATAAAAATTATCTGGTATTCGGTCGAGCGATCAATTATTTAAAATATAATTTTGACAAAATGGCATCATATCTGATAGAATAAAAATAGGTGCGCAAAGTCCGTTTGCGCGATCGGGGTATCCTTAAAATTAAAATGCCGCGTGTTTACGGGCGGTGATGTGATGTTTAAAATAAAGCCTTTATCGCCTTTATTTAAAGAGGCTCTCTTTTTGGACGCGGGCCGTCATTTTGCGGCATCCGCAGCCGTACGCTTTTTTTATTTCAAATCATCCGGTTTTAATAAAACAAAATATTCTAATATTCTAATGTTTCTGCCGCGCGCAGGGCTTTTGTTTTGCGCGCTCAAAGTTTTTAAAAAATATTGTTTTCAGAAAATTGAAAGGAAGTGAACCTTATGACCATACATGACGCCAACTTGCTCGACGCGGCCAGACAGGGAAACATCGAGTCGATCAGAAATTATGTCGGAAAGGGCGCGGACGTTAACGCTAAGGCGTGTGACGGGGAAACGTCGCTTATTAAAGCCGTTAAAAAAGGTAATGTGGCCGCCGCGTCTTTTTTGTTAGAGAACGGTGCGGATATTGAAGCGCGCGACCGCGATGGATGGAACGCGCTTATGTACGCCGCGTGGCGCGGGCATTTCGACGCCGCGAAGCTGCTTATCGACTCGAAGGCCGACATCGACGTACAGGACGTGGACGGCTGGACGCCTCTCATGTTCGCCGCATGGAGAGGCCATTGCGAACTCGTAAGGCTTCTTATGGAGAGCGGCGCAAAGTTCGATCCGCACGATAAATGGGGCGAGGGAGCTTTCATAGAAACCGCCGAATGCGGCCAGACCGATATAGTTTTAACTCTCATCGAGCGCGGCGTTAACATCAACGCGGCGGACGAATACGGCCGCACCGCGCTTATGAAAACATGCGATTGCGGGCACACCGACGTCGCGCGTCTTTTGATCGAACGTGGAGCGGACGTGAATCTTTCGGATCATTCAGGGAAAACGGCGCTTATGGAAGTTTGCGCCGAAGGCGATGTCGATATAATAAAATTATTGATCGAAAAGGGAGCCGACGTCAACGCCAGAACGAACTGCGGCAATACCGCCATTATGATGGCTTCGGAACACGGTCATCTTGAAGCGGTGAAGATACTCGTTGAGCGCGGAGCCGATTTTAACGCGAAAACCAACTTTTGTTCCACCGCTCTTATGTCCGCCGCCGAGCACGGCCATGCCGACACGGTCAAATTTCTCATCGATAGCGGCGCCGACGCTGAAATTAAAACGGGATGCCGCACCATAGCCTTGATGATCGCGGCCGAGCACGGGCATTCGGATGTCGTGAAAATTCTCCTGGAAAAATGCGCCGAGATCAACGCGCGCGACAGATGGGGCCGAAGCGCCCTTATTATCGCAAGCGAAAAAGGCCATTTGGCGGTCATAAAAACGATTCTTGAAAAAGGCGCCGATATAAATATGCGCGATAATGAAGGACGTACAGCGCTTATGGCCGCGGAAGAGCACGGACACGCCGCCGTAGTTAAAATTCTTCTGGAACTGGGCGTGGATATCAACGCTAAAGATTCATGCGGCCGAAGCGCTCTTATGATGGCTGAAGAACAGGGCCATGCCGAAGTCGTCAGAATATTGATCGAAAAAGGCATTGATATAAACTCGAAAGACGACAACGGCCGTACGGCTCTCATGGAAACGGTCAGCAGAGGGAACCATGAGGTGGCAAGGCTTTTGATTGAAAAAGGGGCCGACGTCAATACATGCGACGACAACGGCCGCACCGCGCTCATGGAAGTTTCGACATGGGCCAGACCCGAAGCGTCGGATGTGGTCGAAGTCGCCAAAATTTTGATTGAAAAAGGGGCCGATCTGAACGCGAAGGACGACAACGGCCGCACCGCTCTTATGGAAGCCTCGGCATGGGCGCATACCGACGTTTTTGAGATCGCCAAACTTTTGATCGAAAATAAGGCGGATATCGATCTGACCGACGACAACGGCCGAAGCGCTCTTATGGAGGCGGCGCACAAGGGAAATTATGCCGTGGTCGAACTTCTCGCCAGTCATGGCGCGAATATGAATGGTTGCGACGACAACGGCCGCACCGCTCTTATGGACGCTTCATACAAGGACAATGTTCGAGTGGCCGATTTTCTCGTTCAGAAAGGAGCGGACGTCAATGCCTGCGACGACAGCAGGCGCACGGCGTTAATGGAAGCCGCGCGCTGGTCGGAGCTGGACCTTGTAAAAACGCTTGTAAAGGCTGGGGCGGATGTCAATGCCCGCGATAATTTCAATAAAACGCCTCTTATAGAAGCCGCTTTCCGCGGGGATTTAGAAATAGTCGACTATCTCATCCATGCCGAGGCCGATATCGACGCCCGTGATAACGACGGCCGTACGCCTCTTATCGACGCCGTAATGCGTGGAAATTCAGACGTGGTAAAACTGCTCGTCGATCACGGCGCGGATTTCAGTATTCGCGATTCGTCTAATATGAGCGCTTTTCAGATAGCGACAACTAACTGGCATCACGGCATCATTAATATTTTAAGGGCGGCTGGAGCTAAAGAATGACGGGGACGGCGAGTTGGCGAAGCAGCGCTATTCTTTGACGAAGCGGGCCTTTTTTTCGAGCTCTTCGGAAACGGCGATATTTCCGGCGTGGTCGATGAGTACGGTCGCCAGTTTTTCATTTTTGGAAAAATCCACGGCTTTTTTCATTCCCATGGCGATAAGCGCCGTGGCCAGGCCATCCGTTAAAGTAGGATCGGCGCCTATTATGGTCGCCGATTTCGGGCCTTCGGCCGGATAACCCGTTTTCGGGTCTATTATATGGCCGTAATTTTTTCCGCCGATCACGGCGAATTGTTCGTAATCGCCCGACGTGAAGACCGAAACCGGCCCGTTGACGACAAGCCGGCCCGCTATTTTTCCATTCGATTTATTGAAAGGGTCCTGAATTCCGATAACGTAAGGCCGTTCAGCCGTTACGCACAGATCTCCGCCGCCTTCGATTATCGCGTCTGAAACTCCGAGGCTGGTGACGACGCCGGCCATTTTTCCGACCGCGTATCCTTTGGCTATGCCTCCGAGATCTATCATCATGCCTTCGTCCATGCGCATCGACATATCCTTGAAATCTATCTTTATTTTCGAATAACCGACTTTCGAAAGCGCCGCTTTTATAGCGGCGTCATCCGGTATTTTTGATGGCGAATTCCGCCAGTCCCAGAGTTTATAAAGAGGCATGAAAGTTATGTCGAAATAACCGCCGCTCATTTCGGCGGCCTTTATGGATGCTTTGACGCATTCGGCGAGCGGCCTGGACATTTTGTTAGGTCCCGCGGGATTTTTATTTATTGTCGAGACTTCCGAATCGTCACGAAATCTGGTCAGAGCGGCCTCGATCTCGTGCAGGAGAGCGAATGCCGTTTTCGAAGCGTTAGACGCGATATCTTCGCTAACCCCGTAGCAGTCGATATGAAAGGTGGTTCCCATGGCCGGCTGGGTGAAGCGGTAATGCCGTTTCAAGTCGTAACCGGTGTAAAGGGAATAAGCGACCGATAGTACAACGGCCGATATGATGAATAAAGTGAGCGCTTTTCGCGATCCGTCCATTTTTATTCCCGCTTAGAACGGCAGCTTGAAGCCGGCGAATCCCATGAACGCGAGCGCCATTATTCCGGTTGTTATAAGCGCTATCGGGAATCCGTCCATGGCATCGGGGATTTTTGAAAACCGCATCTGTTCTCGCACTCCGGCGAACAGAATTATCGCCAGGGTGAAACCGGCGGCCGTAGCGAAGGAATAAACGACGGATTCGACGAGGCCGTAGTTCTTTTTTATCGCAAGAAGCGCTATTCCAAGGACGGCGCAGTTCGTAGTGATAAGCGGAAGATATATTCCGAGCGCCTTATATAGTCCGGGTGAAAGCTTTTTCAGCATGATCTCGACCATCTGGACGAGCGCCGCTATTACGAGGATGAACGCGAGCGTCTGAAGATAGGCCACTCCGAACTTAACCAGAAGCATCTGGACGTAGTAAGTTATTATATTCGCCAGCACCATGACGAATATCACGGCCAGCCCCATGCCGGTCGCGGTTTCAATCGATTTTGAAACGCCCAGAAATGGGCAGGTGCCCAAAAACTGCGCGAAAATGACGTTGTTAAAAATGGCCGAAGTTATCAATATCGATATTAAAGCAGATGTCATAATTTATTAATTCTCCTTGCTCTGTAAGAAATTTATGAGCGCGAGCGTGAGGCCTAAAGTTATGAACGCGCCAGGAGCGAGTGTCATAAGGATGAACTTGTGAGTGAACGGGACTACCGTATATCCCAGGAGCGTTCCGGCCGATAAAAATTCGCGTATGGAGCCGATGAGCGCGAGCGAACATGTGAAGCCGATGCCCATGACGAGGCCGTCGATAGCGGACGGAAGCACTTCATTCTTGGCCGCGTAAGCTTCGGCGCGCCCTAAAATGATGCAATTTACGACGATAAGCGGAATGAATATTCCGAGCGCTTCATAAAGCGGCGGAATGAAAGCCGCTATTAAAAGATCGACGACCGTTACGAACGTGGCTATGACGACAACGAAAGCCGGTATTCTGACCTTATTTGGAATGACGTTTCTCAGCATCGATATAGCAATGTTTGAACAGGTAAGTACCGCGATGACTGAAATGCCCATTCCTAGAGCGTTTTGAACTGAAGTTGTAGTGGCCAGAGTCGGACACATTCCGAGTACTATACGGAATGTGGGGTTTTCAGTGACTACGCCACGGTAGAGTTCTTTTTTAAAATTATCAAGACCCATATCAATAACCTCTGTCTATTTTAAATTTAATGATTTTACTTTATTTTTGTATATCGCTATGCTTTTGGCGACGATGGCCGTCGTCGCGCGAGAGGAGATCGTGGCTGCGGTGAGCTGCTCTACGTCGCCGCCGTCTTTTTTGACGCTCCATTTTTTTAGATCTATGCCCGCGTCGACATAATTGGATTTAAAGGCCGGCGTGTTGATGTTGGTGCCAAGCCCCGGCGTTTCCTTACAGTCGAGAATGCTGACGCCCTTTATCTTGCCGTCGATGGTGAATCCCACTAAAAGCTTTATGGGATCGGCATATGACTGGTCCTGTCTTATGTTTTCCGGAATGGCGAGCTTTTTCAACTGCTCGGCGCTTAAAAGCCTCGATGAAGCCATGACGGCTATGCCAACGGGTTTCTGATCTTTTTTGCAGACGAAAAGTTCGAACGGATCCATAGGATCGGCAAGTATCGTTTCGGCCTCGGCGGTATCGAAAGCGGGCATTACCTCCATCAGGGCTTTTTTCTGCTTGATTACCGCGACCATAGCGATGCGGTCTTTTGTTACGTTATTTACCAGGGCGAGTATAAGCCCGGATATCGCAGAGAACAATGTGAGAACAATGAGAAGATTTAAATCTGAATTTCCTTTTCTAATTCTATTCATCATCTATACCCCGAATCTTTTTGGTTTAATATAAATGTCGATAAGCGGCGAAATAGAGTTCATTATGAGTATCGCGAACGATACGCCTTCCGGATAGCCGCCAAAAAGCCTTATCAGCATGGTTACGATTCCGCAGCCACAACCGAAAACAACGCGGCCTTTAAACGTCATGGGCGATGTGACAAGGTCGGTCGCCATAAATATCGCGCCTAAAAAAAGGCCGCCTGAAAAAATATGGTAGTGGGGCATTAAAAATGTCGCCGGATTCGTGAAATATGCCGCGGAGGCTATGACGCCCACCGTCGCGATATATGTCGCCGGAATCTCCCAGTTTATTATCTTTTTGTAGACAAGGTAGAGGCCGCCGAGAAGAAGCGCGAGTTCGCTGACCTCTCCGATCGATCCGCCGGTAGTGCCTATGAAGAGGCTTTGAAGGCTGAGGTGGTAGCCGTTAAGATAGTTGATCAGATCCGCATTAAGGTTGGTTCCGCTGTAAGCTTTCACAAAACCCAGCGGAGTCGCCGCCGTCAGCGATTCGGGAGTGACGTTTTTGTAAAGGGTCGCCAGAAACCCTGAATTTACGCTCCAGTTGGTCATAAGCGCGGGAAAACCTATCAGCAGAGCTACGCGCCCGACCAGCGCCGGATTGAAAGGATTCTGGCCGAGGCCGCCATACGCCATTTTTCCGATTCCGATGGCGATGAGAGAGCCTATGACGACCATCCACCAGGGCGAACTCGCCGGAAGGTTGAGCGCCAGAAGAAGGCCGGTGAGAGCGGCGGAATTATCGCCGACGCTAACCTTGGTTTTAAGCAGATACTTTTGAATGAGAGCTTCGAATACGACGGCGCTTACGATTGCCGTGAATATAACTTTAAGCGCGTCGGAACCGAATACGTAAACGGCCATGAAACATGCCGGCAAAAGCGCCATTATGACCATCAGCATTATCCGCGGCGCGTCCTCGCGGAAATAGATGTGCGACCCCTGGCCTACTATCCATTTTTTTTCTAAAGTTTCCAAGTTGGATACCCCATTTCCTTATTTATTTTTTTATAATTTAAATTTAAATTTAAATTTTAACGCTAACGCTTTTTTACTTTTTGTCTTTATTCCTGTTTCTTTCGCGGATCAGTTCGTTCACTTTAAGTTTCCCTATTTTGATGTTCTGAACAAGGCGGTTGTGGCCGGCGCATATGTAGTTGCAGGAGCCGCACTCGATGCAGTCTAAAATACCCAGTTCTTCGAGCGTTTTATAATCGCCGACCTCGATATATCTTGCCAGGAGGCTCGGGTGAAGTCCCATGGGGCAAACCTCAACGCAGCGGCCGCATCTGATGCACGGGTGTTCCTCAAACGTGTTGGCTTCCTCGGAGGTGAGTACTATTATTCCTGAAACCCCTTTGGTTACGGGCACATCGGAAGTCTGAAGCGCCTTTCCCATCATGGGACCGCCGCATATAAGCATCGCCGCGTCATCGGTTATGCCGCCGCAGAAGTTTATGAGCGCCGTGAACGGCGTGCCGAAGCGGACCAGCAGATTCTTTTTTTCTTTTATTCCTCCGCCCGTAAGCGTGACGACGCGTTCTATGAGCGGCTTGTTATTTACAACGGCATCATAGATGGCGGCGGCGGTAGCGACATTTTGGATCAGGCAGCCAACGGCTCCCGGAAGTTTTCCGGAAGGGACCACGCGGCCCGTTATGGCGTTCACAAGCTGCTTTTCGCCGCCCTGAGGGTATTTTAGCTCGAGCGGCACGACGGATATGTTTTTGTATTTTGCCGCGATTTCGGTCATTTTGGCTATAGCTTCGGGCTTATTGGCTTCAATGCCTATATACCCTTTGACTTCATGATTTTCAGAGAATTTCTTCATCAGCAGCGCGAGCCCCGCCACTATTTTTTCGGTGTTTTCGATCATGATGCGGTCGTCGGCGGTAAGGTAAGGCTCGCATTCCACGCCGTTTAATATTATAACGTCTATCGTGGTGTCCGGCGGCGGGGAAAGTTTGACCGAAGTAGGGAATGTCGCGCCGCCCATGCCTACGATTCCTGCGCGTTCCACTATGGCGGCTATTTTTGTGACATCGGTCTTTTCGATGATTTCCGGAGAAGGAGAAATGTTTTTAATTTCTTCAAGATATTCCTCTGAAAGATCGTTTTCGATTATTATGCATTCCTGCTTGAAGCCAGTGGCGGTCATGCGGGATTCAATCGATTTTATAACGCCTGAAACCGGAGAAACTATATTCGCAGAAACGAATCCGTTCTTTTCAGCGATCAGCTGGCCGATCTTTACCTTCTGGTCTTTTGAAACGATAACTTTTGCCGGCGCGCCTATATGCTGTAAGACCGGGATGACGAGTTCCTTTGGAACCGGTATTTTTTCTATCGGTTTGTCGTGGGTGTATTTTCTGTCTTCGACATGGATACCGCCCAGTATAAATGTTTTAAGGCCGAATGCGCACATTACTGGTTTCCTCCGTTCGCGGCCGTAGCTTGCGCGGCGGCCTTCTGTTTTTCAGCTTTTTCTTCGTCTTTCTTCTTTTTGATTATTTCCACGGCTTTTTCTACTTTTCCTCTGGCGATGATGGCATTCATTATGTCGCATTCCGCGGCGCATTTTCCGCAGAGTATGCACTTTTCATCGTCTATTTTAGCCAGATTCGAACCGGGTTCGAGGGTTATGGCCTGCTTCGGGCATACGCGTTCGCATTTTCCGCAGGCGATGCATCCTCGCTTGCAGTGTTTTCTAACGACGGCGCCCTTGTCCCGGGAGCTGCACGCGACATGAACCGTCGACGGCCTTTTTTGAATAAGCGTTATTGATTTTCTGGGGCATGTTTTCACGCACATTCCGCAGCCGGCGCATTTTTCACTGTCGAAAACCGCTATGCCGTTTTCGGTTCTTATCGCGCCGAAAAGGCAGGCTTTGACGCAATCGCCGTAGCCGATGCAGGAATAAATGCATTCCTTATCGCCGGTATATAAATTATGAGCGGCTACGCAGCTTCTTACGCCGATATATTCGGAAACTATCTTCGCGTTGTCATGGGTCCCGTTGCAGTGCAGGACTGCGATCATGGGCTTTTTATCGTCGATCTCGATTCCCGCGATGCGCCCTATTTCTTTTAGTTTTTCTGGTGGGGATACGGGGCATATCATTTTGGTGTCGCGCGTTTCAACAAGAACTTTCGCGAATCCGGCGCAGCCCGGATATCCGCACGCGCCGCAGTTAGCCTGAGGCAGAAGTGCCGCCACTTCTTCGATAAGCGGGTTTTCCGCGACGTAGAATTTTTTTGAACTCCATATAAGTAAAATCGCCAGGAATATGGCTATGGCTCCCATTACCAGTATTGAAATCAGTATCTCACTCATTTGACCTTCCTCTTTCAAGTTTTATTTCAGATACGCATTTTTCGTGAGGGCCGCCGTCGTTTTTTTCAGGGCATAACCCGCACCGCCCGCAGTGAAGACCAGCGTTTTTTTTGTCCGGCTCCTCATTTGAGTGCCATATGTATATCGAAGTGTAAATTGCACCGAATATGGCCGCAAAGGCCATTGGAATAAGAATTTCAAACAATTCGGCACGCCGCCTTTCAAAATGGGTTGGTAATGATTATATCAAACTGTGTGGGATATGTCAAATAATGCTTGATTAAGATTTGTTTTAATTAAAAAAATTAATAGTTGACAATTCGATGATAATGTATTAAAATAAACTACCACTAATAATATGAATTAAATACATAATATAAGAAGGGGAAATATTAATGAATCCAAGGTCTTTTGATGATCTTTCCAAGATAATTCCTAATAAGTTCCTGCTTACGATGGTTATTGCTACCCGTGCGAAACAGCTTGAACAGGGCGCCGAAAAAAAGGTGGAATGCCTGTATACCAATTCGATCGACGTCGCCATCGAAGAGCTTTATCACCAGAAGCTCGATGTCAAGATGATACTCGAAGGGTTCCAGCATAACCTTGAAAAAGAAGTCGTTTTAAGCCGCGAAATTCAAAACAGAACGCTCGACAACGTGCTTGAACACGAAAAAGCATAACATTAGTTTTTAGTATTTCAATTAATAATTTCGATCAAAGCCGGCCGGTATATCGTTATACCGCCGGTTTTATTTTATTCAGATCATGCTTTTTTCATTTTCTGGCATAATCTTATATATCCGGATTTAAGCTCTTCTTCTTTTATGGATTCTAAAAGTTCGAGCGCGAGATCAGATTTTACGGCGTCGGCTGACGCTACGCTTTCATAAATAGCTTTTGCTCTTTCGCCGTCATTGATATAGCAGCCGAGAGCTTCGAAAAATTTCCGCGAAGCCGCGTCAGAAAACGCATTTTTTCCCTCTTTATCTATAAGTTCGATCAGGCCGGTTCTTAGCGCATCCCGCAGGCCCGCCGCTAACGCGGAAAGCAGGCCGGCTTCCCATGGGAAGCTTTTTCCGTCAATTATGGTTTCTTCCAGAAAATGTTTTGCGGGGAATGTCTTTTGATGTACGAAATCTTCCGTTATTTTTAAAAGTTCCGGGTCGTCGGGATATTCGGATATCAATCCGGCCAGCTTTATTGAAAAATCAGCAGGGCCAAGGCTTAACACTAGGATTATGAGTTCGACGGTTTCGGCCTTTTTAATTTTTCTTACAATGTCGTTGACGTAAGCTTTTTCCGACGCGGGGCATGCCTTGAGAATATTTAAGAGCCGGTCGAAAACATTGTTTTCTATCCTTGAGACCGTCCGCTGGATAAGAGCTGTCAGGGTTGAATTTTCGGGATCCGCGAGCATTGATTTCAGTTCAGGCAGAAATTTCCGCGATCCTATTTTTTCGCATGCGGCAAGCGCCGCCTTTCTGACCGAAACATCACCATCGGAAAAAAGCGTTTCAAGGGCCGGGCAAAAACATTCAAGGCCTATTTCGCCTATCGCTGCAGCGGCGCTGGCCCGGTGCTTATAAGAAACGGAGCGGAGCATGCCGGAAAGCGAATAGAGGGCTTTTCTGATATCTTCTTCATTTGAGGAAAGTTTTATGGTTCCAAGTATCGCGTTCGCCCTGACGCGGTTGTTTTCGTTCTCAAGATGAGGCGTTATAAAGGACACGAAAGCGGGGTCGCCGGATCGGAACAT
>CAZJFS010000138.1:0-12073 GCA_964545075.1 uncultured bacterium
ATTAGGCCAGGCTCCGCTTGTTCAATCCGCGCCTAAATCTTTGGCTTCGAGCGATAAATATATTATTGGCGTGTCGGATAAGGATACCGGAGCGGAAATAGGTACGGCGACCATAAGCGCTTCATCTTATAAGGCGGTCATTCAAATAACCGCTGAGAATCGTTACCCGGTTATCATTCTTAAATCAAAAGATACGGGCCGTCCGATTTTCAGAAATTATATCGGCCGCGTTCCAAAATCGTCTGAAGTGCCGCCGCAGGTTAAAACGATCGTCATAAAACAGGTTCCTCTCGACGAAACTTCAACCGCGCGAAGCCTCATGGCTTGCGAAAAAAATGTTTTGCTGCCGTTAATCGTGTCTTTTTCAGCTTCTGAAACACCCGGCGAGACTGTCACTAAAGAGTATGGCGAGATTTCTTCGACGGTCGAATCGCCGGTGGAAGAAGCCGCGGGCGGCCTCGCGAATATATCTGAAATGGCCAGGGCCGTTAAGACCGTATCTCAAATAATTGTTTCGCCATCCATAACCGGAGACGTTAAAAATGTCGTGGCGCCGCTGCAATCGGATTATTCGACGGCGTCTTCGATCCTCAAGATATTTGTGAGCATTTTAAAAAAAAATGAAACGCAAAATGAAGTAAATTCGTCGTCTCTTCCTAAAACCATTGCTTTATCCGGAAAAACGATAGACGCTTCAACTAAAGACGAAGAGATCGCTCCCGCCGTCACCGGCATAAAACCGCTTGAACGGCTATTGCCGCCTGTTTTTACGCCGGCCGCCGGGACTTACGATTCGACCGTAGAAATAGTCATTTCATCAAATTCTTCCGGAGCGTCAGTTTTTTATACCGATGACGGTTCGACTCCGGGTCAGTCTTCGAAAATATTTTCGTCAAAAGTTACGGCCGCGTCCGATATAACTTTAAAAGCTTTCGCCGCGCGCGAAGGCGCTATTACTTCGGAGGTGGCCGTCGCATCATACAAAATAAGCCTTGCCGGAGTCACTGCGCCGCCTGTTTTAAGTCTTAAGCCCGGGTCTTATTTCGGAACTCAGGAAGTGATTATTTCCTGCGCCACGCCGGGCGCCGTCGCTTATTATACCGACGATGGAAGTATTCCGACAACGAAAAGCAAGCTTTATACCGGAAAGATTATCTTATATTCATCTAAGACCATAAAGGTTATAACGATAAAATCGGGCCTTTTAAATTCATCGCCGGTTACCGCCGATTATTCCATAGCCGGCGTTCTCGCCCGCGCCGTTTTCAATCCGGCCCCGGGTACGTATTATGAAACGGTCGAAGTCAAAATTTCAAGCGAAACGTCAGGATCTGAAATTTATTACACATTTGGCACGGATCCCGTCCGACTCGCCAAAAAATATTCATCGCCGATTATCATTGGCGTTCCACTTACGATAAATGCTTTCGCGGTAAAGTCCGGAATGGGAACATCCGAAGTCGTTACGGGTTTTTACAACGTGAAAAAAGCCGATCCTATTCCGCCGGTCGAAGGTATGTTTTTTGACACAAATACTAAAACTTTAAAATGGCTGCCTGTCACGACCAACAACAAAAAATACATTTATCTTTTGAAACTTGACGGGCAATTAGTCATAAGTCCAGCCCAAAACACATATTACGACGCGTCCGGCCTTACTCCGGGAAACCATATTCTGATGGTAAGCGCCATTACTGAAAGCGGCCTCGCGTCCGGTGAATCCGGCGGTCCTTATTCCGAGCCTTATGAGTTTAAAATTCCCGCGTTTGTTAACGTTCCGTCCATTAATAACATCGAATATAACGCCGCCGGCTATTTATCATGGGAACCTAAAATAGATAAACTTGGCAAGGCTTATGATTACCGTATAATGTTCGACAACGATATTTCGAATTATTATGTTTCAAGGATGGCGAGTTTTGGCGTTCCCGATAATTTGGAACAGGGAGCGCATGTAGCCAGAATACAGGCTGTCGTTCTTGATACGAGCAATCCATTTGAAATTAAAATAACGGAGGAAGGCAACTGGAGTTCTAACTTTTGGTTTAATGCGGCATCCGGCGATAAAATCTATAAAAGTATAGCCGTTCCTTCTAATATGATATTTGACAAGCCGGCAAGGGTTATAAAATGGGATGTTTCAGGTTCCACCAGCGCTTTTAGATATGATGTAATAGCGACATACAGTTCGTCGAGCAGTTATTTTTTCAATAAGTCCCTCGGGTTTGATCTTTCTGAAAATTCGGTCACTCTCGCGGAAGTAAACGCAAAACTTCCGGACGACGCAAGCGGTTGCGTTTTAGAAGTCGTAGCTACCGACGGATTTGATATCGGGCTTAAATCTAACGCCATTGCTCTTCCGGTTATAGCTGATGGCGATATTCCCAAAGTGGAAGGCGTCGAATACGATTCGAGCCGCAAAGTAGTTAAGTGGATAAAGGTTGGCGCCGCTCAATCTTATATTTATGACATGAAACTTGACGGAGATATTATTTCGGAAGGAATTTTGAACAATGAATATTCGGTAAACGACCTGCAGCAGGTTACGCATGAAGTAAGCATAAGAGCGGTATTAAAAAACTCCATTCCGCCGGAATCGGGTCCTTTTTCGAAGCCGGTCGTTTTTACGACAAGCGATGGCGCGTCACAAGTGGTGTCCATTCCCAAGGTAACGGGACTTTCTTATGGAAAGGAAAATTTAGTGTTAAAATGGAATAGCGTTACGGTGAACGGTTCAAATTGTGAATATCAGGTGAAGATTGATGGAAAGCTTTTAAACGCAAGAAGTGCCGCTAATGTTTTTAACGCTAATCTGCTTACGGCGGATACGCATGAAGTCCAGGTTCGAGCAGTTATGATTAATGCCAGGGGCGATGTCGCGAATCAGGGCCCTTATTCCGATACTTTTATTTTCATGGTTGAACCGGCTGCGCCTGTTAAATTAAAGCTGGATCAGGTTCAGGTCAAAAATTTTATGTATGACAAGGAAAGCAATATCGTCAGGTGGTATCCTCTCGATGCCCGTAAAACGAAAGGTATTGTTGTTTATTATATAGTCGAGATCGACGGCAAACTCGAAGAACCGATAGATTGCACGACTTATGGGCTCGCTGAAAACATTTCCCTCGGGCAGCATACGATGCGCGTAAAGGCTTTTATTCCGAATACTCAACCGCGTGTTGAAGGTGAATTTTCGGAATTTTTCAATTTTAACGTGACTACGGCCAATCCTTACTACAAAGAAGTCAAAAAAGTTGAAAATTTTGCATTCAATAAGTCCAGCCAAAAAATGACCTGGGACAAAATTTCCATATATAACCAGTCGGTAAAATATTACGTTATCGTATACATAGATACCGGCGCGGGCCTTACCGAACAGTCTTTCCCGACCTATGAAAACGTCGGCTATCTCGGCGTATTAAGACTCGATCCACGGTTTCAATCATTGCCGAGCGGATATTATACTTTTGAGATACAGGCGAATATATCCAATACCAATATCAAAGGCTTGAAATCCAGGACATTGATATTAAACCTTACGGAAACTGACAGGACATGGGAAATACCGGAGACCGATCCGTCGATTTTTAATTAAAACCGCTTATATTATTTTAAGGGCGTGAACGAATTGAAGATTACAGTAGTGGACAGCTCAAGAGAATATAGGACATTGGAACTCGACCCGGCGAAAGAATATCTTTTGGGGCGCCAGGCTGAATGCGATATCGTGATCAAGTCCAATCTGGCTTCGCGCGTTCACGCAAAAATTTTCTTTAAAGGCGACAAATGGAATATTTTAGATAATAATTCGACAAACGGGACCGTTCTTAACGGAAAAAAAATAACATCGGCGCATATCGCGAATTATGATGTTCTCAGAATAGGCGATCACATAATAGAATTTAATGAAGATGAAATTTTACAATCGATAATATCGGGTGGCGGAGTATCCGATGGAAGCATTTCGGTCGAGGAAAAATTCGCGAGCGTCGAGATCGTTGCCGAGCTTGAAAAAAAAATCGCCGAATGCCTGAAAAAATTCGCTGAAAATTCCACGCCTTCAAATTACTCCGGTGAGCTTAAAAAATTTCAGGACAATATCGACGTGTTAATAAACGATTTCGGTGTCAAAGCGACCAGAATGAACTCCGAATTGAAAGTTCTTTTTGAATTGACCAAATCGATAGCCGAGATATTAAATCTTAAAGAGCTTTTGAATGTAGCTCTTGATCTTGTAAACCGTATAAGACGCGTAGAACGCGGCCTTGTTTTTTTGTACGATCCGAAAAACGGAAATTTCATTCCTTACGTAACGAGAAAGATGAGCGTGGGCGATCTTAAATTTGACGCGAACGTGATATCCAGTTCGATATTATCCATGGTAAAAGAAAAGCTGGAGCCTGTTCTAATTAAAAATAGCATGACCGACGAACGGTTCGCCTCGTCTGAAAGCGTCGTGGCTTTGAGCGGCAAGTCGATCCTTTGCATTCCTCTTGTATCGAAACAGGGCATACAGGGCGTTTTTTATCTTGAAAAAAGCATAAAAAATCCATTTACCGAGGATGATCTTACATTCCTTAAAAATTTTGCCAGCGCCGTTTCAGTGGCCATCGAGAATACGAAGCTTATAATGGCCATAAAGCGCGAACGTCAGATAAGAAACAATATGGAGCGTTTCATATCTCCGAATCTTATCGACCAGCTTTCACAGGGCGGCGAAATGAAACTCGACGGTGAAAAAAGAGAAATAACGGTATTTTTCGCCGATATCAAAAATTTCACGTCCATGTCCGAAAAACTGAGCGTAGAAGATATTTTTGCGATGTTAAATCACGTTTTTTCGGGCGTCGCCGATATTATATTTGAATTTGACGGTACGCTCGATAAGTTTATCGGCGACTGCGTTATGGCTTTTTTTGGAGCGCCCGTCGCCCGCGAAGACGATTCGCTCAGGGCGGTGCGGGTGGCCATGAGAATAATTTCGCTTGCTCAGGAGGTCGCGGCCGATCTGAAAAAGAGGTTGAACGTCGATTTCGGTTTCAGTATCGGCATCAACTCCGGTGAAGCGATAGTCGGAAACCTTGGCTCGATGGACCGTATGGAATATACCGCCATCGGCGATACGGTGAATCTTGCTTCAAGACTTCAATCCAAGGCCGGTTTCAATGAAATAGTTATAAACGACAGCGTTTACGAAAAAATTAAGGATAAGATAGAATGCAAGCCGCTCGAACCTTTTCACGTTAAAGGGAAAGAGCAGCCGGTCAAGGCTTATATCGTACTCGGCGAAAATTAATTATTTGTAAGTTGTCTGAAAGGCATGTGTTAAATGGCTTATTTTGAATATAAGATAACCAATCGCGAGGGCAAGACCTCGACCGGAAAAGGCGAGGCGGCTTCGTCATCGGCTATGATAGACAACCTCGTCGACAGCGGTTATTTCGTTATCGAGATAATCGAGGTTTCTAAACCCGCGAACAGTGGCACTTCGCTTAGCATCGGCGCCATCAAGAGATTTTTTACGGGTATCGCTTCCCAGAAGGAAATGACATATTTTTATATGCAGCTTTCTACGCTTATAAGCGCCGGCGTGACGCTTGTCGAAAGCCTTGAATCGCTTTCCGATCAATGCGAAAACCCGAAGTTTAAAGCCGTGATCAACGACGTCAAGGTCAGGATATCCACCGGCCAGTCTTTTTTTGAGGCCGTTTCGAAACATCCCGACGTTTTTGACGATCTTTCGGCGAATATGATAAAAGCGGGTGAAACGGGCGCGGGGCTTGAAGAAGTGCTTACTCAGATAGCCAAGGTTTCAGAGCGTAACGCGAGGATTAAGGCTAAGGTCAGCGCGGCCCTTGTGTATCCCGTGATTCTGTGTATCCTGGTCACGAGCGTCATATTCTTTTTGATAGCTTATGTTTTTCCGAAATTCACCAAAATTTTCATAAAATCAAAAACCGCGCTTCCGCTTCCGACGGTTATGCTTATGGCTATCAGTAATTTTATTCAAAGCTATATGTGGTATATAGTGATATTTTTAATAGCCGCCTTTTTCATTGGGCGCTGGTTTGTCTCTTCGAGTTTGAAGGTTCGTGTATTTTTGGACCGGTTCATTCTTTCGGTGCCGATATTCGGTGAAATAACTCTTAAATCTTCCATCGCCAGGTTCTCAAGAACGCTCGGCACGCTTTTAAACGGCGGCGTCCCGATAATAAAGAGCCTTGAGATCTGTGAAAAAATAATTGAGAATCTCGTGATTAAAAACGTGATAGCCGCGCTTAAAGCAGGCGTCGCTCAAGGATTGACGCTTCATGAAATACTTAAAACGAAAAAAGTGTTTCCGGGCATCGTCGTCAAAATAATTCAGACGGGCGAACGTACCGGAGCGCTTCCCAGGCTTATGTTAAAAATAGCCGAGTTCTTTGAATACGAGGTCGAGATATCGACCGACAGCCTTGTCGCGATAATCGAGCCGGTGCTTATAGTAGTAATGGGGACCGCGATAGGGTTTATCGCCGTAGCAATGTTTTTGCCCATGTTCGACCTTACTTCGGCCGTCAAATAATAATAACTTAAATCTTTTGTTTTACGGTTATTTTATTTTTGCGTTAAATAAAACAAATATAAAACCGAAAATAAGAGTTGGAGAAAAATATTTTCTCTGAAAGGTTTTTAATATTTGTTATGCAGGAAAATCATCAGGAACAAAAAAAAGAAACTTTCATTGGCATAGATATGGGGAGCGCATTGATAAAGATCGCGGAAGCGGTTAAAACCGAATCTGGCGTTTCTTTTAATTCGGTCGCCGTCGAATCTATCGTAGGTCGTGAGCATGTATCCGAAGCCTATATATCCGAAGTTATAAAAAAACTGATATCCGCTTCCGGCATTTCCGCTACGAAGGCTGTTTTTGCGTTAAGTGGAAATCAGGTCGCTATAAGGCATATAGATTTTCCAAAAATGTCGCCGAAATTGCTTGAAAAAAACATAAAGAATGAATTGAAAAAAGAGCTCGGACATCCCGTCGAGAATTATATTTTTCATCACATGATAATGAAGGAATTCGAGGCAAAAAACGAAGACGGCACTACTCAGAAAAAAGAGAGAGTGATCATCGCCGCCGTCGAAACGGCGCTTGTCGATAAAATAAACGATATAGCCAAACTTTCCGGGCTTTCGGTCGCGGGTATAGTTTCCGCTAATCTCGCGTTATATTCCATGTCTAAAAAAATGCATATGCTGGATAAACTCGGACCTGAAGAAGTATTGATGTATCTTGATTTTGGCAATTCCCAGATAACCACGAATTTTGTTTCACGTGAAGGCCTGCGATTTTCTAAAGACATCAATATGGGCGGATCTTCGCTTACCAATGTCATAAAAACGCTTAGCCCAGGCGGAAGCCCTGTGACGATGGCCGAAGCCGAGGAAATGAAATTCAAGATCGGCATACTTTCGCAGGATGTCATTGACAATATGGATGATTCTAACGCCGACTCGAACTTTCATAAAGTATTGAATGTTTCGTTCAAAAAACTTCTTCAGAGAATAAGACTTTCCACCGGTTACTTTTTTGCCCATTTTAAAGAATCGGTAAGCTTTCAGGCCCTCAGAAAGATTTATCTCACGGGCGGCAATTCCGAGATGCCTGGAATGAAGGAATTTTTTACTGAATATTACGAGACAAGCGTATTTAAGATAAATTGCTGGGATTTTGTGAATACAGAAATGTGTGATGCGGCGACGTGCGCTAAATATAACGCTTCTTACGCCAATATTTCCGCGGCTATGTATGAATTTTTTCATCCGGAATATTCCATGAATTTCAACGCCGTTAAAAAGTTAGCCGCAAGTGTTAAGGGGCGCGAGCGTTTTTCAGTGGACGAATTCATCGATAAAAGTATTCCCGCTCTTAAACTTTTGACTAAATATGGAACTTTAAATATAGCCGCCGGCGCGCTGGCGTTATACATAATATCCTTTTCGGCGATATTTGTCTGGAATTTTTTCGCGCTTTCCTCTCTGACGGCGGAAAAGAAGGAAACCGATTCGAAATATGAGGAGCTGAACTCGGCTGACGCGAAAAATAAGCGCCGCCAGATAAGCGAACATTATGAAGTTTTTCAGAAAAAAATGAACGCGAAGAATGTTATAGAATTTAAAAAATATTCGATCGATCAGATATTGCTGGCGGTTTCGGAAAGCATACCGCCCGACGTTTCAATAAAATCGGTCAAACTTTTTAACGAAGATAAGCCCGTTTTGAGCCTTTCCGGCATCACCGCGGCATACGACAGCGCGCTTAAATTCAACGAGTCGTTGAAAAAGCACCATTCTACGGCCGGAGTCGTCGTTAAAAAGACCGACCAGGTTGAAAATCGCGTTGAATTTCAATTCGAACTGGCCCTGGACCGGGAGATGAAAAAATGAGCGTCATGGATAAGGTAAAAAGACGATATAATGATGCGGCGATGAAGGTAGAAGGACTTAAAACGACCGATAGGCTGATCATAGCGCTTGCATCTCTTCTGATCGCGCCGTTTATTTTCAGCTATTTCATATATCCGGCGCAGCAAGCGTCCATAAAAAAAATGAAGACTCAGCTTGCCGCCGCCAGCGCGAGATATGAAACGCTCAAAAACGAGGCGAACGGAGTCGATCGAAACGCGAATGAATTAAAAAACTCCGAAGGTGAATTGAAAAAGATCGACGCCCTTATTCTTACTTCTGACGCCGGGGTCCAGTTCATCAATACGATTTCGAATAACGTTATAAAAAACGGCCTTGATATAAAATTTATCAAAAAAACCGCGAAATACGACGGAGTTTATGAGAAAACATCGGTGACGCTTGACGCCGGAGGAAAGCCGGACGAAACAACCCGGTTCTCTTATAAAATGCTTCCGATTGAAATTTCCTTTAAGTCAACGGCGGGAGACATGATGGCGTTTTTTAACATGGTAGAGGGATTTAAAAATGTTAATTTTTCGACAAGAAAAATTACGGCCGATCGAACCGATGACGGAAGCGTAGATGTTACTATGGTTATCGAGATACTTATAGAAATTAAATTTTCCTGATACGGAATTAAAATAATTGTTTTTTCGGGGAATTGAAAAATGTATTGCAAAAAAGATAGTGGAAAAATAATATACGCGTTTATTATTTCGGGTACGACGGCATTTATAGCCGGCGCGTTCGCTTTTGCCGGTATATTCGACAACGCTTCGAATGCCGGCGCGTTCAAGGCAAAAATAAAGAGGGACATATTTTATACCGAAGAAGAAAAAACGAATATAAAGGCCGCGCTGGCCGGCCAGCAGCCTGTAATATCGGTTGCGCCCCAGCCAATTTTAACTCAAGCGCCCCAGCCCGTCGCAAGTCAGGTGAATGCGCCGGCAACGGCCGTGCCAGTGGAAAAACAGTCGCAGTCCGAAAATGAAAAATTTCCCGTCGAAGGCATAATAAAAGTGGGTGAGCGCGGCTGCGCTATTATTAATTCAAAGATATGGTATGTAGGAAAACCCGACCTCGGATATGAACTTATCAAGCTTTATGATGAAATGGTCGAAATTAAAACCCCCGATGGACGGATTTTGAAACGCAAGCTCGTAAAGGAAAATGCGGGCCGGTAGTTTTAAAAAAACAATCGGGGCGAAAAATTGATTTATTGGATTTATTATGATAAAATAAAAAGATTCGTATGAAGAAGATAAAAAAACGCCTTGGCGATATTTTAATAGAGAAAAATCTCATAACCGAGCCGCAGCTCCAGGACGCTCTGAAACAGCAGAAACTTAGAAAACAGCGTCTTGGAAAGGTGCTTGTCGATCTTAACTTCGTTACGGAAAAGGATATTTTAAATGTTCTTTCCGATCAGTTCAATATCCCTATTATGGATATATCGAGCGTTATCGTCGATAAAGAGGTCGCCGATCTCATAGATCCGGATTTCGCGCGTGATAAGCTCGTCATTCCGTTAATGTTCGACGGCAGTCATCTTGTTATCGGAATGGCCGATCCGCTTGATGTCTTTTCGCTTGAAAAACTCGAAAACAGTCTTAAAATGCCTATAGATGTGGTTATCTGTTCCGAACTTCAGATAACTAACATTATAACTTCGGTTTATGGGGCCATAAACCAGACCGTTTCTGCGCTTGTTTCGGAAGCCGAACTTCAGTCCGAACAGGAACAGATGGACAAGGTTGATTCGGAAATAATCGAACTCGTCGGCAGAAATGAAGAGAACGATCCGGTCGTAAAACTCGTTTCGGAAGTTATAAAGGACGCGGCCGCCAAGCGCGCGTCGGACGTCCATGTCGAGCCTACCGAAAAGGGCCTTGTGATAAGATTCAGAATAGACGGCGTCCTGGTTCACGCTCTGGACGTCGATGCCAAAATCCAAAACAGGTTCATAGCGCGCATCAAAGTCGTCGCCGGCATGGATATATCCGAAAAGCGCCTTCCGCAGGACGGAAGAATGCAGATAAAATTCGAGAAGACGACGATCGATATCCGCGTCAGCTCGCTTCCCATCGTATGGGGCGAAAAGATAGTTATGAGGCTTCTGGACAGGTCATCCGTCCAGATAGGTATAGACACGATAGGGTTTTCGTCGGAAAACCTCGAGAATTTCAAAAAAGCGCTGAAACACCCCAATGGAATAATACTTGTAACGGGTCCGACCGGTTCCGGTAAAACGTCAACGTTATACGCCGGCCTGAACCTTATCAAATCGCCCGAAATAAATATTATAACGGTTGAAAACCCTGTCGAATATAGGCTTTCACTTATCAATCAGGTCCAGATCAGGGCCGATATAGACTATACTTTCGCGACCGCGCTCAGATCGATTTTGCGTCAGGACCCCGACGTAATAATGGTCGGTGAAATCCGCGATCTCGAGACCGCGAATATCGCCATTGAATCGGCGCTTACGGGCCATCTGGTTTTATCCACGCTTCATACGAACGACTCGGCGTCCACCATAACCAGATTTATCGAAATGGGCATTCAGCCCTTTCTTTTGACGTCCACGATCATAGCTATCGTTTCGCAGCGTCTCGTGCGACGTATATGTCCGAACTGCCGCGAAGAATGGATGCCGGAAGAAGAGCTTTTAAGAAGCATAAAAGTCCCGCCCGGAAAATTCAAGTTTTACCAGGGCAAGGGATGTCAGGCATGTCTTAACACGGGGTACAAAGGTCGCGTCGCTATTCATGAAATATTGATGATGAACGATGAGATACGGCTCAAGATATTCGACGGCCACTCGACTGAAGAGATCAAGCGCGCCGCGCGTTCTTCAGGCATGAAAACGATGCGCTACGACGGTCTCGCCAAAGCAGTCATGGGCATTACCACGCTTTCCGAAGTTATGAGGATGACGAAGACGGACGAGTAGCGGCTTGGGGCAAACGAGGGCGCCTCTGACCTTTCGCTTTATTTTTCGAGAATGCAAGTGATTTTTGTTTTAAGCTCCGGCAGATCATTAGTGATGATGCCGGCAATGATTTTTGAATTGATTCCAAGATAATCATGCGTGATTATGTTGCGCATACTATAAGCGGCGTGGACCGGCAATTGATTTTTAATAGTCTCGCCTTCAATTTTATACAGCGTTTCGCCGATCTGTTGGCAACACATGAGGATTGCGTAGCGGCCTTCGATGTCGTCGAGCGTTTTTTCGACATCACCGTGCCTCGCAATTATTATGTCGATATATTTAATAAGCAATACAATGAATTCAAGCCTCGCCTGATCGCTTTTAAGAGACATGGACAAGCTCCGGCAGAATATATTTTTTTCCGACCGGCCCGAGCGCGTCTTCATCGGCGAGGTCTATCTCTAATTTCAAGACTTCTTTTAACTCGGTTTTGATTTTTTCATAAAGGCCGATAAATTTGTATCCCGAGTATTTTTTCAGCGCGATATCATTAATGCGATAAAGAATATCTATATCGCTTCCGGCCTTTTCCTCGTTCCGCGCGAACGAGCCGAAAACGCCGATGATGATAAAGCCGTCGGCCTCGTATTTTTTTTTAAATTGTTTGATAATATTGATAATTTCGCT
>CAZJFS010000139.1:0-11925 GCA_964545075.1 uncultured bacterium
ATATAACCGCAAACCACGCTTTTTCTCCGGGTGACCGGTCGTACTTTTCAATTTTACTTATTTAAAAACCCGTTTTAAAGGAAGTTGTCAAATGGTCTGAAATGTTGTATATTGACTTTATCCGATTTTAAAGGAGCATTCGAAATGTTAAAAATAAAAGCTGAATTTAAAACCCTGCTTTATATGATCCTGCTTATTTCAGTTATATCCGGCTGTGGCGGCAGCGGCGTTTCGTCGGAGATCGATTCCGGAAAAAACGACGACACGGCGTCGAAATATCTTGCGGCCGACCAGAAAGCGGCGCTGGTAGGGAAGGAACTTTCCGAGGCGAACACTAAATTCGCCCTGAAGATTTTCAAGGAAATATCGAAAAACTCCTCCGATAATATATTCATATCGCCTCTCAGCATTTCGATGGCGCTGTCAATGGTTTATAACGGCGCTACCGGTGAAACTCTTCTGGTTATGAAGAACGTTCTTGAATTAAGCGGTTTGGATTCTGATATCCTGAATCAGCAGTATAAAAATCTTATAGAAAGCCTTATCGGCGTCGACGCGGGCATCTCATTGAATATCGCGAATTCGATGTGGATACGCGCAAATTTTATGCCTGAAGTTAATGCGGGGTTCATTCAAAAGTTACAAACCTGCTATTCATGCGCTCCAACCGCGCTCGATTTTTCACTGCCGACCGCGGTTTCAACTATAAACGCGTGGATCGAAAAACAGACGAACGGCATGATAAAAAATATGATAACCCAAATCGACGACGGAATTGTGATGTTTCTGATAAACGCCCTTTATTTCAAAGGCGAGTGGGTCAATAAATTCGATGCCGCGAATACCGTTTCCGCGAACTTTTACGGAACGGACGGCGCCGCTAAAAGCGTTTTGATGATGAGCGCCTCGAACAAGTTGAAATATTACGCCGGTTCGAATTTTTCGGCGGCCAGGCTTGCTTACGGCCGGGATAAAATAGCCATGTACGTTTTCCTTCCGTCGGCCGGGACGAGCGTTGACTCCTTTATTTCCGGGCTTGCCGCCGATGATTTTGAAAAAGCGATGACGTCGATGGCGGTTTCCGATCAGCGCGTGGTCAACGTTAAGATGCCGAAATTCAAATTCGAATACGGCGTTAAAAGGCTTAACGACGAATTGAAAACGCTCGGCATGTCGATCCCGTTCGACCCTCAAAAAGCGGATTTCAGCGATATGGCGCGTAACGTTTATATCCAGTTCGTGGACCATAAAGCGGTTATCGATGTCAATGAAAAGGGCAGCGAAGCGGCGGCGGTTACTATAATAGGCGTCGGAGTGACGTCCGTTCCCGCCGATACGATTGATTTCTTCGTCGAAAGGCCTTTCTTTTTCATTATACGCGACGACCGTTCGCGGAGCGTGTTGTTTATGGGGAAGGTCGCGGACCCGAAATACGACCGGTAATATTTATTCGAACCCGCCCGTTCGGGCGAAAGTGTTTTTCATCCAGGCATATTAAACTTCTTTTCATCGTATCCGCCCCGCGCGGTTTTAAGGCCGCGGCCGAAGCGGGGTGCTTTTTATATGGAATTTTCTTCTAATTTTTTAGAACTTTATGCCGATATGAAAATAAAATACTGAACAATTGTTCAAAAAGATCTTGACAAACCTTTTGAAAATTGATAGAATAAAATTAAGATGAACGATTGTTCAAAAGATTTGAAACTGAAATGATTGAACTTATGTTCAAAAAGAAGGTGCTTTACATGAAGTCGAAACTCAAAGCTTTAAATTTTACGGCGGGTATTTTAGCGGTCATGGTTTTTCTTTTGCTGACATCCTTTAACGGCGTGGCGTTTGGTGAAACCGATAACGGTGAAGTATCGGCGGCGGTATCGCCGGCCGGCGATGCCGGCCATGTGATAAACATATACGGGACGGCGATGCCTTTTAAAAAAGTGAGCGTTCCGGCTAAATCCGCCGGAGTTATCGAATGCGCTCCGCCGATGGAAGGCGTCGAGGTCAGATCCGGCGAGGTAATTCTAACAGTCGATCGCGCCGATTACGAGCTGCGTACGGAACTTGCCAGAAACCAGCAAAGGGTCGCCGAGATATCAAACAATCAGGCCGGCAACGAAAATAACAGGATTTCGAAACTTTATGAGGCTAACGCCACGACGGCCCAGAACCGGGATAACGTTTCTTACGCGAATCAGATAAGCCGCGCCAATTTAAATCTCATGGGTACGCAGGTAAAAATAGCCGACAGGGCTTTGAGCGAAACCAGGATTTTATCTCCGATAGATGGAATAATATCCGTCAGATATTGCGAGGCGGGCGAATTCATAGATAAAGGAAAGCCTATCATTGAAGTTTTAAATATAGACGTTATAAAAGCGAATATGAAGATACCCGAACAATTCGTTAACGGCATAAAAATAGGCGAAAATATAGATATCACGACTGACGGATGCGGAAACAGGAAATTTTTGGGCAGGATATGTTCGATAATACCCGTCGGCGACGCGGCTACGCATTCGTTCAACATCCTGGCGATGATCGATAACACTAATCATCAGATAAAACCGGGAATGTTTTTAAAGGGAAAGATGAAGGTTTCGCCCGATAGCGCTAAACCTAAAGATATCGTGAGCGCGGGAAACGAAGAAAAAAGCTCCTTATAAAAACGAAGTGGCAAGCATTTAAGCATTAAAACATGACGTTTGAATTATCCCGTTGAATAAGTAAAAAGCGTACGTACGGAGGCGAAAAAATGATTCTGTCCGAGGTAAGCATTAAAAGGCCGATTTTTATAACGATGGTAACCATGTCACTGGTAATATTCGGAATGATATGTTATAACATGATAGGCGTTAACCTGTATCCGAATGCGGACATTCCGATGGTTACAATAAGGACGGTTTTAAAGGGCGCGTCGCCCGAAACCGTCGAACTTAAGGTCAGCGATAAAATTGAAGAGGCCGTCAATACGATAAGCGGCGTAAAAGAGATGAACTCCACATCGCTTGAGAACGTGAGCATCGTCGTTATAGAATTCGAGCTCAATAAAAATATCGATATAGCCGCGACGGATGTGCGCGATAAAGTTTCGTCGATAATGAATGAACTTCCGGCCGATATAGACGCCCCCGTGATTGAAAAGGTCGATATAAACGCTTCCGCGATAATATCGATGGCGTTATCGTCAAGCCTTCCCGTGCGCGAGACTACGAAGATCGCGAAGGAGCGGGTAAAAGAACAGCTTCAAAAAATAGACGGCGTTGGTTCTATCAAGATTATAGGCGGCCTGGAGCGCCAGATAAGGGTATGGCTTCAGAATGAAAAAATGCTTCAATACAATATCACCGTCGACGAGCTCGTAAGGGCGCTTAAAATGGAAAATATCGAGGTGCCGGGAGGAAAAGTCGAAGCGGACGGGCGCGATATAGTAGTGAAGGTCAAGGGCGAGATAGAAAAATTCGATGAATTTAAAGATTTATTCATTGCCTATAAAAACGGATATACCGTCAAGCTTGGCGACGTGGCGCGGATCGAAGACGGATTGGAGGATCGGAAGAATTTCGCGCGCATAAATGGGAAACCCGCCGTCGTTCTGGAAGTAAAAAAACAGAGCGGGACCAACACCGTCAAGGTCGCCGACGCCATAAAGGCGAGCATCGCAAGGATCAATAAAATGCTGCCGGAAGGCACTAAGGTCGAGGTGATTTCAGACACCTCGAGATTCATAAAGGTTTCTATCGAAGAAGTGTTTTTCCATCTCATTTTTGGCGGCGGCCTCGCAATATTCATAGTTTTCGTGTTTTTAAGAAATATAAGGATGACGCTTATTTCGGCCGTCGCGCTTCCGACTTCGGTTATCGGAACCTTCGCTTTCATGAAATATATGGATTTCACCTTCAATACCCTCACAATGCTCGGGCTGACGATATCGATAGGAATGCTTATCGATGACGCCATAGTCGTTATCGAGAACATATACAGACATAACGTCGAAGAAAAGAAAAACGTCCGGGATGCCGCTCTTGAAGGGACGGACGAGATAGGCCTCGCGGTTTTGGCGACGACATTTTCAATAGTCGCGGTATTCGTTCCGGTGGCTTTTATGAAGGGTATTATCGGACGGTTCTTCTATGAATTTGGAATGACCGTGACGTTTGCCGTGCTTATATCGCTTTTCATTTCATTTACCATAACGCCGATGCTTTGTTCGCGGTTTATGAAAAACTCGGAGTCCGATAATATAATTTCCAGAATGATCGGATGGGTTTTAAGTCAGATCGAAAAGACGTATTCAGTAATCGTCAGGGCGAGCATAAAATATAGATTTATCGTTGTCGTCCTGTCGCTGGCGCTTCTTTATCTCAGCTACGCCATAATACCGATGCTTAAAAGCGAATTTATGCCGTCTGAAGATCGCGACCAGTTCTCGATTGCGGTCGAGACGAAGACCGGATCTTCATTGGAGCTGACCCAGAAAGTAATGGCTTATATTGAAAACATGATCGCGAAAGATTCCGATATTTTAAAGGTGTTTTCAACGATCGGCGCGGATTCGCAGGAGCGTTCGAATTTCGGGAATATCATTGTTGAGCTCAAGCCTAAAAAAGACCGCCCGTCAAGGCCGCAAAGTTTAATAATGGCCGAATATCGCGAGAAATTAAAAGATTTCGAGCACGGCATAGTTGCGGTTCAAACCGCGTCCGACTTCGGATCGAACGGCGGTAGAAACAGCCAGATACAGTACGCTATACAGGGCCCGGACCTTCAAAAACTCAGCGAGTATTCTAAAACGATAATGACTGAAATGGCTAAAGTTCCGGGAATCGTCGATATTGACACGAGTTTCAAGGAAGGAAAGCCCGAAGCAAAGGTTTATGTGGATCGCGCGAGCGCTTCAAAACTTATGGTGCCGGTGTCGTCCATCGCGACGACCGTCAAAACGCTTATCGGCGGAGAAAACGTTTCTAAATTCAAAGACGGCAGGAATCAGTATGATATAAACGTCAGGCTTGATATAAAAGAACGCGACACCATTGGAAAACTCGAAAACATATATGTGCGCTCGCTGAACGGTTCCGCGATAGATTTTAAAGCGGTTGCGAGGCTTGAAGAGGGCGAAGGTCCCACGCAGATCAACCGCACTAACAGGCAGAGGCAGGTTACTGTAATGGCGAATCTGGATAGTAAAATGGCTACGAGCGAGGCAATGTCCGCGATCGATAAAATAGTAGCCGCTTTGAAAATGCCTGTTGAATATTCGACAAAATTTTCAGGCGCGTCGGCCATGATGAATGAATCTTTTGAAAGCATATTTTTCGCGATGGCGCTCGCGGTCGTATTGATCTATATGATACTCGCGTCGCAATTTGAAAGTTTAATTCATCCGATTACGATCATGATATCGCTTCCGCTTTCGGTAGTGGGCGCTCTTGGCGCGCTTCTTATTTTTTCCAAGCCGGTTAGCGTATTCAGTCTTATCGGAATAATAATGCTCATGGGGCTTGTCACTAAAAATGCGATACTTTTGATCGATTATACGCTTACTTTAAGGGGACGCGGAATGAATTGCCATGACGCCGTGGCGCAGGCTGGCATAACTCGTCTTAAACCAATACTTATGACGACGGCTGCGATGATATTTGGCATGCTTCCTATCGCGTTAGGAACGGGTTCGGGCGCTGAAACGCGCGGGCCGATGGCGTTATGCGTTATCGGAGGCCTTTTGACGTCCACCGCGCTTACGCTTATAGTGGTGCCGGTCATTTATACGCTTTTTGAGGATGCCGCGGGATATTTTGCCAAACGCGCCGTAAATGAAAAAATCGAGCCGGCCGTGGAAAAATCACCGGTTTTTTAAAAGAATTTTTCCGTAAAACAATGTAAACGCGCCTTGCAAAAAAATGTAAGTAAATTGCAAGGCGCTTACTATTGTTTTTTTTGTGATAAGATGCTATACTAAACTTAAAGAATCTAGTATTGTAATATGCTTGTTTAATTAAAAATTAATAAACGATAAATTCAATTTGAAAACAACTTTCGACCGGCGCGATATTTTCAAATTGAATTTTTTGTATTTTTCACAAATTAAAACATCGGCATGCTATAACTGTGTTTTTTGACTAATGATGTTTTTAAGCTTCTTTTTTACGGGAAAAACATATGTATTTAATAGAATCGATATTATTTTCGACAATAATATTATTAATAAACTACGCCTATTATCCGCTTTCATTCATGTTCATAGGCGATGCGGTGAACCCTTACCAGGTCCTTTCGCTTTTCATGGCGATAAGATACGGGTCGGTCAAGGGTTTTATTTCATTTCTGATAATTGTTTCTATTGGCGGCAGCAACGCATTTTTTAACAGCCAGATAGATAAGCTCTTCGATACGCAGACGCTTTATTTCGTCCTGTCCGTTCTTCTCACGTCGCATGTCGCCGGCCAGCTTTCAGATTATCAGAACGATGCGATATTTTTTTTAAAAGACCGCTATGACAAACTTTCCATTGATTTTCAAAAGTGCACATTGAACTATTTGATGCTTACCGACGCCAACAAGGAACTGACTCAGAAGATCGTTACGCGTTTTCAATCGCTTTCGACGGTTTACGAGGCGGCTCAGAAGCTTGAAACATTAAGTATCGATAAGCTTTTTCCATCCGCCCTCGAACTTCTGGAAAGCCACGTCAGCGTTAAAACAGCCGCCGTTTATATATTAAAGGACGGCCTGCTCTATCTTAAGGCGCACGTAGGCTCGAAGGGCGAGGTTATATTCGCGGAAGCGCTGAAACCCGAATCCGATAAGATGATATCAAGCGCCATTAAAAACCGCAAAACAATCTCACAGCGAGAAGATATCTTCGATCTTTCGAAGGAATATTATTCAGACGAATGCGGCGGCCATCTTATTGTCGCGCCCATAATGCTCAATGAAACCGTCAACGGAGTTATCGTTATTGAAAAAATTTCCTTTGAGAACTTTACGGACGCGACCATAAGAATAATCTCGATGATAGCTGACTGGGTCGCTATGTGCATCAATAAGATCGATAATTTCACCAAGATGGAAGCTGAAGTTCCTATTGACCAGGAAATAAACTGCTACAAGGTCGATCACCTCAAAAAAATGATAAGAATTGAAGTCGCTAAAGCCGTTCGGTACAGGCTACAACTTTCCGTATGCAAGGTCTCAATCTCCGATCATGATAAGCTCACGGAAAAAATGCGGCGGTCTGTTTATTTTACGATAGGCTATATAGTTAAAAACTGCGTAAGGGATATTGATTTTTATGGCGCGTGCATGGAAAACGGCAGTTTTATTATAATATTACCGGTCACCGATTCGAAGGGATCAAATATTTTAATTTCGAGGTTGACAAATGAGCTCGCTAACTTTAAAATAAAGCCGTACGAAAATGAGGACCAGGAATTAAAAGTTTCGGCCGGATGTTATTCGCTCTTCGATATAATACCGGAGAAGAAGATCAACGCAATACCGTTTGAAAAACTCAGGGAAGAAACGGAAAACGCGTATGCTACGATAATAAAAGAAATGAAAATTTAAAGATATGAACGATATGATATGATCAAAAATCAAAATACTTATGTTTCTTCGCTTCTGATATGGTTTTTTATTTTGATATCGTTCATTCTTCCGGCCGCTTTCGCGGGTATGGACTTCATACGCTTTTTCAGATATTTAGTGGTTTTCAATTCGATCGGCGCTCTCTTTTTTCTTATCAATTACGATTACTGGTACAACAGGGAATTCAATATCCACAGTAAGCATAATCTGTTAAAAAAAGATCTCACGCTTTTTTTCCTGCTTATTTTCGGCCCTTTCGGCTTTTTCCCTCTGATATATGTTTTGATAGCTATTAACGACCGCGCGCGCGGCAAGTTTCTGGATTATCTTAAATACGTTGAATTTTCAGATGTAAAAGACGACCAGTATTCGCTTATAGATATCACTTCGGAATTTAAGAAACAGATGCATAAGGAACCCGTTATAGATTCGCTGAAATATGGCAACATCCAAAAAAAACGCAGCGCCATCGAGCTTTTATACAAAATGAAAACGCCGAAATCCATAGCGGCGCTAAAAAATATCGCGCGCGATCCGGAATTTGAAATAAGATTTTTCGCTATAAATAAGCTGACGGCGCTTGAAGATGAATTCGTCAACGAGCTTGACTGGTATAAAACCGTTCTCCATGTGACCGGAAGTCAGCCGGAAATTTTTTTTCAATACGCGGTGATGCTTCTGAAGTTCGCGCACAGCGGCCTTTTGTTCCCTGAGATAGCCAAGCTTTATTTTGCGAGGTCCGCTTCCGTATTTAAAATACTTATGGAGCATCAGTGTTTTATATCCAACAGCGTAGCCGGGCTCGCAAGATCGCTCAGGCTTTCGGGAAAGGCGGCCGAGGCGCACAGACATCTGCGCGATAATTTTTCCGTCTTGAACGACGACGGCATTGATGAGCTGGCGCAATGCCTTTTTGAACTAAAAAGGCACGAGGAGTTGCGCGACCTGGTTTCCAAGGTGAAGACGGAACAGGTAAAGGGCGGCAAATTATTGAAACGCATGATTGAGAACGGGGAGAGCGAAGATGTCGAATCGGGCGATATATATTCAATAACCAAGCTTTCTGATTGCGTCGATCTTTTCGATAAAAGCGAGTCGCTGGATTTCGACGTGATCTTCGCGAAGATAAAAGGCGCCATGAATTCGTATATGCTGGCGAGCGTTTTCGACCTTATTCAATCGCGGGGCCTTACGGCGAAGATAATGTATTTGAAAATGATCCGCGGAAAGTCCGATCCGGAGCTCGTGTGGGGCCTGAAAAGGTTCTTGTATGAAAAGAATAAGCTCTTAAATCTTCTGGCCGCCGACGTTCTGGCTTCGTCGGAGCTGCCGCTCAGGAACGAGATATTTCTCGATCTTCTCTCGCATGATTTTTTGGAGATAAAACTTATAGCCATAAAATTTCTTGGAATGCAGAGGGTTAAAAATGCCGTTGCGCTTCTTCAAAGAATGGCCCGTTCGGCTAACGTTGAAGCGTCCGTTAAAACCGAGGCGGTGACGGCTCTCGCCGAGATACGCGATGCCGCGTCTATAAAAGGCGTGGAGGGCGCGCTATGGGACGGCGATGAAAACGTCGTGATCGGGGCGCTAAAGGCTTTGAAGGACTGTGAATTAACTACGGTACCTGAAACCGTCTTGAAATGCCTTAAAAGTTCATCGGCCAACGTCCGTTCGGAAGCCGTGAAAGCGTTGGTCGCTACTGGCGACGACAGGGCTTTCGAGAATCTTGTCGCGCATTACGCGGTCGAAGTCGAAAGAAAAATCAGGGATCTGATAGTGCGCGTGCTGTGCGATCAGAAGCGGCCAGAGGCGATGCCGCTGATATTAAAGCACGCGTTTGAAGATGAGGAAGGCGATATGGCGGTCAATAATTACTTTACTTATATAGGAAAAGAACATCTTCTGCGTTACGCGAAAAAAATATTGATCGCGGGAAAATTTGAAGATAAAAGATTTTTCGAATTGTTTTTGCGCTTTAGAAAAGACGATCTTATACATTTCAGGGATGAGTTCGTTGCGCCTTCCGGAGATGAAGCGGCCCTTGAATTTATTTCGAAATTTATCGGCGAAGCCGGCGGGTCCGCCGCCGATGCCGATGCCGCGGCGCGTAATGATGATCCCGGGACGGCCGGGGACGGAGGCGTAAAATAAAATGGCTGATGTAGGGCTTATACTCGAAGGGACATATCCGTACGTGACCGGAGGCGTTTCCGGGTGGGTTCACGACATAGTGACCAACCTGAAGGATATAACGTTCGATATCGTAGCGATAGTGCCTTCGCGCGGCTACGCCCGCGAATATAAATACAAGATGCCGCCTAACGTATATTCGATAAAGAATATATATTTGAACGAGTTGGGAGAGGGCGTATCGTCCGGGCTGGGATATTTTTCGCGCGCCGCTTTCTTTAAAAAGCTTTTCGATTCTCTAATAGAGATTAAAAGCGGGAATTATGAAGCGGCTCGGGAAGTTTTAAATCTCTTTCAAAAATATTCGCCGTCCACCGCGGATTTTTTAAAGTCCCGGGAAGGTTGGGATTTTTTTGTGAAGATATATAATTCTTTTGATAAAACTCTTTCTTTCGTTGATTATTTCTGGACGATGCGCTTCGTGTTGGTGCCGCTTCTGAACATAATGAGGGCCGAAGCGCCCGTTTGCCATTGTTACCATCCGGTATCTACCGGTTACGCCGGGCTTCTTGGAAGCCTTTTTAAAATGATCACTAAAAAAGCCCTTGTTCTTACGGAACACGGCATATATGCCAACGAAAGGCTTCTGGAAATAGTGGACGCCAGGTGGATATACGATGAAAATCAGGATACCATGGATGCGATGAAGGAATTGTCGCCCCTGAAGCAGTTCTGGATAACCCTTTTTATGATGATAAGCCGCGTGACGTATTTTAACAGCGATAAAATAATAACGCTTTACCGCGGCAATCAAAACCTTCAGATAAAACACGGCGCGGATATAAAAAAATGCAGCGTTATACCAAACGGCATAGATATACAAAGATTCAAATATAAGCGGATTTCAGCTTCCGCCGGTCCCGAATATATGGTCGGTTTCGTCGGGAGAATAGTTCCTATAAAGGACGTCAAGTCGCTTTTACATGCCGCCAGGTTCGTCGTGGACAGGCTTGCGGGCGCCAAATTTTATCTCAAGGGGCCTTTCGACGAGGACAAGCCTTATTATGAAGAATGCAAGGTCCTGGTAAGCCTTTTAAATCTTGACCAGAATGTATTTTTTACCGGGCCGTCAGACGTCACCGAGTTTTACAGGGAACTCGACGTTTTAGTGCTGTCCTCGGTTTCGGAAGCGCAGCCGCTTTCGCTGCTCGAAGCGAATCTTTGCGCGGTGCCGGTGGTTTCGACCGATGTGGGCGCGGTCAGGGAGCTTTTATACGGCATAGACGATGAAGACGCGAAACTCGGGCCTTCGGGCATAGTGGTTCCAGTCAAGTCGCCGCAGGCGCTCGGCGAAGAGATCGTGAAACTTCTTTCCAATCGCGATCTGAATAATAAAATGGGCGCCGCGGGCGTTAAAAGGGTTTTAAGCTATTATAAAAAAGAGGACCTTATGACGAAATATCATGATATATACAAAGGATACATAAAATAATATGGCAGGCATAGGATTCAAGTTCAGGGAAATGGTCTCGGAAGGCAGCTATCTTGGCGCCATACGCGGTTATCTTTATTCGGCCGTTTTTTCCGCCGGCCCGTGGATATTGACGATGGTCGTCATCGCCATTCTCAATACGCTCGCTCCGCCGGAGGTAAAAGGCAATACGCTCATAGTTTTCCGCGCCATGCTCACCTATATTTACGCGATGAGCCTTGTCGTCGTCGGAACATTTCAATATCCGATAACGCGTTATATAGCCGACAGGATCTATGAAAAAGACCGCGGCGAGATACTTTCTACGTTTATCGGCACGCTCTTTCTTTTTTCCTTTATGGCTTTGGCCGTCGGCACGGTGTTTTTGTGGTATAACACCGGCGGTTTCGCGTTTAAGATACTTTTTATGGGACTTTTCGTGACCATTACCCTGATATGGGATGCCATGATGTTTCTTTCCGCCATCAAGGATTATAAATTCATCGTTTTCGTTTTTTTCAGCGGTTCCCTGGCTTCCATTCTGCTTTCGATGGTCCTGAAAACCTATATAGGGCTGAACGGATACGTGCTCGGCTATTATCTGGGCCAATTATACATTCTCTCCGGGCTTATCGCCGAGATAGTCCGCGAATTTTACAACGACAAGGGCGCCACTTACTATTTCTTGAAATATTTTAAAAAATATGCTACATTGATACTCGCCGGCCTCGCTTATA
>CAZJFS010000140.1:0-11642 GCA_964545075.1 uncultured bacterium
TTCGCCACGCACATCATGGGCCCTTATGAATGGGACGCGCACGACATATCGGTAAAGGGCGTATTCACGAACAATCTCATTGCGGGAGCCATGAGAGGCTTCGGCGTCAATCAGGCATGCTTCGCCCTCGAGTCCATGATAGACCGGCTGGCTTCCAAACTCGGATTGTCGCCCTTAAAAATCCGTGAGATGAATATGGTCCGCGACGGCCGAAAAATGGGTCTTGGCGAAATAGCCAGCAATTCCGAAGGCTTGTACAGGTCCTTCGAGGCGGTTTCAAAGCGCTTCGATCCGGAAGCGATAAACGAATTCAACATGAAAAACGATAAAAGGAAACGCGCCTTCGGCATCGCCATCGCCCACAAGAACATAAGCCTCGGCAACAACTCTCCGCGCGATGTTTCGCATATCCGTATATCAATATCGCATAACGTCGAAAAGATCACGCTGCATTCGGGAGCGTCCGACATAGGACAGGGCATTTATAATATTTTAAGGCAGCTCGCGTCCGAAGCCACGGGCATTTGCCTCGAAAAAATAACCGTCGACTTTGGAAAGACGCTCACTGCACCGCCGGCCGGAGTAACCTCGGCCTCGCGTCAGACCTTTATGAGCGGCAACGCCGTTGTTCACGGATGCGAATATTTGATTTCCGAACTCGCGAAACGGATATCAGCGAATCTGAAGATCGCCGGGTCCGCATTCGAAATCAAGGGCGAAAAAATTATTTTCAAAGAAAAAATACCCATCGCGCATAACGATATCAAAACCATCTGGAACTATATTTCCGTGTACGAAAAAGAAGGGTTCGAAGTCACGTATAAGTTCGACGCCCCGCGAACCTCGGAATCGTTTAATGCAGGAAAAGAAGGGTTTCGAAGTCACTTTGCATACAGTTTCGCGACCCACGGCGTTTTGATCGAGACCGACCTGGAAACGAAAAAATTCAAGATACTCAAAATCGTCGCCGCCCATGACGTGGGCCGCGCCATCAACCCTAAAAGCTTATACGGCCAGATAGTAGGCGGAGTCGTTATGGGTCTGGGATACGCGGTTTCCGAGCATATAAGCGTAACGCCCGACGGCCTTGTGGACGCTCGCGGAATGTCGGCGCTCGGGCTTTTGAAAGCGGCGCAGGTTCCGCCGGTAGAAACCGTAATAATCGAATCTCCTCACCCCGAAGGCCCGTTCGGAGCGCGCGGAATAGGTGAAATATCGACGGTGCCGATCGCGGCCGCCCTCTGCAATGCGCTCAGAAACGCCACCGGCCTTGAATTTAATACGCTGCCGATAAACATGAACGAAAACGGGTTTAAATATTCACCCGAACTATGACGCTAAAATTCAGCAATCCAGCTTTAATCGCCGAACGGCTCCGCTTCGTCCAGCGTAAAGTTAATTAGCGGAAAAAATAATCACTTTAATACGCCGCTTATTTTCCGCTCATGTGAATTTCTATAAGCCTCATCATTCACAAAAATTTAAAAAGCCCCGCCTTATAAAAAGACGGGGCTTTCATTAGTATTTATGGCTTAAGGCTTTTATTAGTTTCCGGTTTTTTCGCCTTCTTCTTCTTTTTCAACCGTGCCTTTAGGAGCTTCAACGGGCGCGTCTTTCTTTTCTTCTACTTTTGTTTCATCGGGTGTCGCTTCGCCCTTTTTTTCCTCTACTTTAGGTTCAGCCGGTTTTTCTTCGCCCTTTTTCTCTTCCATAACGGGAGCCTGAGGAGCGTTCCCCTTCGTCATTTTTTCGGCCATAAGCTTGAACTGTTCGGTAACGAATTCGGGGGTCATTTTGCTCATGTCCATGGTGATGATCATACCGCCGACGATATCGTTGTTTACCATGCTCGCGGAAGCGAGGAAGTTTTTAGCGAAATCGTTCTTCTGTATTTTTGAAGCGTCAGGAGCGAGTTCCATAGCAACTTTCGTAAGTTTTTCGGAGTTCATGAAGTATGAAAGGAATGCCGTAGCGTCGATAGCGCCAAGAGCTTTAAATTCAGCGTTCGAAGCAAGGTTAACTTTTACCGCGGCTGCTTTTTCAAAAGCTTTTCTGCTGGTAGCGATTATGAACTGTTTGTCGATGACGCCGGCGATGATTACGAGATCTTTAACCGGAGCGCCCTTAACTTCGATAGCTTTTACTTTCAGGTTAGCGACCGTCTCATCTTTGAACTCGAGGTTCGGGGATACGTTTTTAAGGAAAGCCGCGAGTTTTTCAATGAACTTAACTTGTTTTTCAGCGCTTGCGCAGCCAAGGCCAAGATATACGTCAGGAATGAGGCCCTTTTCTTTTATTTCTTTAGGATTGACGATATCGCTTACGGCTACGAAGATTCCGCCGTCAAACCATGAAAGAATGTCTTCTTCAAGGTTCATGCCGGTCATCATAAGCATAGGTTTTACCTGAGCGAGTTCAGGCATATCGAAGAGCTCTTTTGTGAGGTTCAATTTAAGATCGAGGAAAAGAACTACGTCAGCGGGCATAGCTTCCGAGGGATGTGAAGCTCTCTTGATGCCGCCGATAAGTTTTTTTGCGAGATCGAAACCTTTTTTTACCGCGGGATCTTTAACTTCGTTCATGGAAATTATAGCTTTTGTAGCGATTTTTGAAAGATCGCCGGTGACTTCGCCGCCGAGAGCGATGAAGTTTATCAAGTCAGCCATGTTTTTCTGAGGTTCGAGCTGTTTGATCGCTTCGCCGTCGAAGAAAAGAACGCTTGTAGCGCCTTTTCCAACGCTTTCACAGGCGAGCTTGAATTTATCGCTTGAAGCAAGGGTTTCTTTTTCGTTTTTAAGAGCGGTTATAACCGTCTTGTGAGCAGCTTCGGATTTTTTCTGAGCTACCATAACCACCGTATTTCCGAAAGAGAGAAGCTTTACGTCGTTGCCGTTCGAATGATCCTTCGTGCTGTCTTTAGGAGCGGCTGTAGCGACCTTTATGCCTTCTTCTTCGGAATCCGTGAATATAAGTTCTTCGTTAGCGTATTTTTTCTTGTATATCTGGGCGATTTTTTCCTTGGCTTTGGTAATAACTTCAGCCGGAAGCTTATCGTTATCGAAAGTTACAAGAACAGCCATAGCAGGTTCTTTCATATCTTTCGCGCCAGGAACCGCGGCGATCGAGAAATTGGTAACGTTATTGAGTTTTTCAAAAATACCCTTGGGGAAAGCCGTGCCTGTTTCTTTTTCGAAATTAGCGGTTACTTTATCGAATTCGGGATTTTTAATTATGATGTCGATATACTTCAACATGGATGCTTTCTGTTCTGGAGTGAAGGTAACGGTATAAACGAACGGGGATACCTTCGGAACACCGGGAACCTTGTCTATAGCCGCAAAAGCCGCGGAAAAACTAAAAAGTACAGCGATTAAAGTGACGACCAGTAAAAGTCTCTTTTTCATTTAAGAAAACTCCTTGTTTTAAGATTTTTCGATATCATAACAGATAAAAATTTAAAGGTCAAGTTTTTTTTGAAGCATTCGTCCAATTTTTTAAAATCCCCTGTTGCGTTGTTTTTTCTATTGTATTACGGCCTGATTTGTGATAGAATAACAATTAAATTATGTCACAAGAAACAACTGATGATAAAAATAACATATTAAAAATACTCGCCGTATCATTTTTTAAAGTTTATTACATGACGATTTCGGTAATGTTTTATGCTTATATCCCTATATTTTTTAAAAACAAAGGCTTTTCAGGACAACAAACCGGTATTCTTTTCTCGTTACAATCTCTCATGGCGATAGCGACCTATCTTCCTTCAGGCATAATAAACGACCGTTTCTCGGTTAAAAGCCAGATAATTTTCGGAATTTTTATTTTCACGGCTTTCGCGGGCTTTCTTCAAATATCATTAACCTTCTGGCATTTTTTTGCGATCTTCATACTCTGGGGCCTTTCCGGCACCATCCTTGATAACTCTACCAATGTAATGTATTACAAGGAATCGACGCGCTCTCCCAACAAGTTGTTTTTCGCCATTTACGGCATCACATCCACAATCGCATATGCGCTGGGCGGAAGAATCGGCTCCTCGCTGATCGACGGAAACGACTATTCCGCGCTTTTCAAAACGATTTTTTATATGTCTCTTGCCCTGCTTCCTTTAGCCATGACGCTTTCCAACACAAAAGCCGTCAACATAAAAATAACGGATTATTTCGATGACATCCTGCGGTTCGACACGTTCGTTTTAGCCGCGACCATATTCATTTTCACTTATCATTGGGGCGCCGAACTCACAAGCTTTACAATGTTCATGAAAAATGAAGCGGGAATGGATCTGGGCTCTATAGCCATAATCTACCTCGAGGTCGGCCTTTTAATGAGCGCCATAATCTTCGCGCTGGGCATTTTTAAACAACGGCACGGACTCAAACCCGTTACCGCGATCTATATCGCGGTGGCAGCAAGCGCGGGTTCGCAATTGGCTTTTTGCTGCGTAAACTCTTTCGAAGGAATGCTCTTCAATCAGCTTTTCCACGCTATAGGCGATTCTTTTTTCATGTACTACTGGCTTAATGTAATCCCGACCATGTATAAATACGAGCGCATCGGCGGCGCATCCTCTTTCGTCAATCTTTTCGCGGTTATATCGGTAATCGTGGGTTCGACGGTATCGGGAATGGCGGTCCAGGGATCGGGAAGCAACTATACCGCCTTCTTGATCTCCGGTCTTTTATCGCTTCTAATATACCCGCTGCAAATGTTTTCATCGTCACGCGCAAGAGCTCCTCTTATAACAGACGCCATGCACTCAAACGAAGATAATATATTACAAGAATTCCAGGGAGGAATTTCAAAATGAGCGAAAAAAAAATGAGTTTCAGGGACGTTTTAAACGAAGACAAAGTTTTGATATTCGACGGGGCCATGGGCACCATGTTTTATTCAAAAGGCATATACATCAACAGGTGTTTTGATGAATTGAATCTTTCGGCGCCATCGCTGGTCACGGACACTCACGCCGAATATATTAAAGCCGGATCGAACGTAATAGAAACCAATACTTTCGGCGCCAACCGCTGCAAGCTGGCTCCGCACGGCCTCGCCGAAAAACTGGAAGCAATAAACTTTCAGGGCGCAAGGCTCGCCTCACAGATAGCGAAATCAGCTCCTCATCCTGTATACGTCGGCGGTTCAATGGGCCCGCTGGGAATCAAAATCGAGCCATGGGGAAAAACTTCAGTAGATGAAGCCTGCGATTTCTTCACCGAGCAGGCTCATGCGCTTCTGGCGGGAGGCGTGGATTTTTTCGTGCTTGAAACATTTTCCGATATAAACGAGATACATCAGGCGATACGCGCCATAAAAAAACTCTGCGACCTTCCGGTCATCGCCCAGATACGCATAGCTGATGACGGAAACGCCACTTATGGAACCACGCCGGAGGTTTTCACGCAGAACCTCGACATGTGGGGCGCGGATATAATAGGCTTAAATTGCGGCGTCGGCCCAAAGATCATGCTCGACACCATAGAAATCATGCAAAATTACACGAAGAAAAAATTTATCGTCCAGCCTACCGCGGGCCTTCCGACATCCGTCGAAGGGCGCACCATGTATCTTTCATCGCCAGAATATTTCGCCGAATATACCAAACGCTTTATCCAGCACTCGGTTAAGATGATAGGCGGTTGCTGCGGCACTTCGCCGGCCCACATAAAAGCCATGTCAGCCGCGGTAAAAGCGCTGTCGCCATCCGAACGTACAATAAGCATGGTATCTCTAAACTTTTCAAAACGTGAAACGATTAAAGTTACGCCGATCCCTAAAGAAAAAAAATCCTCGTTCGCGGCCAAGATCTGCGAAGGTAAATTCGTGGTCTCGGTTGAAATATCGCCACCGCGCGGCTGCGATGTTTCCCGGGCCGTTGAATCAGCCAGATTCGCCAAAGATAATGGAATAGACACCATAAACATACCCGACGGCCCACGCGCCACCGCGCGAATGAGCCCCCAGGCGCTCGCCAATATCTTCGAGCAGCGCGCGGGCATGGAAACGATACTTCACTACTGCTGCAGAGATAGAAACCTCCTCGGCATGCAGTCCGACCTTCTTGGAGCCTATGCTCTCGGATTAAAAAACGTGCTTCTTATAACCGGAGACCCGCCAAAGCTCGGCGATTATCCTGACGCCACGGCGGTTTTCGATGTCGATTCGATCGGGCTTACCAACATGGTCAACCGCCTGAACAACGGTATGGATCTCGGGGGCAATCCCATAGGCTCGCCGACAGGCTTTTTCATTGGCGTAGGCGCTAACCCCGGAGCCATAGATCTGGATCTGGAGATAAGACGTTTCGAATACAAGGTCGAAGCTGGAGCTGAATTCGCCATAACTCAACCCGTTTTCGACATAACATTGCTCGAAAACTTCCTTAAACGCATAAAACATGTCAGAATACCCGTTCTTGCGGGAATATGGCCGCTCGCCTCGCTTAAAAACGCCGAATTCATGAACAATGAAGTGCCCGGAATGACCATTCCTGACGAACTTATGCTCAGGATGAGAACGGCCGACACTGCTGAAAAACAAAAGGAAGAGGGCATAAAGATAGCGCGAGAAGCGCTTGCCAGAGTCAAAGATATGGTCGAAGGCGCCCAGATATCCGCGCCGTTCGGAAGAGTAGCGACCGTGCTCGAAGTCATTGACGGGATAGTAAAAAAATAAGTGTTTATTGAATAAGAAATGAAATGGCGACCCCGGTATATTTACCCGGGTCGCTTTCAATTTTAAACGAGCCGCCGTAAAATTCGGCTACTTTTTTTGAAAGCGCCAGTCCCAGACCGGACCCCTGCTGCTCAAAAAATTTTCTTTCAAACTGCATGTAAGCTCCGATTCCGGAAATATACTCGCGGCTCATACCGCGACCGGCATCAGAAATCATTATCGTGAAAACGTTATTTTCAACAAAAGTTTTTATACATACCCGCGATCCCGGATCGGAATATTTGAAAGCGTTATCTATAAGTTCATAAAGCACCTTTTTCACATGGTCTGGATGAGCCTTCAAAAAAGCATCGGAAATGTCTATTTCAAGATCGTCTTCTCTCTTATAAAAAGCCGCGCAAGAAGCCGCTGCCGCGGAAACGTCTTTTTTCGAGAACGGCGCGGATACCTTTAAAAGCTGCCCCTTTTTTTCAGGATCCGTAGAAATCACTTCAAGCTCGGCATATAACAAAAATTTTTTTATTGTCCGTGAAAGCCTTTCACCAGACTCAATTATGCCGTTTATCATCTCTCGCGCTTCGCCTTTTTCAAGCGATTCGTAATCGCTCGCCAATATAGAGGCATAACCCATTATAACATTTAGCGGCGTAAGCATTTCATGGGGCATCGAAAGGCTTATCGAATTTCTCAGGTCTCTCAGCCTCTTATCTTTTTCCTTTTCTGATATTTCCAGCCTGTCAAGACGAACCTTTATAGCTTTTAAAAGTTCATCCCGCTTAAAAGGTTTGGTAAGATAATCGTCAGCGCCGGTTTCCATTCCAAGCCTCATATCATGCCTGTCGGCTTTAGCTGAAAGAAATATCAGCGCTATGCCGGTGGTGGCCGGATCGTTCTTCAGCGCCCGCGCCACGTCATAGCCATCGATTTCCGGCATCATAATATCGCAGATAATAAGATCGGGCAAATGTTTTCGGGCGAATTGAATTCCAAGGATGCCATTCGCCGCCGAAATTACTTCATAGCCTTCCAAAGTCAATATCTGTGAAATATTGTCCAGAACTTCCCGCTCGTCTTCAATAAGAAGTATCTTTTTCAAGATGCCACCATCGCCCTTAATTTTGCAATCACGCGCAAGCAATTATCAGATATATGAATTATAACAAAAACGAGACATTTTCCCTGAAATATTTTAACAAATTTATACATGCAAATCAATAAAATTTTCCGGCTTCACTATAATCCTTTATTGATTGTTACATGCCGTCGCTTTTTATGGCAAGTCTTCAACGCGCAAACCGGTTAAACAAAAGAGAGCCTTTTAAAGGCCCTCCCAATTTGCCGCCTTATGGCGGCCTGAAATTATTTTAATGTCTTTTCGCCAACATTTTCAGATCATATTTCAAGACATAAGAGTATCGAACTTTTTGGCCTCATCGCATGGAATAAGCGCGGCGGCGTTCAAAAGAATTTTCATCTTCTCATAAATCCTTCCAATGCCAAGAACCGCTTCATTATCAATTGCTATATCGGCTCCAGGACGTTCTATAGCCTCCGGATTTATTTCAACAACCTCCGATACCCTGTCGACAATAACACCCATCAAAAAATTGTCATGGTTAACGACGATTATGCTGGTATAATCATCATCGCCGGCCGCATCTATACCGAATCGAATGCGGAGATCGATAACAGGAATTGACTTTCCACGATAATTTATAGAGCCTTTAACATAACCGGGCGCGCCGGCAATCGAAGAAATTTCAGGTATGGCTATCACTTCAGATACATAACGCATCTCAATAGCGCACTCTTCATCGTTTAAAACAAAAGAAAGATAATCGCTGTCACGATTTTCCTCGCGCGGAACGCCAATATTAATAAAACTATGCTCAAGAATTGACTCGAGCTCTTCTAAAATAGCACTGGCTGCCTGCATAGCAGTTTCACTCATATGCGTACACTCTCCTTGTTCTTCCAAAAATAAAAATGATGAACTTTAACATCCAAGTTTCATGCCGAAAAAAGAAGTTTCATATCAAGAAATTTCAAAAGGGCTATCAATAGATAAAATGAAATATTAAAAAGCTTACAAAAAAATATTTAATTCATTGTAATTTTTTAAAAAACTTAAACGGCTCCTAATTCTGCGAAAAAAAGTTGCAACAACGAAACGTTTGGCATCATTATAAATAAAAACGCAGTTTTATCAAGGAGACACGGTGTTGCACAAACGAAACACTAAACAATGCCATATTTTTTCATTTTTCGCCACAGAGTAGTCCTGTCAACTTTCAACAGCGCACAAGCCTTGATTTTACTGCCACCGCAAGTTTTAATAGCGTTTTGTATAGCCGCCTTCTCAGAATAACAAGCTACATTTTCTAGCGGTTGCACAATTGCAACATCATCGAGTTGTATCGCCGCATTTGTAATTTTTTCTTTGATCAAATTTCTATACTCCTGAGGAAGATGATCAGTTTTTATAATCTTTTCATCGCAAAAAACAAAGGCGGACTCAATGATGTTCTGAAGTTCACGAACATTTCCCGGAAAATCATAAAAGGCAAAAAAATCCCTGACGTCGTTTGAAACGCCTGATATTTTTTTCAAGTATTTTTTGTTAAAATTATCAATAAAATATTCGGTCAGGGCTTTAACGTCTTCGCGCCTGAGGCAAAGCGGAGGAATTTTGAAATTAACGACCTTTAATCTGTAATAAAGATCTTCTCTAAACAAACCGTTTTTCACCATCACCGACAGATCTTTATTCGTGGCGGCTATAACGCGTACATCGGCTTCAACCGTACCAGCCGCTCCCAGAGGTTCGTAACGCTTTTCTTCTATCACCCTTAAAATTTTAACCTGAAGAGCCATAGGCATTTCGGCTATTTCGTCAAGAAATATAGTCCCACCGGCCGCAAGCGCGAATTTTCCAGGTTTGTCCTTCTTGGCATCGGTAAAAGCGCCGCGCATATAACCGAATAATTCCGATTCAAGCAACGTTTCCGGTATCGCCCCGCAGTTGACCACGACAAAAGGGCCGCCGTTTCTGACCGAAAGAACGTGTATGGTCCTGGCGAAAAGACTTTTCCCGGTCCCTGAAGGACCTTCAATCAATATATTGCAGTTGATCTCCGAAGCCGCCCTGAGCACTTCGAAAAGTTCAAGCATGCAATCGCTTTTACCGATAATATCCTGAAAAGAATATTTGGCCAGAAGCTCTTTTTTAGTTAATTCTATCTGTTGTTCAAGCATTTTAGTTTCAGTAAGATCGGTCACGAGCAAAAAAGCGCCGGCATAACCGTTATCCTCATTGAAAATCGGTGAAATGGAAACGCTCGCGAAAATCCGGCGTCCGGCGTCGCCCGCAAATTCTATCTCACCTCTTTGTTTCTGGCCATTTTTACATTTTCTGATCAAATTTAAATATATAGCCGCATTATTCTCATCCATAAAACCATACGTCTGACGGTCGGCGATATCGGCGGTGGAATAGCCGAGTATTTCAGCCATTCTCTGATTCACGAAAGTGGTTTTATCGTTTTCATTCACTACCCAGAAACCTTCCTGCGAAAGTTCTATAAGCTGACGATATTTTTTTTCACTCTGCGTCAGAGCTTCTTCATATTTTTTTTGTTCCGTGACATCGGTGCTTACGACAACCGAACCTATGGATTCGCCATTCTGGTCGGCTATCGGAATCACGGAATAACTTATGATCTTTTGTTTAGGCCCCAGAAATTCCATGCGCACTATATCGCCGTTGGCCGCCTTCCCGTGAACTATGGTCTCCACAGCCTTAAAAATCTTCTCCGGCGAAGCCGGCAGCGAAGATATCCAATTATTGTAATCGCTATTTCCGCCGATATTTTCGTACCGGGTACCGTTCCATATTTTTTTTGCGGCGGGATTTTCTATTATGACGCGCCCGCGCTTATCGGTAAGCCACACTCCGACCGGCAAGGCGTCGAGTATAAATTGCAACAGCGATTCGCTCTGCTTGAGAGCGGCATCAGCCAAAACCCGTTCGTTATTTTTCTGGCCGAGCTCCCCCGAAAGTTCCGCAAGTTGCCGTTCGTATAATTGAGCTCGTTCCTTAACCTTAACATATTCCGCGGAAATTTTATCGAAACGAGCCCGAATATTACTTTCCGATCTTCCGGAAAAAGCGAGAAGCCTTACCGTACGCTCAAAATAGGCGGTATTTATTTCGGATATCGATGCGCAATAACTAGCTCCAGCCAGAACCGACTTCATTTCAACATCAAGAAAATCTTTCCCGGGCCCAACCACCAAAAGTTTAGGCATTGATAACCCTGAACGATGGCGTCCCCGATAAAAGACAAGCCGTCTTTGTCACCCAGCTCGTCAAAAACGATCAGAAGATCGTATTCGTTAAGCGAAGCCATTTCCAGAAAAGCCATATACCCGGCGGCAAATTCCACGCAAAAGCCGAAATCGCCGGAATTTTCAAGAAGGCCGGCTATCACCTTATAGTTTTTATCGTCGCGGTCAACGACAAGTATCTTTATTTTTTCGTTGTCTCTCATTTTCACTCATAGCCAAAAAGCGGCAAATACATTGCCGCTTTTTGGACGTCGATTATTTTAAAGCATTTTCAGCCGTTATGGCCGTTACCAGCTTTATTTTTTTAACGATTCGAGTATTTTCTGATATTCCTGCTGAGCTGATTTATAAGCTTCGAGTTCTGTACCCTGAGCAGGCGATCCGGCTTTTGTATAATTTTGATAAGCAATGGTCATTTTTTCATAAGCCGCCTTCAGGAGAGGATTGTTTGTATCAGCGGTAGCCGCGGGAGCGTTCGTCGCAGTCGAAGCGGGGAGATTAGCCTTAGCCTGAGCGATATACGCGCTATCGATAGTGATGTCGGCCGTTCTTTCTTTGTAAACGTCTTTGTATTCTACGTGAGCGGGTTCATATACTTTTTCATAGTGGCCGTCTAC
>CAZJFS010000141.1:0-11474 GCA_964545075.1 uncultured bacterium
TCCGCTAGTGCCGTCATTGCCTAATATGAGTTTTCCGGCGTCGATGGTTTGCGGACCGGTGGTGAAAGGAGCGCCGATGGCTGGGAAAGTTCCGGGATCGGCGTTTATATCGCTATTATAAATAGCGCCGGTGGCGATGACGTCTGTTTTTGGAGTAATACTAAAATTAATGGTTTTAGTATAATCGCCCGATGCGGTAGAAGCGCTTGTCGTAGCGTAAAGAGAAAGCGTTGCCATTACGGTTGCCGTGCTGCTCGAAGCTTCGGGAACGATATAGTTCATATTGTCGAATAATATAGTGTTTGAGGAAGGGTTGCTTACGATATATGTTTTAGTGCCGTCGGTTAGTTCGAGCTTCGTTATTGAGGCGAGCGGGAAAGGAGTTCCCGACATATCATAAGTGAATTTCAGCGATTTTATTTTGGCGCCATCGCCGTAAGTTGCGTCTACTTTGTTTTTAAAATCTATTTTTCTGACGAGAAAGCGTGTTCCGGCTGAAATGATTGAATCGGGAGCCGATTGAAGCGTGACATCGAGATATCCTTTTTTCGTCGGAGTGAGCGTGAAATTAGATTCGGCCGAGTTAACTGTGTTTCCCTGGGAATCGGTAGAAGTGACTATGTAGTAATAAGGTATTCCGGTGGTTAAACCGGTCAGGGTGATGTTGTGACTTAAAGTCGAAGCCGTGTCGGTGGCCGCGAAAGGATACGGGCCGCCTATTGTAGTTCCGTATTGAATTTTAGAATCTGAAAATGAAGTAGTGTTCCAGGTTATTTTTTGATTATTAGGATAACCTGAAATATTAGAACTTGATACGGCGCCCACTAAAGTTGGAGCGGTGGATAAATTATACGTGAATATATTGCCGGATGTAGTTCCTGTAGAAGCGATCGTGGATAATGAAGTTACACCTTTCGCGGTTATATCGCCGGCGTTTGCGATCCTGAGCTTGAACTGTTTACCGTTATCGGCGGGAGCCGCAAATGCCCCGTTTAACTGACCGGATATGGTTATTTTCGCGGAAGTGTTTTTCTGTATTGTAAACAGCGTGGTGCTTCCGTCGCCGTAAGTTAGAACGTTAGCGACGGCGCTTGGAGCGGCGAGTGCCGTTGGCACGCCATTATTAGTCGAAGATGTTGACAGTGAACCAGGAACGACGAGCATTCCAGTTGAATCGTCAAGTGTTACGACCATTTTTGTTATGTTGAGGTTTTCGATATTATTCGCGGCGAGATCGAACGTGAATAACTGATTCAGGGAAGTATTTGTGATAAACTGCGCCGGAGGAGTATCGGATCTGGCCGTTACCGTTACGGAACTGGGGCTTTTCTGGACCGTCATGTAATTTCCTGAAGTTGCGCCGGTTGAATAAATCGTGTGGCCTGAAACGGTTCCGACCGTCATTATATCGCCGTCGGATGCGACATTGAAAGCCATCTGACTTCCGGTGGCGGCGGATGCGAAATTAGCTTTACCTGAAACTAATATTCTTATGAAACTATTTTTGGGTATGGCCAAATAGGCGCCTCCGCTGTATGGAACAACCGAATATGTGCTGCCGGATACGGTTACGTTACCGCCCTGATATGTGTTTGTGAGAGTGTTCGACGAGTCATACGCATCGACTACGAGTGAAGTTGAATCGAAGTCCGTCGGCTGTCCGTTGAGTGCGCTTAACTTGAGATTTATCTGGCGCACCTCAAGTGCTTCAACCTCGGATGTGAGTATGAACGAGAAAAAAGGTATCTGGTTAGCGTTTAAAATACTTGCGGCGGCCGGCGTGCTTCCATAAGCCTGTACGCTAATACCGCCGTCTTTAAGCATTATTTCAGTGCCGGTCACGCTTCCGGTCCCCGAAAGCTGAGTTTTAAGGGTCGTGCTGTTGGCCGTGACAAGTTGATTATCAATGTAGAACTGGAGAGTTTTTCCTTTTAAGGCCGTCTTTTGCGTTTTGCATTTCAAATAACAGTTGAGATAACTCGAGGCGCTTGACTGGCTGGTTGCATCGATTAAAACATCCGTGGTTGAATTGAATGTTATGTTAATGTCGGACCCTGAAATTTTTATCTGAGCGTTTTTACGCGTCGCTTCGGTGTAAAAATCAAAATCGGACTCCATCAAGTCCTGGCCTGCGCCGAACGTTGCGCTTCCGTTCTGCCTTAAGGTTATTTGTGAAATATAATAGCTGGTTCTGGGCTTGGCTTCGAATTTGAACGCGAAAACTTCCTGCGTAGCGGGATCGCCTATGGTTATTGTGTTTACATTTGACAGGGAAGGAGTCGAGGACAGATAAAAAGCTCCGCTGACGATTTTTAATGTGTTTCCGGTGATCGTCTCCTGCGTTTTATATATCTGGTTGGAAGTCTTGCCTTTTATTGAAATTCCGTTTTGCGCAACGGTAAACTGCATAGTATTTGATGAATTTGCCGTGTTTGATATGTTGCCTACGAGCCATAATGACTGTCCGGAACGAAGGATATTTAATTGCGCCGGCGAAGCGGAACTCTTGTCTAATATGGTAGTGGTAAGCGTGGGCGTGAAATAAATATTGCTTCCGCTGATCGTCGGATTAACTGCTATTTCAGCGCTCTTTCCTGTAGTCGGATCTATGGTTGCGGAATCTATTATTTTGAGTTTGTCGATTATACTGTAACTTCCGCTGAAAGTAAAATTAAAGCTTTGTATTTCAAGCGCTTCATCATTTTTTTCAATCTTAAATTTGAGGAATGTGTTTTGATCCGATCCGGCCAGAAGATCATAGGATGGCTGAGGAAGGTCTGGCGTGAGAGTCACCGTTCCGACTATCACGTGCGAATCCGGTGGTATCGCCGTTCCGGCGGATGATTTTTTCTCGGCGGTTTGAATGCCGTGTCCGAGTATTGCGCCGTCGCTTGCAAGCCCAATTTGTATTTTTTTCCCGACTTCGGATGAAGCGGAACTTATGTCGCCTTTTAAAAACATCTTCCTGGTCGTGCCTCGAGATATAATGAAGGAATTTGAAGAGAGGTTTATACTGAGTTTCTTTGGTATAGTTGTGGAACTTGCCAGTAACGGACCTAAGTTGTCTACGTTATAAATGACTGTGTTATTTTCATCCGTTATGTAAAACTTGGTGTTTGCGAATGTAGCGTCTCCGTTGAAAGTCAGTTCTATCGTGTCTATCTGAATTTCTTCGGCGCTTCCGGCGGTGATATTGAATATAGTAAATGTTTTGTTGGGTTCGCTGAGTTTGAAAACCTGTTTTGTCGGTGAATCGGTAGCGAGCGATATAAGCAGCGCGTTATCGCCTATCATATATTTGCTGCCGGTGAGCGGTGAATTTCCAGTGGTTTGATCGTTTGATCCTATTATTTTGATGCTTTGTTTTGAAAAGTTTCCCACGCCGACGATATTTATGGTATCTATTTTCATCTGCAGATAGCGTGAATTGATGGCGTTTGGTTTTATGTTTCCGACTACAGATATTATTTTAGTCTTGTCGCTTGCGGATCCTTTCGTTATTTTAGCGAGGCTGGTATTTGATTGAAATATTATATTGTTGCCTGAAACCGCGCCGACGCCTATTGAATTGATGCCGTCATAAAGCCTTATCAGTTCGAAGTCGTCTTCCGTCGCCGTTCCGTTTTGAATAAGCTGGATCTGCGTAATATCGATGTCTTCGTATTGAGCTTCAACCTTGAATTTAAACATCGTGACATCTTGCATGCCTTTGTTGACGAGGACCGTTTGAGTCGAACTCTGATAATCGGAGCTTGCCTGGTCGGTCGAGGCCGCCGTTAATTTAAGCTGGCCTATATTTATATCCTGCGCCGCGGACTGAAGCGGAACACCCTTTATTCTGTCTTTTTGGGTGGTCGTGTCTATGGTTTTAACATAGTTTCCATATACATCGCCCGTAACGTCAATTACGGTAGCTGTCGTGTTATTGGGGGTGACCGCAATGATAACGCTTTTAGTATCGTTAGTAGTGGAGAGCGCCGCGGAATTGAGCGAGACGTTCGCGGTTAGATAGATCGAATTATTTTTAGGGATCTGAAGCGCCGGATTCGTGAAGGTTACTTCGATGCTGGAACTGGTGGGTTTGGTAACCGTCCATTTGTTTATTCCATCGGAAACTTCGAATTTATCCATGCTGTTGTAACTTATATTGCCGATCTGGCTGAATACCATTTTATTTAATATAAGATTTTCTTCGGTCGATCCCATAAGTCTCATTCTGAGCACTTTGGCGTCCTCGCCAACGGATATCTGGCCTTTTATCGGTGATTCGTCGAGAGAGAATGTTAATGAGGTTCCGGGAGAAGCGGTCGTGAAAGCTCCTTCTCCGGAAGTTCCTGAATTATAATAAAGAATATTCGAAAATTGCGTTTCAGTAGTGGATGTCCCTATGTTTCCTGAAGGATCGACGGACGCCGGCCTGAAATAATATTTAGTGGAGTATTGAAGGCCGGAAAGCGTTATGGTCTTTCTGGTGTTTCTGGTGAAAGACTGCGTCGCGGTGGCCGAACCGTATCTGTCCTTGAGTTTCGGTTGTTTCGGGTCTGAAAGAATGTCGTATTCGATTATCGGGTAAGAAAACGTGTCGAAATAAACGGTGGCGTCGGTATTATTTATTATATTTTCATGCGAGTCGGCGGCGTCCCAGCTTATAGTGGCTTCTTTCGCCTTGATGTCAGAAACCGCGATGTTCGATATCATCGGATAGTTTCTGTCCGGGCTATTGTCGGTGGTAACGGTTATAGTGGAAGGCGATTTAGGCTCTTCGGTGTAGTTATCTTTGTTTACCATATTTTTGGCTATAAGGTTAAGCTTATAAGTGGTATTGTTTAAAAGATTGTCGAGGGTTACCGTAAAGTTGGTCTGAGGGCCCAGTTCGACCGAATAAGAAGGCGCCAGCGTTCCGGTCGTGTATTTTACCAGGCCGTAGGCTGAAGTGTTCGTTGAAAAATTGATCGTGATGCTTTTATAGGTTTTTACTATGGTATAATTCGGGTTTATCGTCGGAGCGACCGTTGAAGTGGCAGCCGGGTCGAGTGTTTCGAATGTGTCATTATCCGTTGATATGGCGTTTCCGAATTGGTCGACGACGGTCAATTTATAGTTATAGATCGTTTTAGGCGAGAGGTTTGATAATATTATATCTGTACTTTTTGAGTATGTGGCGCTGCTTGGAGTGTAGGTGTATTTATAATCCGAAGTCGTGCCGTAGTACATCGTATATGTCGAGGGGACGCTCGTGGTGTAGCTGATCTTGATATCGGTTATTCCGGCTTTAAAGGTTCTTTTGCTTATGTCGAAGGTTCCGGGAACTGTGAAATCAATGTTTGAAAGGGTATAACTTGAAGATACTATGATGCTTTTAGAAAAAGGCTTGAAATTTTCCTTGAGTGAAGTTATGGTATAGGTATGCCCGTCGATAAGGCCTGTTATTTCATAGCGGCCGAATGCGTCCGTTACGGGGTAAGGCATTGCGTTCGGCGTTATCTTTGAGAGAGTCGTTTCGTCGGTTATGTCGACTATGGCGTTTGGGATCGCCGCGCCCGTCGCGCTTGTTATTTTTCCGGTAACATATACGAAAGGCGACTGCTGCTTGTTGGTAAGGATTTCCTTGATTGCCTTTTCGCCCGTCCGCGTATCGACTTCGATTGCTACATATTTATTTTCGCCGGAAGTTATTCTTGCGTCGAATTCAATGTTGACGTTGGAATCGGCTTTGACTATGGTTATTTTTTTAGTTTCGGTCTTTGGAAGCTCGAGCTGGCCTATTTCAAATTTGAAATATCCGTTCGCGCTGGTGACCACGGCTTTGTTGGTTCCTGAAAGCGTGACATTGGCTCCTGAAAGCGGAACGTATCCCTCGCGTTGAGATATAGTAACGGATTTTGACGGGCTTGAAAGAAGCGATGCCTCCGCGGACGTTTTTACTTCGAGGCCCGATTCGTGCGATCTCTGACCGGACGAAGCGCTTACGCTTACGGGAACGTATATTATTCCTTCTATCGTCGAAACTATCGGTCCGATGTTATCGGATGTCGATGACGAACTTCCGCCGCCACCGCCGCAGCCGAAAAGCGTTGAAGCAAGAGTGAAAAAGATCATAAAAAAAACGGACAACCGGAAATTTTGAAAAAAAAGATTTTTCATTATTAAGTACACCTCTTGATATATTAAAAATATAATATTCAGCTTAAGATACTAATTTAAATAATATTTTAGCATAATACATATCAAAAGAAAAGATTTTTTTTGTTAATTTTTTTTGACAAGCCGTCAATTTTACGGTATAATTCATCCGGTCTTTCACGGGAGGAAATTTTGTTAAACGCTTTAAAAATAATTGTTTTAAGTCAGGATAACCGCTATTCAAGGACTTTGCTTGAAATTCTGGAGAATCCCGACGAGTATGCGCTGACCACTTTCTTGACGGCTGATTTTTTTGCAAACGTTGATAAATACAGCTCTATTGTTAAAAATTCGGATATCGTTTTTCTTGATCTTGAAAATACCCCGCCTAAATTCAACGTTGAAAATTCTATAAAACACCTTTTAAATATAAATTCCGACATACTTTTGGTGACGACGGTAAGCGCGAACGATCGCAAGAGCGCCATATCGTCGCTTTTATATGGCGCATTTCATTATTTTACTTCGCCCGTAAACGCCAGTGAAGTCCTGGCCATAATAGAAAAATGCAATCGCCTCATAGAGCGCAGCATTGACAGCCATCTTATGGAAAACAGCTCCAGCGTTCTCGAAAAAAAGCTCATTTCCATATCGGATCTTTTTAATTTGAGAAAATTAGCTGATTCCAGGCTTGTATTGAATAAATTTTTCAATATGGTTATCGACTCGATAATAAGCATAATCAAATGCGATAAATGTTCCATCCTTTTTCTTGATGAGACTAATGGAGACATACTGGTTCAAAACTCTAAAAATAAGAGAGTTTTCAGTCGCGGTCCGGCCACTGTGAACGTGCTTGCGACCAAGGCGCCGCAGATCATTGAGAACGTTTCCGTCGACAGGCGTTTCAGCTCCATAAAAAAAAGGCTTAAATACAAGACGAGCTCTTTTTTGAACGTGCCCGTATTTCACGATAAGAAAATGATAGCTGTCGTAAACGTTACGGATAAGGTGGATGGCACTGAATTTTCAATTGAAGATCTTGAAAAGATACGCGGAATATGCCTTCATGTCGAGGAATTCATTCGCGCGAACTATGACGATTTTAAATTCTTTTTAAAAAAAGACAACGACGATATAGTCAAAAACGTCAACCGTGAAAAAAGGAATCTCGAAAAATCCATAAAAACTCTCGATAATGAGCTTAACTCCATAAAAAACGAACTTGAGGCCAGAAAGGCCGAGCTTGGAACGTTATACGCAATGGGTAAGATACTCAAGACCACGTTCGCCGTTTCGGATCTTTTGAAAATGATAATCGAGGTCACTAAAAAAACCATGGAGTGCGGGCGCGCATCGGTTCTGTGGATCGATGATCTCAACGGCGATATACTCGTTAAGGGGCATATAGGCTCGAAGGGAAGGGACGTCGAGGATATGCGCATCGGAAAGCGCGGCTCGGTCACGAATTATATTTTAAGGGAAAATAAATCATTGCTGTACCCTTCCCCTGAATATACCGAAAAAATCGGCAAAAGCAAAAGAGATTTCAATCTTCATAAAAAACGCGGCTATACGACCGAATCCTTTATGGCGGTTCCGCTCAGGGCCAGGGGAGAGATCGTCGCGATAATAAACATCACCGATAAAAATTCCGGTCAGACGTTTAATTATGAAGACCTTAACAAACTTGAATTCATAGCCGGTCAGCTTTCGACGACGATCGAGAATTTCAAGCTCTCGGAAAATCTTCTTGAAAAGGAAAGAATATCTAAGGAACTTGAGATAGCTCACAGAATACAGGCCAGGCTATTGCCGAAGTCGGCTATCGACGTTCCAGGCCTTGAAATATCCGTCATGAATTTTTCGGCTCTTGAAATGGGGGGCGATTATTTCGATTTCGTTAAACTTTCGGACCGTTTTTACGGCATATGCGTCGGTGACGTGGCCGGCAAGGGGGTTCCCGCTTCACTTCAAATGATGATATTAAGGACGCTTTTTCGTCACCTTACGCGGGAAAAGGACGACCCGGCTAAAGTGCTCGAAGAACTCAACCGCGATATCATAAACGATCTCGAATCCAACAGCTTCATATCTTTTCTATACGCCATATATGACGTCAAGGAATGCCGAATGGCCATATCCAACGCGGGAAACTGCTATCCCGCTCATTACAGCAAAAAGGACGACGAAATAAAACATGTCGAGGTGGCCGGGCTTCTGCTCGGGATAGCCGATGACGCATCCTACAACCAGCTCGCCGTTAAACTTGAGCCCGGAGATATAATGGCGTTTTATACCGACGGGATATTCGACGTGGCTAACGCGAAAAAAGAAATGTGGGGCGAGGAAAATTTCATGAAGCTCATCCATGGAAATTCAGATAAAACCCCCGACGGATGCATTGACGCCGTGATGAGCGAGATCAGCATGTTTAAAGGCGAAGAAAAGCAGTTCGACGATATGACGCTTATAGTAATAAAAAAGAAATGATGAAAAAAGAAATTAAGAATATAAAGGAAATAAGGTTCGAGAAACTCCATCATCTCGGCAACGATTTTATAACGGTCGATTTTTTCGACGATCCGTCGTCTTTTTATAAAATTTTCACTGAAAAAAAGGTTAAAAAGTTATGCGACAGGCATTTTGGCGTAGGCGCCGACGGAGTGGTCGCGTTTCTTCCGCCGTCCTCGGATAAGTTCGATTTTAAAATGGAAATAATCAATTCGGACGGGTCTTTCGCCATGATGTGCGGTAACGGCCTCGCATGTCTGGCTATGTACGCGGTGAAGAACCGTCTTTTGCGGAAAAAATACGTCGAAAAAACGCCTCTTCGAGTTGAAACTCGCGGAGGCGAAAGGATTCCGTCGGTCCGCGAGATCCGGGGAAAATATATGGTTTCGATAGATATGGGAAAAGCCGGAACAAAGCCGGAAGAAGTTCCGTTTTTGGCAGAGGCAATGCCGCGTAACTTTAAAAGCGGTCCGGCATTCATGATTCCTTATAAATTCGGCGGTTTCGATGCCCGAATAAATCTTGTGTCCATGGGAAACCCTCATTGCGTTATATTTTTAAGAAAGCCTCTTTCGCGCGACGAATTTTTAGAGTTGGGCCCTATGATCGAAAATCATCGCCTTTTCCCGGAAAAAACCAATGTCGAGTTCGTAACGCTCCGCGCGACGAATGAATTGGATATGATGGTATGGGAACGCGGCGCCGGAGCTACTCTCGCATGCGGAACGGGGGCGTCGGCGGTCGCATATGCGGCTTTTTTAAATGGGTTTGCCGGAAGAAGAGTCAGAATAAATCTTCCCGGCGGAAGCCTTTCGGCCGAAATAAAAAAGGACGGCCATGTTATATTGAATTGCCGTCCCTTATGCGTTTTTGAAGGCCTTATTTAACGGCTCTTATTTTTTATTTTTCTTTATAAGCTGCTTGAAGTATGCGACCGTGCTCTCGTCTATCTTGAAAATGGTCTTTTCATTCGTGCATGAAACGAACTCTTCGACGCCGCCGACTATTTCTTCCGATATGTTGAATACGAACTTAAGGAAATTTTCATCTTCGGAATTGATATCGGGCGTTATTCCTCCGGTATTTGATATGAATTCACGGAGGGAAGTATATACCTGGCAGCTCATTTTCCATGCGAAGAAGTCGATGTTTATTGGCTGGATGCCTTCAGGCCCGTATATTAATTTCATGTCGTCCCAGAAAAAACTATAAAGCCTTTCAAATTGGGATTTTGCGGTGTCCTTTAAAAACAGTGCGGCCGCGTCGGAGTCCAGGTCGCAAAGAAGCGATGCCCGTCCGCCTTCGGCGGAATTTTTAATGAGCTCTATCGAGTCTCTGACCAGGCAGAATACGAAGCCTTTTATCTGTGAATAATCAAGAAAATCAAGATAGTTTTCCTGCTTATAGTGCGTTATGTAATTTGCGATATTATTAGCCAGATCGTAGCAGAATATGGTTTCAGGAATGTTTTTTTCGCTATAGCTTTCGGTGAGGAAATCCTCGAATTTGAAAAATTCTATGGAATTTTGAGTTATGGTCATGTCTTCGAACGATTCGGCTATATCGTCGATTATTGAAATAAGGTTTTTCGAGTTGGCGTCGTTTTGTTGCCGGAGCCATGATTCTATTTCGAGGTGTTCCTCGAAAAATTCCACCAGGACCGACAGAAGCTCATTTTTCTGTTCGAGGCCCAGGCTCATGTGATAGGCGGCCGCGTCAACGGCTTCTTTTAAAAGGTCGAGTTCGAACATATCGATCACGATCTGAAGGTTTACATCGTTATCGTTTTTATAACGGGAGTAAAGCTCTAAAAGCTTTTTCTGCGCCGCGCTTTTATTACCTATGGCGTGTAACGAAAACAACGCGCATTCGACCGCGTCGAATTTTACTCCGGGCTTGTCCAGCATTGCGTTGATATATTCTATAGATTTTTCGCCGTACTTGACGAATACGTCATGGGCGTTTCTTAAAGTATCTATGGTAGAAGCGCTTTCAAGAATGACTGAAAGTTTTGAAAGCACTTCTACATGGTCGAATTTTGATAAATACTTGAAAATTTTTTCGAATTCTTCGACTTTCGAGTTAGCAAGCTGGTTGAGGTAATAATCTAAATTTTTAACGGGCGTTTTTTTGCGTTCTTTTTTTATTTCCGCCGCCGGTTTCTCAGTCGGGCCGATATTTTTTTTCATCAGGTTACATCCATTCTTTATAGTAAGTTGTGACGGGTTTACTTGCGCGTCGCGCGTTCCATTGCATGCTTGAAGTTCGGAATGGCTATTGCCGCGATTATTCCGCCTATCACGATAAAAACAGGGGCCGATTGCGATTTAAAAATGGCCTTGTATTGCTCGGGTATTTTAAATTTTAACATGGCGGCATTTTCATTCGCGGTAAATTCGAGCGATCCGAGCGCTTCTTTTCCGACGGCTATGGCGGTTTTTTTATTGGATATTCCGTCTTTCAGCATTTCAAAGGCCGAGGCGGTTTTAATGATTTCGTCGATCTTGCGTTCTTCGACTGAAAGCGCTTGTTCCGCCATTCCTTTCATGGCGTTAAAAGTATTTTTAACTTCATCGCATGCGGCCTTGTCTAAAAAAGCGGCTTCGATCATTATGGAATCGTCGGTATTATAAAGCGTTATCATTGTTAATTTTTCAGCCAGCGATCTGGCGTAAGGCGTGAATTTTGAAAAAAATTCCCTGGCCAGCATCGGTTTGACGTTACCCGCGAAAACTATGTGAAGGAAAACTGATGCCGAGTCGAACTTGGTTTTTATTTCGCCTTTGAGCTCGCCTGATTCGAATTTCCGGGCCGCGAAATTTTTTATAACGTCGGGC
>CAZJFS010000142.1:0-11331 GCA_964545075.1 uncultured bacterium
TGAAACTGAAAATGCTGCCGCGGCCCTGGTCGCTTTTGACGGTTATATCGCCATGCATAAGCCTTGCGTAGCCCCGGCTTATTGACATTCCAAGCCCGGTTCCGCCGCCCTGCTTAATGCCGTTGCCGGTCTGTTCGAAGGTCTCGAATACTTTGTCGAGCTCTTCCTTTGCGATGCCGCATCCGGTGTCTTCGACTTCGACGGAAATATGGCATTTAGGATGCGCCGTGTCATCCGCTAATTTTTTGACGCGAACTTTAATTCCGCCGGTTGCCGTGAATTTTATGGCATTACTGATCATATTGATTATAACCTGGCGGATTTTTTTTCCATCGACGTAAATATATTGCGGAACGTCTTCGCCGGTAAAAAAATCCAGGTAAATGTTATGTTCATCGGCCTTGCCTTTAAACAGGTTTTTAATATCGTCAATCAGGGCGAAAAAGTCAGTGTCTTCGGAGTTTATGGACATCTTGCCGGCTTCGATCTTGGACATGTCGAGAATATCGTTTATCAGCTCCAGAAGGTGCTTGCCGCTGCGATTGACAATTTCGACGTATTCGCGCTGCTTTTTGGAAAGCGATTGTTCGCGCAGCAGATGCTGGGCATAGCCGAGAATGGCGTTCATGGGCGTTCTTATTTCATGGCTCATATTGGCAAGAAACCTGCTTTTTGCCTTGTTGGCGGCTTCAGCCCCCAGTCTGGCGCGGATAAGTTCGGCTTCGGCTTTTTTTCTTTCCGTGATGCGTTCGAAGTTAACCACGAACCTTGGCGGAAAGGTTTCCTTGAAGCGGGTTACCGTAATCCAAAACCAGATATCGTCATCTTCGCTTTCGAATAAATATTCCATTTCAAAGACGTCTTTATTTCCGCGGATCACGTCCCTGATCCCGGCCGCGGCGTGAGCGGAGCTGCTTGCGCCTTCGGAAGCTCTGATGTCCATCAGATCGAGAAAGTTGAGCCCCGTCCATGCGCTTGATTTTTCGCTTTGTTCTTTTTCGAATTTTCTGAACGCTTCGTTAAAATGAATTATTACGCCGGTTTCATCGAGTATGATGACCATCGTTGCCAGCGAATCGAGAGCGAATTTTAAAAACCTTTTGGATCGGTTGATCTCTTCTTCGTTTTTAAAAGTTTCGCTTATGTCTTCGATCTTTCCGGCATAAGCTTCAACACGGCCCCGTTTGTCGTAAATTTTACATATTGAAAATGAGATTGGAAACTCTTCTCCGTTTTTTCTCACGCTCATCGTTCTGCCTTTCCAGCATGAATTTTCGGAGAGGTATTCCCTTATGATCGCGGCTTCGTCTAGATTTGAAAATATGATGTCGAAAAAAGGTTTCCCGTTAATTTCAGCTTCATCATATCCATATGTGGCGTTGAACAAGCTGTTGACGAATAAGATATTAAAATTGATATCGGCCGTATATATTCCGATGACGGTATCTATGACCGCGTCGCGCAATTCGCTGTCTATCGTTGTGTTCATAGCTGGCCTCACTATCGAAAAACCTTGAAATAAAGGTCGTTTCATTTTAAATAAGCGGCGAAGTTGGTTTATTATATAAAAAATACATTGACTTGTCAAGGATAAAAAACTGAAATAATGAATGGCTCTAAGGCTTTTAGAATATGTTCATATAAAACGGCCGGCTTATGCTTTAGCCGTGAGCCCTTCGTATGCAGGTTTTAAAAAAATCATTTGACGCCGCTATTTTGAAATGTTTTGAACGCTCGTGGAGAATGTTGATTTAAATCATTAATTTTGATATAATAAGCCGGCGGATTTTCGAGGTGATACGTGAAAATAAAAAAAATTGAATTCAAAGATTTCTTAAGGGCCGCGGACAAAACCCACCGCGGCGGTTTTTCATATAAGTCGAATGCGGCTTCATACGGCGGAGATAAGCTTCTCGAAATGGTGGCGGAGCTCATTGATTTTAAAGACGACGTTCCCAAAGCCGTTCTTGGAATCGACATATATCATTACAGCGAATATCCCGAGCCGCAGCAGACAATTGTGCCGTTTCTTTTTATGCTGCTATACAGAAAGACATGCGAGATCTGCATCAGGCAGGAAGCCTTTCTTTTTCAGAAATACGAGAACGCCGCTATGCTGGAAGAGTATTTTATAAGCACCGGCGACGGTGGTTTTCAGATATTCGAAACGCCGCTTCACGCGGTCGCATTCGCTATAAATTTTTCCGTTCTCTTAAGGGCCTATAACGCTTTCAATTTTTATCCGGCTCTTCGCGAGGCAGTGGGCGAACTCAATTTGCGTTATGCGATAACGTATGATACGGTTTTTAATTTCGAAAGCAATTTTTATGGAACTTCGATCATCAACAACTCCAGAATGCTCGGAAAAGATAGCCTTAACAGGGTTTTGATAGACGACAACACCCACAGATGGTTCGTGGAGAATATTTACGGCGTCGAGAATCTGCAGGTGCTTACGCTGAAACAGGTAGCTAAATTGCCGGGATTTTCAGATTATTCCGGCGGCTTCATTGAAGAACCTCACGTTAATGGAATGTTCGTCGACAAATACTGCAGCGTCACGTCTTCCGACATAATGAAGATCGGCACTATAACCGCTAAGAACACAAAACTTTCGATATATAATCTTCATTTGCAGATTAAACAACTTATAAAGGAAGAGGATTTCGAAAGCGGATATATGATAATAAGTCTTGGAAATCTTAACGTTTCCGGGATTTGACGAAAAAAGGTGAAATCGGAAAGCAGTCCTCGCTTTTTTACGCCTCGCTTATGCGTCAATAAAGGCGCCGAAGGGGGACGCTGGGACGGAATCCGGCCCAGCGTCGGGGGAAAACCTTCCCCCGGAAAAAACGGAATTTGCGTCTTATATATCTTAACTATTGACAAATACTATAAATTCAATTAAAATAGCTGCCCATGATCAGAGCTTTTTCTTCATTTAAGGATAAAATTTTAAACAGATTTAAGGTCGTGGACAGATATATTCTCTCTGAGCTGTTCTGGCCTTATATCGGCGGCATGCTGGGGTTCATCGTCGTAATTTCGATAGATCCCATGATATATGCCATGAAAAATATCATAAACAGTTCCGACAAGGGAATAGAGCCGATGTCGGTCGTGAAATGGTTCATCTATTCGCTCGCCAACGATATGATATTCACTTTTCCAATGGCGATGCTGCTCTCGTCGCTTATAGTCTTCGGAAGGCTTTCAAAGGACTCGGAGATGACGGCGTTAAAGGCCGGCGGCGTAAGCTTTTTCAGGTTGTGCTATCCGGTCATGGTATTTGCGATGCTTTCGACCATATTCGCGTTCATGTTCGGGGAATTCGTAGTGCCTTATTCGGTGAAACAGTCGCAGACGATAAAACGTTTGGAGATACTCAAGCTTTTGCCGGTCATGGGGCAGGAGAACGTATATCTCAAGGACTCGGCGGACCGGACCATATACGTAGAGCGGGCCGATAACGTGAATAATATACTTACCAATGTCGTTGTTTCCGAATATGAGCACAAAACGGATCTTTTAAAAAAGCGCGTGTTCGCCAGGAGCGCGCGTTTCGTCAACGGCCGGTGGATGTTCTCGGACGGATTGACCTACGAATATGACGCGAAGATGAATTCGAGAAAGGTTGACGAATTTACCGGCAAGGAAATATCGATCAACCAGAAACCTAACGATTTCAAGCGCGACGAGCAGAGCTTCCAGGAGCTTTCAATGCGCGAGCTCGGTAAAAAGATAAGATACGCTTATGATCACGGACTTGCCGATGTGACCGGGCTTCTGGTCGAATTTTATATAAAAACGTCGATCCCGTTCGCGTGCTTCATATTCGGCGTTATAGGCGCGGCCCTCGGAACGTCGAATAACCGTTCCGGCGGGTTCATCGGGTTCGGCATATCCATAATCATTATTTTTATTTATTACGTTCTTTTTTCAATATCCAGATCCTTCGGAAAGAACGGAATGCTCCCTCCGCTCATGGCCGCGTGGATACAAAACATCATATTCCTGGTGGCGGGCGTCTTTCTGGTCATGCGCGTGCGGAATTAGCCGTGGCCGGCAAAAAAATTATTTAACCGCGAAGAATCCTTAGAGTAAATGATTAATTAAAATAAATAATCAAAAAAATCAAATGGAGTGACTAAAAATGTTTGAACTTTATTCAAAACTCGAGGACGTTGAGAAGAAGTTTATCGATCTCGAAAAGCAACTGTCTGATCCGGAGACCATAAAAAACCAGTCCGAATTTATGAAACTTGCCAAAAACCGCGCGTCAATGGAAGAAGCGGTAATTGGCTTCAGAAAATACAAAGAAACCATGCGCGAACTTACCGACAACAAAAAAATGGTAGAGACCGAGAAGGATCCTGATATGCTTTCGATGGTACAGGACGAGATAGTCAGGCTCGAAACCGAAAAGATCGATCTGGAAACACATCTTAAATTTTTGCTGATACCGAAGGACCCGAACGACGAAAAGAATACGATCGTCGAGATCAGGGCTGGCGCGGGCGGAGAAGAAGCGTCGCTTTTCGCGGGAGATCTTTTCAGGATGTACTGCCGTTACGCCGAGACCAAAGGCTGGAAAAGCGAAGTTATCGATTCGCACGGTTCCGAAAAGGGCGGCTTCAAGGAAGTCGTCTTCTCCATTTCGGGCGAACGCGTTTATTCGAGAATGAAATATGAAAGCGGCGTCCATCGCGTCCAGCGCGTTCCGGCCACCGAAGCTTCGGGGCGCATACATACATCCACCGCGACGGTCGCGGTGCTTCCGGAAGCCGAAGAAGTCGATATCGCGGTGAATATGAACGATCTTCGCATCGATACTTTCTGTTCGACCGGCCCCGGCGGCCAGTCCGTCAATACGACCTATTCGGCCATCCGTATAACGCACATTCCGACCGGCGTCGTCGTTCAGTGCCAGGATGAAAAATCGCAGATAAAGAACAAGGCTAAAGCGTTAAAGGTTTTAAGATCAAGGCTTTTAGAGGCCGAGATGGAAAAGCAGCAGAGCCTTATAACGGAAGAGCGCCGTTCTCAGGTCGGAAGCGGCGACAGGTCCGAAAAAATAAGGACATATAATTTTCCGCAGAACCGCGTTACGGACCACCGCATTAAATTCGACAGCGGGCTCATGGGTTTCGTCGACGGCGATATCGATAAAATGATCGAGGCTTTGATAACCTACGATCAGATGAAGAAACTTGAGAAAATTCAGTAACGTGAACGCTTCGACTGTTGAAAAAAAAGCGCCGGCCGTATTTGAATATTATCGCGAGGTTTTAAGCAGGCTCGCGGCGAAAAATGAAGCGCGTGAGGCTGAAGCCCAAACCCGATTGATATTTTCGAACGTTATGCGCGCCGATATCTCGAAAATATTAGGGCTTCTGTGGCGGGAGCGGATGCCTTCAGCCGGTATTCTTGAAGCCGAAGCGATATTGAAAAGGCGTGAAAGCGGCGAGCCGATCCAGTATATTCTTGGAGATGCCGAGTTTTTCGGCCGCAGTTTTATCGTGACGCCTGACGTTCTGATACCGCGGCGCGATACTGAATGCGTCGTCGCGGCGGCCATAGAACATATCGACGCTTCGAAGGCGCTTGAAAAAATAAAGGTGCTCGATATCGGAGCGGGTTCCGGCATAATCGGAGTGACGATAGATCTGGAGCGGCCCGGCCGGGTTGACGTTACGGCCGTTGATATAAGCGATGCCGCGATTTTGGTAGCCGGAATGAACGCCGAAAAGCTCGGGTCAGGGGTCAGGTTTGAGAACTCAGACCTGTTCAGCCGGTTCGAAGGCGGCGGGATGAGATTTGACGTTATTATATCAAACCCGCCATATATTCGTGAAAATGAATATGACGGCCTGGCGCGAGAAGTTAAATTCGAACCTGTTATCGCGCTTGTAGCGAGCGATTCCGGGTTGGAGTTTTATAAAAGAATCATAGACGGGGCCGGCGGATTTTTACGGCCCGGCGGGGCGCTGATCTTCGAGATCGGATATGACATGGCCCCGGAAATTAAAAATTACGCGGCGGGGAAAGGATTTAATAATTCGCTTATCCGCCACGATATCGAAAAAAGGCCCAGGGGGTTGAAGCTGTGGGCGTAGTTACAAATTATCCGGTATGGAACGTTCTTGACGTTCCGCTTCCGGAAATAAAAAAAGACGCGGTGATTATTTTTCCCACCGAGACCGTTTACGGCATCGGCGCTTTCCTTTCTAACGCGGCCGGCGTGGAGCGGATATTCGAGGTTAAAAAACGTGAAAACAAACCGCTTTCGCTTCACGTTCCCGTGGCGGCGGGCCTCGAGAAATATGTTGAAAAAATTAGCGTTCCTGCTGAGCGGGCGCTTTCATTATACGCTCCGGGGCCATTGATGATGATATTCAAATTGAAGGCCGGCCTCGTGTTTCCGGCCCGGGCGACGGCGAATGGAAATGTCGGCGTGCGCGTGTTTTCAAATTTCATAACCGCTTCCATTGTAAATGCCGCCGGAGAGCCGTTACTGGCGACATCGGCTAACATATCCGGCGGGGCGAGCCCTAAAAATTTTTTCGATGTTCCCGAAGAACTCGTGGACGAATGCGATATAGCCATAGACAACGGGCCGACAATGTATCAGAAGGATTCCACTATAATTGATTTCAGCGGGGACGTTCCCGTGATGCTTCGCGAGGGCGCGATAGGTTTCGAGGAGCTTTCAGACGTTTTAGCTACCAATATCAGGAGGGCGATTTAAATAAATGAACAAAGCCATGCGAAGATATCTTATAAATTTTTCAACGCAGAGTCTCCCGTCTTCGACCATCGATTTTCTGGTCGTAGGTTCCGGCATCGCCGGGCTCAGATCGGCCATAACCCTTTCAAATTTTGGAAAGGTGGCCGTTCTTACGAAAGATAAGACGGAAGAATGCAACAGCTATCTCGCTCAGGGAGGAATCGCCGTCGCCATCGGCGAAGACGACAATATCAAATATCACGTCAACGACACTTTGAGGACCGGCCATGGATTGTGTTCTGAAAAAGCCGTCGGGATACTGGTCGAGGAAGGCCCCGCTCAGATAGAGGATTTCATGAAATTCGGCGCTCACTTCGATAAAACGAAGGATGACCGGATAGCTTTGACGCGCGAAGCGGCCCATACGAAAAACCGCATCATTCATGCCCGCGGGGATGCAATCGGGCTCGAACTCGAGCTTACGCTTATAGCTAAAACGAAAAGCATTTCCAATATCCATTTCGAGGAAGGCGTGTATCTGGTCGATATCATGACCGAAGGAAAAACGGCCCGCGGCGCGATAGTCTATGATCAAAAAACACGCCAGTGCAGGATAATTTATTTCAAGGCGATCATACTCGCGACGGGCGGCATCGGTTACCTTTTTCAAAACACTACGAATTCACACATCGCGACGGGCGACGGCGTCGCTATCGCAAGGCGCGCCGGAGCCGAGATCACCGATATGGAGTTCATCCAGTTCCATCCGACTACGCTTTATCTGGAGGGGGCGCCGCGGTTTCTTATCTCTGAAGCCGTGCGTGGCGAAGGCGGGCTTTTAATTAACGTCGACGGCGTGCGCTTTATGAAACCCATACATGAAATGGCTGAACTCGCACCGCGCGACATAGTATCCAGATCGATATTAGACCAGATCGAATCGACGAAGCATCCCTGCGTATACCTTGACGTGACTCATCTGGAGCCGGAATTCGTAAAAACCCGCTTTCCGAAAATTTATTCCAACTGCCTCCGCTACGGCGTCGATATAACGGCCACGCCGATACCCGTAAAGCCCTCTGCTCATTATATGATAGGCGGCGTCAAGAGCGATCTTTGCGGCGGCACGAATATCGAAGGCTTATATACGTGCGGCGAATCGGCATGTACCTACGTCCACGGCGCGAACAGGCTGGCGTCCAATTCGCTTTTGGAATGCATGGTTTTTGGCAACCGCGCAGGCATGGCCGCGGCCGAATATTCAAAAAAACTGAAATCGGCTAAGCATCCGGATTTTTCCTATGAGTTTAAATTCAACCGCGAGCCTAAAGGATTTTCGATAAAGCTGCACGGCGAAAAGTTCATCGATGAAATAAGAAAACTTACATGGGAAAACCTGAGCATAGTCCGCGGCGCGTCTAAATTTGAAAAGGTCGCCCGCGCCCTTGAAAATTTCGATTTCGTTAAAAATCTCGAACTGAGTACGCTGCGATCTTTTTCGATGGTAAATATGCTCGAAGTGACCTCGGTCATAAACCGGTTCGCCAAAATGAGGGAAGAGTCGCGCGGAACGCATTTCAGAAGCGATTACGTCGAAAAAGACGATAAAAACTGGCAGAAGCATATCATAGAAAAAGACGGCGAAACATTTTTTTGTGAAGTATAATCCAGGGGGGTTATGAACGCATTTTTTGAAAAATCCAAGCAGATAAATTTGAAATACGGCATACTTCAAAAGGTAAAGGCCGCTTTCGGAGCGGTAGGCGTCGGCATGCGCAAGCAGGCCATGACGCTTCTTCCGGATGAAGGATCTCTGGCGCAATCGGCGTTTCTTCTGCTCATCGCGGAAAGCGAATCTGAGACGCCCGAGATTTATGTCGACGCTATCGTCGCCCTGGAGCTTTTAAAGGCGGGTTATGAGATACGCGACAAGCTCGTAAACAAGTCTCCGACATTTTCCCCGCATTTTTTCATAAAGGATAAGATCGACGTCAATTACGGCCTTCTGATCTCCGACGTTTTGATATCGCGAGGGCTTTCCTACCTGTATTTTAACTGCGACAGGCGCATAAACAATCATATCGACCTTATGGTGTCGGATATCGTTAATTCGCGCCTCGATATCGCGCAGCTTTTAAAATCCGAATCGCTCGATCTGAAAAAATATTCGGAGATCATAGTCAGAAATTTCGGGTCCGTTATAAAAATAGGCCTTCTGACGATAAAGAACTCGTCTATAGTTAATCCGCAGCTTTTAACTTCCATATCGAATCTGGCCATGAATTATTCCGTCGCCTGTGAGTTCGCCGAGGATTTTTCAGGGTTTTTTGGAACTGCCGCGCGCTATAACAACGACCTGAGCCGGATATCCATAGAAAACACGAACCTGATCTATCCGATCCTTCTTTTAATGGAGCTCGTCTCTTCCTACGAGGCCGAAATGCTTAAAAACATACTCATAACGCTTAAATGCAAAGGCGGCGCTCTGGGCCATAAGGAAATGTGGCGCATAAAAGTGCTTATGAAAAAATATAACGTCATTGATTTCGCGCTGCGAAAGATCAGCGAACATATATCTTCGGCCCTTTCGGAAATGAAGATACTCGGCTGGAACGAGTCCGAGCCGCTCGTCGATTTCGTGAACCTGCTTTTAAAATCAAACTGGAGCATTGAATTCATAAACAGGCAGTCTTAATACTGCGTTTCAATGTGACTGACGCTAAAATAAAACGTCATTTATATTGACAGTTTTGAAACAATCTGGTATAAGCTTATCAGGCATCTTTTTAATTTAAGCTAATTATTAAATAAATATATTAACAAATACCGACGGAGGGATTCGATGAATAAAAATTTTTCTATTGAAACATTCGTGCGTGAACACCACAGGCTTTCGGCTGAATCGGCGCTTATCAATTCAAGCGCTGTCATCGCCTCGAACGACTTTGATTTTTCTGATTATCTCTCGTTTTTAGCGCCGCCCAAAAATGCGGCGGATGTTAAAAAATACGTTGCCGCAAATCCGGCGATCGAACTTCGCGAGATAATTTCAGTCCATCAGCCAATTGAATGCAAAAATCTTATCAATACCGGGATCATAGACAGCGTTGAAAAACAATATCTTTCCGATTTTGATTTCCACCTTTTGAATTTTTACTTCGACGTCCGTCCGAAAAATAATTTCAAGCTTCAATCGGTCGCCGTAACAGCTAAGTTCAACGACTTCTTCGTTCCCGAGCTTCGCCCGCGCGTCATTTCTTATTTTCCGACGCCTGAGCTGTTCCGGGAATGCCAGAACGTATCCGGCAAGGTAATAGTCAGCGGCGGTAAAGGTTTTCAGTTCATAAACGAGAGGGAGTACGACGAGAAAAAGCACAAAACGTCTGACGTCGACTTCATTTATGACTACAACGCCACGAGAAAATCGGTGTTCGCGGCACAGACCGGAAGCGGATTTTTCTTTAAATTCTTCGTCGGTGAAAACAGTCTCGACACCCAGACCTTCCGCGTACGCGCGATACTTTTAAGGCCGCGCGGGGTCAAAAAGATACTTATGAACGCGAACTTCATGGTCAATGAATTTCCCATCGAATATAATTATGTAACGGAACTTCCGGTCGAAGAATCGAAATTTTAACGTATCCGGCCGAGAGGTAAAAAAGATGGGGAAAAAAGGCTACGTTTATATAGTCGGCGCGGGTCCCGGCGATCACCGCCTTATAAGCATAAAAGGGCTTGAATCGATAAAAAAGGCCGACGTTATAATTTATGACCGGCTTGTTAGCGCGAGGCTTTTAAGTTATGCGAAACCGGGGGCCAGGCTGATCTACGCCGGGAAAGCGTCGTCGGATCATACCATGCGCCAGGAAGATATGAACGTTCTGATAGCGGACGAGGCGGCGGGCGGAAATATCGTGTGCAGGCTTAAAGGCGGAGATCCTTATATTTTCGGCCGCGGCGGCGAAGAAGCCCTTCTTTTGAACGAACGCAAGATCCCGTTTGAGATCGTGCCGGGAATATCCGCTTTCGCGTCGGTGCCGGCCTACGCTGGAATTCCGGTGACGCACCGGGGGTATACGGCTACCGCGGCAGTGATCACGGGACACGAGGACCCGGCGAAAGGCGCGAGCGATATCGATTGGCCGAAGATTTCGGGCATAGGAACGCTCGTGTTTTTTATGGGCGTTAAAAATCTTTCGAATATATGCGAAAATCTTATAAAACACGGTAAAATGCCGGAAACGCCGGCCGCGGTGATCCAGTGGGGTACGACCTCGAAACAGCGGACCGTCACCGGAACGCTTGAAACGATAGATGAAACGGTAAAAAGATCCGGAATAACTCCTCCGGCGATATTCATCGTAAGTGAAACCGTGAGGCTGCGCGAAAAACTCAACTGGTTCGAAACTCTTCCGCTTTTCGGTAAAAAAATAGTCGTGACGCGCGCACGCGAACAGGCTTCGGAACTTGTATTAAAGCTGGAGGAAATGGGCGCGGAAGTTTTTGAATTTCCAGTGATAAAGATCGTCCCGCCGGACGACTGTTACGCTTCTATTGACGGCGCTATTGAAAATATGGACCGCTACGGTCTCGTCGTGTTTACG
>CAZJFS010000143.1:0-11329 GCA_964545075.1 uncultured bacterium
CGGGTCGTGCCCAATAATGCCATGGAAACGCTCTGGGCGCTGGGTATCGGCATTATAGTGGTGACCCTGCTCGATACGGTTCTTAAAATGCTGCGCTCATATTTTATAGAGATCGCGGCTAAGAAAAGCGATATAATAATATCCGCAAGGCTTTTTGAAAAAACGTTAGACCTCAAGATGGCCGAATCGCCTAAAAACATAGGCGCGTACGCTAATAATTTCAGGGAATTTGATTCGATAAGAACGCTTCTGACGTCAGCGGTCATGCTCGCTCTTGTCGATCTTCCGTTTACCGCTCTTACTCTTTTCGTGATATATCTAATCGGCGGAAAACTCGTGATAGTTCCGGTTATTATAATGTGCCTGCTTTTAATTTATTCACTTATCGTTAAAGCGCCGATGCGGCGGAGCATGCTGGCCGGCCATGCCGCCGCGAGCAGAAAGAATTCTCTTCTAATCGAATCGCTCACCGGCGTACGCGATATTAAAATAATGAACGCCGCGGGAATTTTTCAGTGGAGATGGGAGAACGGCGTAGCCGAAGCGGCGGCGACCGGTATAAAAGCGCGAATGCTTTCGGCCTCGGTGGCCACCATGACGGGGCTTTTAATGCAGCTGGACACGGTTTTCATCGTCATGTACGGCGTTTATCTTATAAAAGATCTCGAATTGACCATGGGCGGGCTTATCGCCGTCGTCATCCTCTGTTCGAGGACCATCGCGCCTATCGGACAGGTTGTCGCTCTGATATCCAATTACGAGCAGGCTAAAGTCGCGTTTGACGCTATAAATCTGATAATGGGAAAAGAAACGGAAAACCCGCCGGGATGCGAATTTATCAGAAAAGAAACGCTCGAAGGCGAAATTGAATTTCAAAACGTCACTTTCACTTATCCCGATGCTGAAAAACCCGCTATTGAAGGGATTTCCTTCAAGGTGAAAAAAGGCGAGCGCGTCGCGCTGATAGGAAGGACTGGTTCCGGAAAAAGCACGATACAGAGGCTTTTGATAAATTTTTATAAGCCTGAAAAGGGTTCCATCAGGATCGACGGTCTTGATATAGGCCAGTTAAGCCCCGCGCTTCTCCGAAAAAACGTCAGTTGCGTTCCGCAGGATTTTTCTCTTTTTTCAGGAACGATACGCGAGAACATAACTCTCGCGGCTCCTCACGCGAGCGATGAAGCCGTAATAGAGGCGGCCAGAACGGGCGGGCTTGAAACTTTTTTGCGTGCCTGTCCGCGCGGGCTTGAAACGCGCGTGGAAGAACGAGGCGCCAATTTTTCGGGCGGTCAGAAACAGGGGATCGCTATCGCCAGGGCTTTTATTAATCCTTCGACCATATTTATACTTGACGAACCTACGAGTTCGATGGACGGAGCTACCGAAGATCTCGTCAAAGATATGATAAAAAAAAGGACCGTGGGTAAAACAGTTGTTTTCACTACCCATAAGCCGGCAATGCTCGACGTGGCTGAAAGAATTATCATGCTCGATATGGGAAGGATCGTTTTCGAGGGAAAACGCGATGAGTTCGTAAAAAAATTCGTCAAACCGGCGGAACCCGTCAAATAAAAATTGTGAGATAATTATGAAATATAGTGAAGATATCGATTTCATGTCAAACCTGAGCGCCGCGATGCTTGAACGCAACAGCCGCAGCACGCGAATTATGGTCAACGCAATATTTATATGCGTTATCTGGCTTCTTGTATGGGCGTCGTTCGCCACGCTCGACGAAATAACCCGCGGCATGGGGAAAATAGTACCGTCTTCACAGGTGCAGGTGGTTCAAAATCTCGAGGGCGGAATATTGGCTGAAATACTTGTGAAAATAGGCGATACCGTTGAAATCGATCAGCCGCTTTTAAAAATAGCCAATAAAAAATTCGAGAGTAACTTTGAAGAGAGCATGGTCAAACTCGATGAATACAAGATACGCGCCGCAAGGCTTACCGCGGAGTCTTCCGGATCGGAATTCAAGGTCACTCCGGATCTCGAAAAATCAAGGCCGGACCTTATAAAAAATGAAAGAAGCCTGCTTGAAACGAATCTCGGCTTTTTAAATAATCAAATCGCGATGATAAATCAACAGATCGTTCAGAAAAAAAACGAAATTAAGGAAGCCAATACTGTTTTGAAAAATTCCGAGGTCAACCGCGAACTTCTCGCGCAGCAAATCTCAATGACGCGCCCTCTTACCGAGCGCGGAGTGTCGCCCAAAACCGATATGATAAGACTTGAACGCGAAATGGCCGGTATTCAGGAACGCCTCGAAGTAACGAGAGCCACCCTTCCCAGACATGAAAGCTCCGTGAAGGAACTTGAAAATAAGGTCGAGGAAACGAAGATGAGTTTCCGCTCCCGCGCTCAGAAAGAACTCGGCGATATGATAGCGCAGATATCCCAGATAGAGGAAAGCCAGAGCTCGCTGAAAGACCAGGTTACCAGGACGCTTTTAAAATCGCCGGTTAAGGGAATAGTTAAGCAGATACATCTCAATACCGTCGGCGGGGTCGTAAAACCTGGAATGGATTTGATAGAAGTGGTTCCTCTCGACGACAAGTTGTTGGTCGAAGTTCAGGTGCGCCCTTCTGATATCGCGTTTATACATCCCGGCCAGCCGGCGAAGGTGAAGATCACGGCTTACGATTATTCGATATATGGCGGGCTTGACGGCAAGGTGGTCCATATAAGCGCCGACACCATGACCGATAATAGAAGTCAGAGTTATTATCTCGTTAAAATAGAGACCGATAAAAATTATCTTGGAAAATCGGATAAACCAAAGAAAATAATGCCCGGCATGACCGCCACGGTAGATATTCTTACGGGCAAAAAGACGGTAATGGATTATCTTTTAAAACCGATCTTAAAAGTGAAACATGAAGCGCTTACAGAGAGATAGCGCGTTTATGATTCTTATTTACTTTTAGATTTTTTTTTGTTACAATTATTTAAAAATTTATTGCAAAGAAAGAGCGGCATTATGAAGGAATTATTTTTATTCAAAAATAATTTTAAATGTATAACGACATATACTCTTATATTATTTTCATTTTTCATTATTTTTAATTTCACCATTTTTACTCACGCGTCGGCGGCCGGCCAGGTGAATATAAATACCGATAAGTTCGAACGCATCCTTGACATTCCCGGCGTCGATGAGATAATCGCCGCAAAGATACTCAAATACCGCAAAGACAACAACGGCTTTAAAACGATATACGATCTGATGAAAATACCTGAAATAACGGGTGAAGCGTTTGAAAAAATGAAGGACTTGATTACGGTCGGCGATAAAGCCGCGTCAGTTCAGCCCGCCAATGTGCCGATCCGGCCTCAGCCAGTCGCGACGCCTTCGAATGCGGCCGCGCCCGCCGCAAGGATCGTTGAAAGTCCGTCCGATGGCGATTCGACCGCGCCCGGTGAAAATCAGGACGAGGTTTCGGACGAAGGGCGCACCAATTCGCCGAAAGCGGAGGCCGCAAAGGTTTCAAAACCTATCCGCGGCAGGATCGACGATATTCGTCGAATCGATATGACATCTGAAAATTATTATAAAATAATAATGAGCCTTATGCGCATGGGCAAATATGATCAGGCTGAAAAAAGCCTCGGTGAATTTATAGAAAAATTTCCGTCCGACGGACGCATCGATGACGCACGATACCTTCTTGGCGCATGCCTTGAAGAACGGGAAAAGTTCAACGACGCCATGGCGGTCTATACCAAAGTTTACGATAACGCCAAATCCGAGCTTCGCGGCATTTCGCTCTTTCGCACCGCGGTGTGCATGGACGTGCTCGGCAATTCAAAGGAAGCCCTCGAAACATACAGAAAGTACATTTCCGAATTCCCGGATTCTTCATGCGTCAAGGACGCTGAAGGCCGCGTTTCAAACATGGTCAAGGTAAAATAATGAAAATCAAGATCCTCATTCTTCTCGGTGATATCCCGGGCGTGGATTTCATACAAAAATTGCTCTCTATGAACCGCTATACGGTGGACGCGCGAACCAGCCACACCGAAATAGTCGATATTTCGCGGCTTGGAAGTTTTGACCTGCTGATAGCCGACGTTTCGCCGGCCCATGTAATGCCTCACGAATATCTCGCCGACGTCAGAAACTATTCGCCTGGCGTTCATATTATAGGCGTGGCTTCCGAATTGAACAAATTCAGCGCCATTAGCCTTTTAAACGATAAACTTATCGACGGGTTTATTTACCCCTATACCGAGGCTGCCCTTTTCGAAGCGATAGAAGATTATGAAAAAAAATTTTTCGCGAATTTCTCCGAAGCGCCGGTACCAAAACCTGAAAATTCAGCGGCTCAGGAAGTTTCCTTCGACAATATGACCGGGCACTCGCCAAAAATGCGCGAAGTATTCGCCAAAATAAGAAGCATAGCCGACAAGGATATTTCCGTTCTTATAGGCGGCGAATCGGGAACCGGTAAGGAACTCGTGGCGCAGGCCATACACAATCATTCGAACAGGAAAAATTTCCCGTTTATAAAAGTCAATTGCGCGGCCATTCCGGACACTCTTATCGAGTCGGAACTTTTCGGCCACGAAAAGGGCTCTTTTACGGGAGCCGTCGAGCGTAAGATAGGAAAATTCGAAATGGCGAATCACGGAACGCTTTTTCTCGACGAGATTGGCGATATGGCTTTGACGACGCAGGCAAAAGTTTTGCGCATAATCCAGGAGCGTGAATTCGAACGCATCGGCGGAGTCAAGCCGATAAAAGTTAACGTGCGCATCATTACGGCGACTCACCGCAATCTTGTAACCGAGGTGCGCGAGAAGCGCTTCAGGGAAGATCTTTTTTTCAGACTCAACGTCGTTTCCATACTGATTCCTACCCTTCGCGATCGCCGGGAGGACATTTTGCCGTTGTGTGAATTCTTTATAAAAAAATTCTGCAAAAAATTTGAAAAGCACCCGAAAAGATTATCGTTAGACGTCATAGAGGCCATCACGGAATACAGCTGGCCAGGAAACGTTCGCGAACTTCAAAATGTAATTGAAAGCGCGGTCGCCGTGGAGGAAAGCGATGTCATAACCATCGCATCTCTTCCTTATCAGGTCGGGTCGCAGGAAACGCAGCGGTTTTTCAGGAGAAAAACGGACGCCGCCGCGGGCGACGTTTTTAACGAAATTGAAGTTAACTCGCCGCCGGCTTCTTCCGGCGACGTCAAAGCGGCCGCCGCGAGCGGCATTAAATCTATTGTATCCGAAACGTCATCGTCATATTTCGGCAATAATGAAAAGGCCGGCATTGAAAAATTAGACGAGGTCGCTCCCGCCGTTGACGCGCTTATAAAAAGCGGCATTTCGATTGAAAAAATGGAAGAACTGATCGTGCGCGCCGCGCTTTTGAAAACCGGCGGCCGGCAGATCGAGGCCGCGCGTATTCTCGGCATAGGAAAAGGCGAGATACAGTATAAACTAAAAAAATACTGCATAAAAGCATCCGAATATAAAAAAATCTCATCAAAATAATTTTTTCCTTCGAAAAAGTTCACTCGTACTCTTGACTATTTTGATATATTTTTATATACTACCCTACTGACGATAATAAACGGCGTTTTAAAAGCGATTGTTTTTAAAGCGCGGTTTTATTATTAATAAAATACGTTTTAAATTCATATAAAAAAGAACCGAGCCATTTAAATACGCTATTTATGTGGTATCGAGGTAGTATGAAAACGGCCGCGAAGGATCGTATCTTTCAATAAAATTAGGGGTGTTTTTATGAAATATAGTAAAATTATTATCAAAACCGAACTTCCTGGACCTAACGCCAAAAAAATTATAGATACCGACAGAAGATACGTTTCGCACTCATATACGCGTGATTACGGCATGGTCGCCAAAAGCGGGGAAGGCGCGTTCGTCGAGGACGTAGACGGCAACGTGTTCCTTGATTTTTCATCAGGCATAGCCGTTTGTTCCACGGGCCATTGCCACCCCAGAATAGTTGAAGTAATAAAAAAACAGGCTGAAAATCTCATACACATGTCCGGCACTGATTTTTATTATGAGCCGCAGGTCAAACTCGCCGAGGAAATGTCGAAGATCGTCCCGATCGAAGGAAACGTAATGTCGTTCTTTGGAAATTCGGGCGCGGAAGCCATAGAGGCGGCTTTGAAGATAGCCAGAAATAAAAGGCGCAGACCCAGAATGATGGCTTTTATAGGCGCTTTCCATGGAAGGACGATGGGGTCGCTGTCGCTTAACGGTTCGAAGATACGCCATCATGAAAATTTTCATCCGCTTCTTCCGGGGATCGTCCACACTCCGTATGCATACTGCAAGCGCTGCCAGTTCGGAGCGCACTATCCCGGATGCAATCTCGAATGCATCGATTTCATAAAAAATACGCTTTTCACGAAAATAGTTTCGCCTGAAGATCTTTCATGCATATTCATGGAAGCGGTTCAGGGCGAAGGCGGATACGTGGTTCCACCCGTCGAATTCGTGCATGAAATGAGAAAGCTCACTAAAGAACACGGAATTTTGCTTGTCGTGGACGAAGTCCAGTCGGGAATGGGGCGCACCGGAAAAATGTTCGCTATCGAACATTTTGGAGTCAAGCCCGATATAATGGCTATAGCGAAAGGCATAGCCTCGGGGCTTCCGCTTTCGATCACCTGCGCGAACGATGAAGTCATGAACTGGAAACCCGGCGCGCATGCCTCGACATTCGGCGGCAATCCGGTAGCCTGCGCCGCTGCAGTTGAAACAATATCGCTTTTAAAATCCGAGATACTCGAAAACGTTAAATCGGTAGGCGCGTATCTTAAAGGAAAACTTGAAGAGATCGGCGCTAAATACGAATTCATAGGCGACGTGCGCGGCCTCGGCCTGATGCTCGCCATGGAGATCGTCGATACCAAGAAAGCTTTCAACCCCAATCCCGATCTGCGCGATAAAATAATTCATATGGCTTTTGAGAGAGGGCTCATAATACTCGGTTGCGGCCCTAACACTCTCAGGTTCGCGCCGCCTCTGATAATAACGAAGAACCACGCGGATATGTTGTGCAAGGTCATGATCGATATATTCGAAAAAGTTAAATAATAAAAAGCTTATTTTCCTTTGGAGGTTTGATGTTTAAAAACATACTTGTTCCGGTGGACGGATCGAATTATGGCGTATCGCAGATAAATTACGCGATAGAGCTCGCGAAGATATATAACGCGAAAATCACCGCGCTTTTTATCGTCGATATCAAGATGGTGGAAGGGCCTATGTTGCGCGATCTTTCCTTCCTTTCGGAGACGCTTACGAACTTCGAATATCATAACGAAGTTAAAAATTCTCTCGAGGAAAAAGGCAACGCGGCTCTTGAAAAGATCAAGCAAATATGCGCCGATGGAAACGTTGCCTGCGAGTGCAAGATAATGCCCGGAATAATTCCGAACGCGATCGCCGAACAGGCGAAGCTGGCGGACATCATAATTCTTGGAAAGCGCGGAGAAAATTCGAATTTTGGAGGCGAGTTTCTCGGATCGTCGACGGAAAACGCGACCAGGCTTTCAAATAAACCGGTGATGGTCGTCGAGGAGACGTACCGCGCCATCAAAAAAATGATGTTCGCCTATGATGGAAGCGCATCGGCAAATAAAGCCCTTCAGGTCGTGGCCGATCTGACGCTGGCCGCGAAGCTGGAACTTTCGGTCATAACCGTATATGACGATGAAACCGACGGAAAACAGATATTGTCCGAAGCTGTTTCATATCTTAACAGCTATAATATTAAGCCGGTCGAGATATTAAAATCCGGCGACGTGGTGGATACTATAATTTCGGAGGCGAACGAGACCGGTTGCGATCTTATAATGATGGGAGCCTACGGTCATTCGACCTTTCAACAAATGTTACTTGGTTCCACGACGACCCTTTTGATAAGGGCCGCCAGGACGCCTGTGCTATTATACAGGTAGGGCCGTTTTTATAGAAATGGAGTATTTTATGGAAAGTGAAACTAGCGGGCGGCAGATTGAAGCCGGCGACGAGGAATTTTATAAGTATAACGCGGTGGTGTCTAAAGTCGCTAAAAATTCCATTGCTTTCGAGGCTGGAATAAAAAAAGGCGACAGGGTGATATCCATAAACGATCATGTTTTGACCGATCTTATCGATTACAATTATCAGAGTCCCGATTGCAATCTGAAAGTGCTTGTCGAACGTGGACGAGCGGAACTTATTGAATTCGATATAGAAAAGGATTACGGCGAGGATCTCGGCATCGGTTTTGAAGACGTGGTTTTCGATAAGATAACGCGCTGCGCTAACAACTGCATATTCTGCTTCATGGATCAGATGCCCGCGGGGCTTAGAAAATCACTTTACTTAAAAGACGAAGATTACAGGCTGTCTTTTTTATATGGAAATTTCGTGACTATGACGAAAATGGAGGAGCAGGACTTTGAAAGGATAAAATCGCTCTATCTGTCGCCTCTCTATATTTCGGTCCACACTACGAACCAGAAATTAAGAAAACAGATACTGCGCAGCCATAAAGCTGAAAACATAATGAAGCAGCTTGAGGAACTTACATCCGGCGGCATTTCCATTCACACTCAGGTCGTCGTAATGCCGGGCGTCAACGACGGCGAGGAGCTCGTCAAAACGATAGAGGATCTTTCATATTTTTATCCCCAGCTTGAAAGCATCGGAATAGTTCCGGTGGGGCTTACCAAATTCCGCGAGGAGCTGACGCCTCTGAAATGCTTTACGCCGAAGGAAGCCGCCAACGTAATTAATCTTGTGAAACCCTTTCAGAATAAGTTCCGGCGCCGTTTCGACAAAGGGCTTGTTTATATAGCCGACGAATTTTATCTGATGGCCGGAGTTAACTTTCCCGAAGGCGACGAATACGACGAGTATCCGCAGTTTGAAAACGGCATAGGCATTGTCCGTTCATTCATGGACGATTACCACGCCGCGAAAAGCAGGATTCCCAACAAATTGAAATATCCCAAGGAATTTACTTTCGTGACGGGCGTTCATGGCGAGGCGGCCATTAAGAACGTCATACACGATCTCAATAACCGGGTTTCCGGTTTGAAGATAAACCTGGCGACCGTTGAAAATGAATTTTTTGGAAAGAGCGTCACGGTGACCGGTCTTCTTACGGGCCGCGACATCATCGGGCATTTTCAGAAAAATCCTCGCGACATACCTGATCACCCTGTCGTTATACCCAGGATCATGCTCAATGAAGAAAGTTTTCTGGACGACGTAACGATAGACGACATGGCATCCGAGCTCGGGTGTCAGATCGAGGTCGCCGGTAACGATTTCGAGGGTATTCTCGAACTCATAACAAAATAGCAAATCTATCAATAAAATTTAGCGAGGTTACAATAATGCTGCCTAAAATAGTTATCATGGGACGGCCCAATGCCGGCAAATCGACTCTTTTCAATCGCATAATCGGCCGGCGCAAGGCGCTCACTCACGAAACCCCGTATCTTACGAGGGATGCGATACATGAAACGTTCAAATGGAACGGATATGATCTTGAGTTCGTAGATACGGCCGGAATGGACATGAGCGAAAAGAACAAGCTCAACCTTACCATAATAAGGTTTCTGAAAAGATATATCGCCGATGCCGATATCATACTCTTCGTGCTTGACGGCATGTCTCAGATAAGCCTTCTGGACGAGCAGATCGCGAACCTGCTGCGAAAATCGAATAAAGAGGTTATCGAGGTCATCAACAAGGTCGACGACCGCAACGTCCTGAAAGTGGATTACGAATTCCACAAATTCGGGTTTAAGACGGTCCATATGGTTTCCGGCATACACGGAACCGGCGTGGCCGATCTTCTCGACAGCGTGACCGCCCTGGTCGCTGAAAAGGGTTTTAAAAAGCCGGTCGTGAAAAAATATGATGCCGAAGAAGAAGAGGAAAAGATCAAGACCCGCAGAAATACAAAGAAAAATCCCAGGTCCAAAAAGAATGATGAAGCGCACGCTTCACAGACAAAAGTAGCGAAAACCGATGAAGGCGAAGAAGCGCTGGAAGTATTCGGCGGCCTCGGATCGGAAGATGCCGCGGAGCAAAATGCGTTTGGGCAGAAAATAGCCATCATCGGCCAGCCGAACTCCGGAAAATCTTCGTATCTCAACGCAATGCTTGGATTCGAAAGGAACGTCGTTGACGACGTGCCAGGGACGACGCGCGATTCCATCGATACCCATATTGAATATAAGGGTCATAAATTAACGCTTATCGATACCGCGGGGATTCGTAAAAACACGTCCTCATATGATCGCATAGAATCGTATTCGGTCAACAGGGCTTTGAAAACCCTTGAACGCTGCGATGTGGCTATAATTTTAATCGACATAATGAAAGGCATAACCTTTCAGGACAAACATATACTGGACGTGGCTTTCGAGAACGGAAAAGGCGTCGTTATAGCTTTCAATAAGATCGATCTCGTTAAAAAGACGGCGATTGAAGAGCTGAAAAAACAGGTGGTGGATTATCTGCATCAGGAATTTCCCGATTCGCGAAACGTTCCGTGCTATTTCATGAGCACGCTCAAGGATGTCGACGTCGAGGAGCCGCTGGAAGCAGCCGTCAGGATTTATGAGAACGTGATGAGCGCGAGCATAACCACTTCCATGTTAAATACGTATATAACCGAGATCGTAGCGCTTCATCCGCCGGCGTCATTCAAAGGAAGGATGCTCAAGATTTACTATTCGACGATGGTATCAAAAACGCCTCCGTCGATAGTAATGTTCGTCAATAACGTTACGATCGTCTCGAATTCCTATAAAAATTATCTCGTCAACAAGCTTCGCAACGCTTTTCAGTTCGAAGGCTATCCGGTGAGAATATTTTTTAAAAAAAGCGAATCAGAGGACAGTCCTAAAAAATAAAATAAAAAGAACGGTGAGCTTAATTGGCTGAATTATTAATGTTTTTGACGTTCGCATACCTTGTCGGTTCGCTGCCGACAAGTTTTTTATTTGGAAAATTCCTGAAAAATGTCGATATAAGAAAAGAAGGTTCAGGGAACGTCGGCGCGACGAACGCCTTTCGCGTTCTGGGCGCTAAAATAGGCATCACGGTGATGGCGATAGATATATTCAAGGGCTTTTTGCCGGTGTATCTGGCGCAGGGAAGAAATTTCGGCGAATATTCACAGGCGTGTTATTTTTTAATAGGCGTCGCCGCGATCCTGGGGCATGTTTTTACGATCTTTTTGAAATTTAAAGGCGGCAAGGGAGTTGCCACGACGGCCGGAGTTTTTATAGCTCTGGCCCCGAAAGCGACTCTGGCGTGCGTGATGCTGTGG
>CAZJFS010000144.1:0-11317 GCA_964545075.1 uncultured bacterium
GAAAAAAGCCGAAAAAAAATAAGGAAAAAAACAATGAATATATAAAACCCCGGATCCATAACGGATTCGGGGTTTTTACTCACATCATCTTCTGGAGCATGTCTTTGAGTATGCTTTCGCGGTTTCTGAGATATTCCTTGTAATCGTTGTTCTTGGTGTGATGGCATTCGACCCTTGTTTCTTCGAGCTCTTTCGAGACCATCGTAAATAAAAGCTCCTGTTCGGCGGTGGAAAGTTGCATGCTATACATAAAACCCACCTCCCCTTCGTTGCTTTCGCTGCCCGACCCTTTGTTTTGACCCGGGTACATCATGCCCTACAATTATCATTATAATCCAATCGCGAAAATATGTCAAATTTTCACGTTAACGGCATGGCTGAAGCGGTTTTGCCGTCGCTTTTATTGCGGCATTGGAGGCATGGCGGGCATTTGGTTCTGCAGGTTCTGCTGCTGCTGCAAAGTGAGCGGATCGACGTATGGCTGGGAAGTTAGCGGCTGGGCGTAGAAAGGGTCGTTCAAACCCGGCGCCGTGAGGGTCGCGGGCGTTCCAGGCATTCCGGGCTGCCCTTCCGTTCCCTGCTGCGACTGAGGTTTTCTGCGCCTTGGAGGCGGCATGTCCGGGTCCTCGTATCCGAGTTTTTCAATTTCTATCTGGCGCATTCCCGATTCTTTTAAGAGGGCCGCGTATTCCTTTGATTTGTTGTTCGTTTTTATCAGGCCTTTTAAGATATAGCGAGCTTCGCTCTTCTTATCCATTAAAAGAAGCACTTTTGAAAGCTGGAGGCCGACTTCGTAGTCCGTGGGGATTATTTCGTAAGCTATCTTCAAATGTTCGCGCGATTCGCGGAACATTCCCGCGCGGTAATAAATATCGCCAAGATATTTATGGGCGCCGGCGTGCGTCGAGAAGTATTCGAGCGCGTAAGTGAAGCTGATTCTGGCCGATTCGAATTTTTCTTTAAGATACTGGTAATAGCCGGTTTTGAAATAAAATTCGGCGTAAACGCGGTTGAATTTTCTCATGTCTATTTTACCGCCGCCGTTATAGCCCAGCTCCTTTATTTCGCTGAAATTAAAGCCGTTATACGCTAAAAGATATACCATCTGCGTATCGTCGGGTTCCAGGGCCAGGTAGTTTTTGATTTGTTTACGGGCTTCGAAAGTCTTGCCGGTCCTGAGATATAGCCTGATCTGGGCGTATTTCGAGCTTTTCATTTTTTTTCCGAGCGTGTCCGCGTATTTATATTGAAGTTCGGCGCCCTCGTCGTCCTTATACGACGACAGGACGTCGCCGAGCCTTAACACGCGGCTGGCGCTTTGAGGGTTTTCCTTTACCGCCTCCGCGCGTTTTTTTATGTTTTCGGACTTTATTTTTTTAAGGACCGAGTCAAGCCTTTTTTGGGCTTCTTTTTTGAGCCTTTCGTTAGGCGCGTTCGCTACGACGCTTTCGAGCGATGCGGCTTCGTCCCTGTCCGATTCTTTTTTCTTATAAATGTCGGCGAAAAGAAGGTACGATTCATAGGCGTCGAAGTTATTCGCTATGGCATAAGTAGCGCAGTAAATAGCCGACTCCAGGTCGTCCTCCATGAGATATTTCTTGCCTTTCTTCAGAAAATCAGCTTTTTTTCCGTAGTCTATCTTCAGCTTTCCACGGACGCCTTTTTCTTCGGTTCTTGAACCGTCCCGCGTCGCGTCGCCGTCCTGCTGCCCAGAGGCGGGCGCGGGTGAGTGAACGACGGCGGAAATTATCGCGGCCGCGATCAGCAGGGAGCGCATCAGCGCGCGAACGTCAAACGCCGAATTTATCCGCTGTAAATGATTTATTCTGATGGTATATTGCGTTTTGATGATATTTGCGAACGATAAAAATTTCATGCCGGATCCGACACCGCCTTTTCTTTTTGTGATCCCTCGAACTGCGAGGCTATATAAACGCCAGCTATTATAAGCGCTCCGCCTGAGAAGGTCCATTGCGTGAGAGGCTCCCTGAGAAGAAGGTTGCCGAGCAAAATTCCTATAAGCGGCTGAAGGTTTAAGAATATCCCCATGAACGAGGCGTTCAATTTTTCAAGCAGATAATACCACACGAAATACGCGAACGCCGTCGCGAATAAAGCCAGATATAAGACGCACAGCCACGACGCTCCGGACATTTTAACGGCGGCGGGAAGCCCGCCTTCGTAAAGCGCGCAGGGATATAAAAATATCGCGCCGATTATGACGGCGTATGCCGTTACGACGAAACTGGGTACGCGCTTGACTATTTCGCGCCCCCATATTGTGTAAAACGAGCAGCAGACGGTCGAGAGCAGGACAAGGGCGTCGCCCAGTATCGAATATCCGGACGTTGCCGCCGTCGAGGACGCTGATTTCGAGAGTTCAGGGGGCAGTATTATCAGAAGGACGCCTGACAGGGAAAGGGTTATGCCTATCCACATGGCTTTCGTTATGCGCTCCCGCAGAAGCATCGACGCCAGAAGGATCATCGTTATAGGCTCCGAGGCTATCTCGAGCGCGGCGTTCATGGTTTTAGTGCTTTTCAAGCCTATATTCTGGAGGATGTAAGCCAGAGTGAATCCGACGATGCCCAGATTGAAGCATGTCAGAAGGTCTCTTGCGGATAACTTTACGGCGCGGTATTTCGTGAGAAGGAAGGGGATCATTATAAGGCCCGTCATCGAAAACCTTATGAAGGCGAGCGCGATCGGCGTTATTTTTTCCGTTTCCATCGGGATTTTGGTTGCGACGTAAGTGCCGCCCCATATGACGTTTAAAAGCACCAGCGTCAGCGAGTAAAATTTTATATTGACCGTCCCAGTTTTCATTTTATATTCGTCCGTTTTGTTTCAGATGCCGTTTTCATAAGGTCCCTGTATGTGTTCCGCAGTTCGTTGAAGTAGGAGATATAGCTCTCGCGGTAATCCGGAAAGGTCCATTCGAAAGGCGTGAAGGAATGGTTCTTATAGTAAAGCGTTATTTCGGCGTATATTCCGTCTTTTATATATATCCGCTGTATGTTGTCCTTGGCCGAGGCCAGAACGACCTTCGCGAGGGTCAGATAACCCGGATCTAGGTTTATCGAGCGGTTGACTCCGTCCTTCGAAAACGTCAGCTCGAGGGCGTTGCTGGCGGTTTTGACGTCCGCGAGCTCGTCCGGCATTATCAGTTTTTCAAAGGCGTAAAAAACGCGCTTGATGTCGGCGCCGCCCATTTCCTTCCGGTAGTAACCCGTATAATTGAAATCGTAAACGCGGCTTTTGGAAATTATCGCGCCGTGCCTTTTCGTGAGTTCCGCTTCGGCTTTTTCGAGCGTTTCCGCGTCGGTGAAAAGTATTCCGTAAAAAAGAAGGACGCTCTGGTGAAATTTAGGCTTTCCCATTAATTTTCACGGCCCCTGCAGGCTTTTACGCAAATTCCGCAGATGCCCTTGGTAACGAACATAAGCCTTTGAAATTTCGAGATCTGCTCGACGCACTTCGGAAGGCGGAAATCGGAGGCGCTTTCGCCTATCGCTCCGACCGGGCAGGCGGCGAGGCATGCGCGGCAGTTTCCGCAGTCGCCCGCCAGAGGAGGCGTTACCGCGAGCGGCGCGTCGGTAAGGACGGTTACGAGCCTCATGCGCGAGCCGAATTCAGGCGAGACGAGCAGGTTGTTTCTGCCTATATATCCGGTTCCGGCGGCTTTTCCAACCAGCTTATGATTAAGATAGCTTTTTTGAGACGCCTTGTCGATTATCTGGGAAGCCGCGACGGGCATGGCTTCGAAGCCGGAATTCTGGATTATGGCCGTGATTTTTAAGGCGGCGTCGTCGAGAAAGGAATTGACGCGGTTGTAATGCATCGCGTAAAGAGGCGTGGGCTCGGTAAAAATGCTTTCCAGGATGGAATCCGAAAGATGAAACGCCATCGAGATGGCGTATTTCATTTTAGCGGTCGCGGGATTTTGAAGCAGCGCGGGATGAAAGCCTTCCGCGACGGCGGCTATATCGCAGGCGCGAAAGATCGACATTCCGGCGTTTAACGCGTAATTTTCAAGCAAATTGAAGTTTTCCGGTCCGTTTTCTTTCGAGAGGACGATATCTTTGATGAAATTTTCCAATTGTATCTTTTCTCCGTATTCTGTTTATTTATTTATTGAATTCTTCGACTTTTAATTTAGACATGGGGTTTAAATTCCAGAAAGGCTCGCGGTCTTTAGACGTTATGAAGCGCGGGCCGACCACCATATTCATCTTGAGTTCGTGTTTCGAATGGGTATTTCCGTACATCGCGCGCAGCCCGACGAATACGAACAGCCGGCCTTTAAAACCCTCGCGGTCCGTGTCGGTATAGAAAGTGTTGAAGAAAAGGTAGCTGCCGTTGGTTTTGTCGGGCAGAGAACTCAGGGAATAGATCACGCGCTCGTTCTCGACGGTGTTGTTGGCCTGTTCCCATTTTCCGGACCAGTTAGCGCGTTTGACCTTGCCGTTGCTCTGATCGAAGATATACATTATCTTTTCGATGATCGGCTTTCCGTCCTTGTCGATGCCGTTGAATTTCGCGAAACGTATTCTCGAGCCGCCGACCTCCCTGTCGCCGACCTTTATCGGGTCCTGTATGATGAATTTATCTCCGACGAGGCCGTCGGGAAAGACGGCGGCGCGTATGTCGGTCTTGAGCCATTCGAGGATTATGCGCGATGAATTCTGAGCGTTTATTTCGTCCTCGCTGTATTTGTATATGTCGTATGATTTTATGAAGAGGTTATACACCGCCATTAGAAGCATGAGCGAAAGTCCCATGACTATCATGAGCTCGACCATGGTGAAGGCTTTTTTATTTTTGAAGACGAATTTCATAAAATTATTCCTTAAAACTTATTTGGGAGCTATGTTTTCGTTAGGCGACAGGGCGAAAAGCGATATAGGGCCTTTATTCTTGCCGAGTTTGTCCGTCCAGTAAACGTTCACGACTATCTGGACGTAAGTGAACTCTTTTCCGCGCGCGGTTTCGACCTGCTGCAAAGGCGTTATTTCGACCTGGCGAATGAAGCGCCCAGCGTCCGTCGGGAATTTTTTGTTGAAGGATTTCGACAGCAGCTCCGCGACTTCCTTTTCTTCCATTACCGGTTTTAAATCAGATTTAGGGTCCTGCATCGTAAGCGCGTCGAAAGGCTTGTTCTTCAAAAGCTCTATTATTTCAGTCGCGACGTTTATGGCGATCGTGACGTCGCCCGTTCTCATGCTGCCTCTGGCGGAGAGTACGAAGATCTGGTACATCGGCCACATAAGAAGCGTAAAAAGAACCATCGCGACGAGAAGTTCGATGAAGGTCATGGCGCGTCGGCTTTTTTTTATGCTTTCAAAATTAAAATTCATAATTCGTTTCACCTTTCGATTGGAGGAGTCCATGTATTCGCCGTTTTTTTAAGCACTTTGTCCTGTATTTTTATCTGTTTTTCGTATTCCGTCGCCAAACCTTTATCGTTGTCGTTATTTTTGTATATCCTAAGCTTCATCGCGTTGACGCGTTTCGCGAGAAAAACATTCGTCTCCGGGCCGCTTTCGGCGGATTTTTCAATGCCGTTTAAAACGCCCAGCGCGTCCTCGGGCCTCCCGTCAACCATAAGTTGCGACGCTTTTTTTATTTCCGGATTTTCGAGCGCTTCCACGCGTTCCATCGAAGCTTTACAGGCGGCCATTCTTCGTTCGACGTAAATATTGCCGCCGGTTCTTGAATAATATTTAATCGCCTCGGAGTAATTCCCCTCCGCTAAGAGGGATTCGGCTATTTTGAAGTCCTTATTTTTGGCCGCGTCTTTGCCGGCTTTTTCAAGCGCCTCGAGTTCCGGGGGCTTTTCGCCTTTGCCGTAACCTTTTCCCAGGTAGGCGACGCCGTCTTTTCCCATGCCGGGCATCGCGCTTTCCGTCCTCATCTCTTCGGCGTCGGATTCATAAGTGCGGCCCGACTCGTAGATAAGTTTTTTACCGGCTTTTTTTTCGCCGCAGGAGCATCCCGCCATTTGAAACGATAGCAGGAGGATGATTATAATATAAAATTTTCTTGTCAGAACGCTTGTAATCATAAAAAATTCCGCCATGCGCGGCCGCTATTCGACGGCCTCGGTCTCGGTTTTTTTACCGTCTTTACTGACTTCGATCTTGTAAAATGTGTAGCACTGGCTCATGTTGACGGTATAATTTTCATCGGCATCGCCTTTTCCGGTGCGATCCGGGAAAAGATTCTCGTCGTAAGCGACGGTGCCGCCGCCCAGTTTTTTGTTTTTATTGGAAGGGTCCGTATCTTCAAGCATTTTAAGGTTCAAATAATTGGTTATGAGATTTCCCCTGATATAAAAACTGTCATAATGGTAGGGCCTGTCCTTTTTTTTGGAGTCGGGGCCGCTGAAAGGAAAAAATATATTGGCGGTGTATGTTTTGCTGTTGAGGTTCGGGTTGTCCTTATAGTGGAGCGTGCCTATTCCCGCGCAAATGGATGCCTGGATATACGCGTCGGTCACCCAGATGTCGCCGGCCTGGGATGAAAAGATAGTGTTTCGGATCTCTTCAGGAAGTTTCAATATTTTTTCGTGAAGCGGATTGGGCGCGGTTATAAATGAAACCTGGGCGTCCTCGGACTTTTCGTCTTTCATTATGCCGTTTAAAAGTATGTCGGTGCCGAAGATCGAAGCAATGACTCCTTTGCCGTTAATAAAAAGCGGGCTGCCGCCAGGGCCGTCGGGGGGGAGGCGCAGCTGCTGGAATTGGTCCTCAAAAGCCTTCATGCCCTCGAGATACCAGATTCCGTCAAGGTAGATGTGCCAGTTCTTGTCGGGTGACTCCTGAGGCGTTATGAGCTTTTTCATGTAACAGAGATTGTATATGAAATCCTTCGCGTTCGCGAAGCTGTATGAGGCCATTTCAGGCGCCAGATCCAGCGGGAATTGGTCGGCAAGCTCCTGGATCTTGACGGTGTTGTTATCGTAAGGCACCAGCGTGTCCGAACTGTCGGCGTCCTTTCCCTGATATACGTCGTGGGGCATGAGTTTTACCGTCGACATTATGTGGCGGTACGCGATATTTTTGTCGTCCGGCGTCGTTTTCTGGCCATTGTTGTCGATATAGGCGTTTCCTGAAAAAGCCGGATCGGTATCGATCTGGTCGCCTTTCTTGTTGACGCCGAACTGTGGCAGGAACCCGGCCTTCATTTTAGAGATATCGAGGGAAAGATTGATCATCTTGCTTTTTTCTTTATTTAATTTTTTTGGCAGCATGGCGCGCTGCGCCGTATAGTCCTTGTCGCCGAAGTTATACCATGGAAGTATGATCGCGTCGTCCTTTCCGAATTTTTCGTTCTGATAGACGACGGGCTGGAGGAACGAGGCGAATACGTTTCCATAAACTCTCGCTATGTGGACTTTTTCAGGGTCGCGGCCTTCCCTGAGATCGGCGCCGAAAAGCTCGATGCCGGTATAGAGCGGGTTTACGTATGCGCGGTCCTCGGTTTTACAGAATTTGATGTAGTTTTCAAAATAGTTATAGTAGCCGCCGGCTTTATCATGCCCGAACGGGTCCGCTTCGCCTTCGACGCCCACTTCGTGGCCCATGCCTATCATCATTGTCCTGTGCTTGAGCTCTACGTCCGTGGTTTTTCCGCTTTTTGCGAGATCTCCCGTGAGATAAGACATTATTTTCATTTTGGGCGGCAGCGGATTATTGACGTATTCGGCTATGCTGGAAGTTTTCGTGCTGTCGTTAGGATCGGAGAAGGTTATTCCGAAGAAATCGAAGCTCGGGTACATGCGCTCGCATTCGAATTGGGGTCCGGTCGGGTTGGTGGGATCCAGCGGAAAGCGAGTTCCCCTGCCGTTTATTTTTTGAAGGGCCGTACCGTCGTCCTGGTTTAAAACGCTTATGTTGGCGAGATTTAAAATTATAGGCATGTGGTCGCCAAACTCTTTGGATTTGGGGAGCGGGTCGAATCCTTCCATATGTTTTGACGTAAGAGCGCTGACGCCGCCGCCGCCGAATAATATTTTCCCGGTTTTGGTCGCGTTGGTTCCGCTCAATATCTTTAAGTTAAGCGGTTTTCCTCCGTAATATGCGGGCCATGCGTTATAATTCATGAATGGCTTCGTGAGATCTTCGTAATTATAATTGGCCATCTTGCTTCCGCCGTCGCGAACGAAAAGAGAAAAATCGGGGAAGGGCGGGACGACCCTTACGACCTTTATATCCTTATAGGCCGATACTGTTTTCGTATAGCCCTCAAGCGAAGCTTTTGCGGTGATCTTTAATACGCCGTACGATTCCTTGAGCGGCATGTTTTTGCGTTCAACGCCTCTCAGGTCTTTTTTGTAGGCCGTTATCTGTTCATATGTGGCGGATACGCCCATGTTCTTAGGGTCCATGAAGTGATGCTTTTTAGCCAGCGATATCGCGATTGGGGTCTGGACCGCTATCGCCGGAGGGTTTGTGTTTCCCCAGCCGCACCTTAAAATATTATAAGGGCTCGTGGAGTCGGAGACCTTAGTGTGATCGTTCATTTTAAGCCTGATATCCATGAAAGCTTCTTCGATCATGGCGTCGCAGACGCTGTTGACTATTTCGGCGCGCATTATGAGGTTGGACTGGAGTATTTCGTTTCTAAGGCGGTAGAGTATGGATTCGGAAAGTATGAAGAGAATGGCGATGAGTCCGATGATCCAGTAAAAGACCATTCCGCGGTTGTCGCTGGTTTTATTTCGGATGATGGATAAAATGTTTTTATTTTGGACTCTCATTTATCGGCGCTCCATATTTTTTTAAAAAGGTAAATATTATGGCCTCTTGTTGTTGCTTCGAGGCGAATTCGGTTTCACAGCTCTGTTTGATTTCAACGTATTTTTGTTTGTATTCGTTCAGCTGCGAGGAATATTCGGAGTCTTTGCCCTGTTCGCGGAACGAGTCCATTAGCAGGAATTTTATTTCAAGCACTTTATTAGGCGGAACGCTCGGGTATGAGAGCGCCCTTTTAAAACATCGCGCGCTGTCGTCAAATCTTTTGAGCTTATAATAATTCATGCCTTCTTCGTAAGCCAGTTCGTACGGGGATAGCACGGCCGTTTCGGTTATGACGTTATAAAGCGTAGCCTCCACGTTTTTCTTGACTTTTTTGATTATCTTGATGTTGTCAATTTCACGCAGATAGGCCTGGAATGAATTAACGAAGTTGTCGCGGCTGAATTTTTCATAATTTACGGTTCCGGCGCCGGGATCGATGTAATCGCCGTTTTTTTTCGAGCAGCCGCATCCGGAAATCTGTGAAAGTCCCACGAGTGTTATGAATAATACGATAAACTTCAGTTTCAGCTGGTTGTGCAAAAGCGCTAAAACCCTTTCAAATAAATTATTTCAGTTCAACGTCGCCGCCGCGAACTATCCACATTAATTATATTAAAAATATAAATCAAAGTCAATAAAATATTTATAGCTACTAATAAGAGAAACCGCTTGAATTTATAACGGCATTCTGCTATAATTACTGAAAAATGTTATCCATCTGAAACAGGGGGCCGTTTTTGGAAGAACTTATCCTCGAAGTGGATCTTAGCGCTCTGGCGCAGAAAATAGTTTCGCCCGATCCCAAACTCAGGATCGAAGCCGTTGACAGCGTCCGCGATATGTCCCGTAAATCGATAAAGGCCAGAGAGGTTTTGAGCATGCTTATAAGCGCGCTCGACAACGAACAGGACTCTCAGATCATCTCACGCCTTACCAAACTTATCGGAAAATTGGGCGATTCGACCGTTATCCTTCTTCTGAAAAAGTTTTTGTGGCACCCCGATTCGCGCGTCGTGGCCAACACTCTCGAAGGGCTTGGCTTCATTTATTCGCTCGACATAATCCCTATAATCCTTCCGTTTTTAAATTCTCCCGATAACCGCGTAAAAGCTAACGCGGCGAAGGCGCTTTACGCTTTGAATCCGGCTCTCGCTCTCGAGAAACTTTCCGAAATGATAAACGCCGACGAGGTGTTCTTTCGCGACTCCGGCGCATACATACTCGCCGTCATCGCCGACGCCAGATGCCAGGAAATGCTCATCGAGCTTATCCTGAAAGAACACGATATGGAAATACTCAAAAAAAGCATATTCGCTCTATGTAATAAAGGCGACGGCTATACGGTTGACAAAATCGAGCGGATTATCGCGGCCAACCCGAACCATCCTCAAAACAAAGTGCTTTCAGAGATCGTCGAATCCGTGAACCAGAGGATAAAAACTCATAAGAGCAGTATTCAAAACATCAGCTCGGTGAGCGATCTGGCCAAACTTACGGAAATATACAACAACGGCACCAACAAGGAAAAGGAACAGGTTTGCCTCAGGCTTTTTGAGATAGGCGGGGAAAACGCCCTTCCGTTCCTGAAAAAAGCCAGCAATGACGAGGACACTTCCATAAGATACGCCGCCAAAAAAGCCATAAACAATATTTTCAGCAAGCTCGCCCAGAAAAGTCAGCAGCCTGAAAATTTCGCGTTCAATAAATTCCAGGGTCCGTCCCAGATTCCGCCAGCCATTTCAGGGCGCGGCCTTAAGACTCACGACCACCAGGCGAAGAAAGAGGAAAAAGTAGATTTTTCAACCATAATAGGCGTTAAAGAAAGCCAGGTCGAAGAAAAGCCGAAATATATCGAAGAGATAGATATGGCCTTTTTAGTGCTCGATCTGAGCAACAACAACCCCGCCCGGCGCGCCGAAGCGGTTTCCAAACTTTTATACGCCAACAAAAATTCGAAGGGCGTTAAGGACGCAATAAAATATCTGATCGAAAGGCTTTACGTCGAAAGCGAGCCTCAGGTTAAATCTCAAATTTTAAGGGTCATTGGAACGCTCGGAGGCAAAAGCGAGATCGACGTTCTGAAAAAATTCGCGGCCGAGGAAACTCAGGAATACAGGATCCGCGCCAACGCGCTCGAGGGCCTCGGATGCATAGACGAACCGGAGATCTTCGATATAATCGTTCCGTACATGAGCCACAGCGATAACCGCATAAAGGCGAACGCCGTTATAGCCGCCTGGAAACGAAATCCCGATTCGACGTTTAACGCCATATCCGATATGATCAGGTCCACCAACGTCGCCATGCGCGATTCCGCGGCTTACGGCCTGCTGATATTAAAGACGCAGGATAAGCGCATAATAAATCTCATGCTCGAACTTTTCGTGCGCGAGACCACGCCCGACATAATCCTCAAGCTTACCCAGGGCTTATCGATCCTTGGAAACGAACAGATCATGCTCGACATGGAAAAAATGCTTCCGAACGCTTCGGCCCTTAAAAGGCCTTACATAGAA
>CAZJFS010000145.1:0-11270 GCA_964545075.1 uncultured bacterium
ATAGCGGGGCCGTTGATACAGCCCTGATGGCAAAACAGAGGTTCTATTATCTTTAATTTAGAATCGTGGCCGGCATTCGAAATCGCCTCGCTGACGTCGGCAAATCCGCTCACGGCTATAATATCCGCGCCCAGCATATCGGTTTCAAGCATCGCGGTCCTGGCCAATCCTCCGGCAAGAGGAAAAAAGCGGGCGGCGGATCTGGGCGTGTCATCAAACCCGCTCTCTTCGCATTCTGAAAGATTCACATTTTCTTGAGCGAGCCATTCTGACAGTTCGGCAAAAGTCAGCACTACATCGACGATGCCTTCATATTCAGGTCTTTGAGCCTCGGATTTTTTCGCGATGCACGGACCCGCGAACACTACTTTCGCATCGGAACCAAGCTTGTTTTTTATGAGCTTAGCGTGGGCTATCATCGGCGAAACCACCGTCGCTATGTTTTTAACCATATCGTGCTTATATTTTTCAATATAACTTACGACCGCGGGGCAGGCGGAACATATAAGCGGTCTGCCCGAGCGCGATTTGAGTTCATCGGCCGTTAATTTAGCCGTTATTTCGGCGCCGATGGATGTTTCAGCGACATAGCGGAATCCAAGTTTTCGGACGGCGGAGACGAGTCTTTTCTGCATCCATCCCGGAAAAACAGCCGCAAATGACGGCGCCACGCTTAACGCAACGGTCGCGCCCGAAGCTATGAGCGAAGCGGCACGGCCCGTGTCATTTCTTACAGCCTTCGCTTTTTGAGGGCATTCTAAAACGCATGTCCCGCATGAAATACAACGTTCGTCGTCAACCACCGCCTGCCCGTTAGACATCCTGATAGCCTTTACCGGGCACTGACGAAGGCATCTGTAGCAGTCGCGGCATCTGGCCTTGCTGGTATATATTATCTTCCGGTCGTTATCGATCATATGGCACTCTCCATGGTTTATCGTCGATATATCATTATCTCATATTCGATGCCGTTTCGCAAGCCCATGATAAATACGGCCTTCCGTTATTTTCCAACGGGAGGAGCCCCGGAAAAGGCTGGATGCGCCTTTTCCGGAGACCTCATGGGCGGCGCGGTCAGATCGCCGCTTTTATTTTATTAACCTGTTCCTCTATAGCCGCGCAGGCGACTTCAAAAGTGCATTTTTCGATAGATTTCCCGGCTACCGAAACGGAAGGTCCCTTATTACATTTTTCAAAGCAGAACGACGCCGAAACGTCAACGATCCCGTTTAAATTGCGTTCCTCGATATAATGAATGAGCCGGTGCAACAGATCCTGCGCCCCGCGAAGATAACAGCTGGTTCCCACGCACACGCTCACGGCTATCTTTTCGCCTTCGCCGGAGTGGATCAGCGACAGGCCGTCCTCTGAAATCCTTCTGCGGCTGTAATAAGCAGTATGTAAAAGATGATGCGCCTTTTTCGAACCCGGCTTTCCGAGCGTCTTCGAATATAATTCCTCAATATAAGGATTCTGCTGCGCCTTATGAAGCTGTAACATTTTATCGTTATCATATATCGCGCGAGTCCTGTCAGAATTAACGCCGGAACCGCCCGTCACCGGCTGGCCGCCGCCGCCGATGCAACCTCCCGGGCATGCCATGATCTCAATGAAATGATAATCGCATTTACCATTTTTAACTTTTTCTATCACTTTTTTTGCGTTGCCGAGGCTATTAACGACGGCGACTTTTACTTCAACGCCGCCGAAAGACGCTTTTATTTCCCTTACGCCTTCCATGCCGCGTACGGCTTTAAACTCATAAGCATCGCTTTTTTTACCGGTTACCTTCTCCTCGGCGTATCTTAAAACCGCCTCGGTGACGCCTCCGGAGTTGCCAAATATTATTCCGGCGCCGGTTTTATAGCCGAAAGGCAGGTCGAACGACTCCGGCTGTATTTTTTTAAACGATAAACCTGATTCTTCGATCATTCTGGCAAGTTCCTGAGTCGTTAAAACGAAATCGACATCGCGCCTTTGCGAATGCATGAATTCGTCGCGGCGGGCCTCGAATTTTTTAGCGGTGCACGGCATTACGGAAACCACCACCAGATCTTTTTCTTCAATACCGAGCATACCCGGAAGCATTTCTTTGGCGAGCGAACCGAACATCTGCTGCGGAGATTTGCAAGATGAAAGATGCGGCAATATCTCCGGATTATACTGTTCGGCGTACTTCACCCATCCGGGGCAACATGACGTTATAAGAGGAAGATTTTCATTTTTTTCAAACCGTTTTAAAAATTCCTCGGTTTCCTCTATGACCGTAAGATCGGCCGTAAAAGAAGTGTCGAATACCTTGAAGAAACCCATATGCTTCAATGAACCGACGATCTGGCCGGTAACCGTCGTTCCAGCTTCATACCCGAAAAGCTCTCCGAGCGCCACTCTTACGGCAGGCGCTATCTGAACGACCACTTTTTTATTCTTATCGCCAAGAGCGGCCCACACTTCATTAACTTCTGATTTCACGGTAAGCGCTCCGGTCGGACAGACTCTGACGCACTGGCCGCACAAAACGCATTCAACGCGCGCGAGGTCTTTACCGAAAGACGGCTCCACGGAAACTTTTGAACCGCGATGGGCAAAATCTATCGCGCCCACTCCCTGTATCTCCGAACACGTCCTTACGCAATCTCCGCACATTACACACTTGTTCGGGTCCCTCACTATCGAATGGGTAGACGTATCGACAGGCTTTTTTTCGTGAAGCGTTTTGAACCGGACTTTATCAATGCCGAGTTTTTTCGAAAGGCTCTGAAGCTGGCAGGACGAACTCTTCTGACATGTCGGGCAACTCATGTCATGGTTGGCCAGAAGCAATTCGACTATAGTTTTTCTTATTTCGCGTATTTCTTCCGTGTTAGTTCTAAGTTTCATTCCGCTTTCGGGCGGCGTCGAGCAGGACGGCATCAGGCCGCGGCCTTCAACTTCCAGCATGCAAAGCCGGCAAGCGCCGTAAACGCTGAGATCCGAATGATAGCAAAACGTAGGAATATCTATATCGGCTTTTCTGACGACCTCGAGAAGATTTTTTTCGTTTTCTAAAATGATTTCTTTTCCATCAACTATTATATATTTATTTTCCATCATTACACCCCCAAGACAGCGTTAAATTTGCATGCGGCCGCGCAGGCTCCGCATTTGATACATAATTGCGAATTTATCACGTGAGCTTTTTTGGGTTCTCCAGCGATAGCCGCAACAGGGCATTTTTTCTTACACATCGTACATCCCTTACATTTGGCCGGATCTATTTCAGGCTTTAAAAGCGCCTTGCATTTTTTTGCAGGGCAATATTTCTGGTGAACGTGCGCCTCGTATTCAGCGCGGAACCTTCCAATCGTTGATTTCACCGGATTCGGAGCAGTTTTGCCGAGACCGCACAGCGAACTTTTAATTATAACGCTTGCGAGCCGGTCCATCAGCTCAAGCGTTGAAGAATCGGCGCGCCCGGTCGTCACGTCATCTAAAAGACTCAAAAGCTGTTTGGTTCCTTCGCGGCAGGGAACGCATTTGCCGCAGGATTCGTTCTGCGTGAACTGCATGAAAAATTTGGCGATGCCAACCATGCATGTTCCCTTGTTCATTACCACGAGGCCGCCGGATCCTATCATGGCGCCAACGCCCTTCACTGAATCAAAGTCAAGAGGCAGATCAAGGTGGTCGCCGGTCAGGCAGCCGCCCGAAGGGCCGCCAATCTGCACCGCCTTGAATCCGTCCTTCCATATTTTTCCGTTATCGTCCGTGACCCCGCCGCCAATATTGATGATCACCTCGCGAAGAGTAGCGCCGAACGGAACCTCGATCAAACCAGTGTTCACGACATGCCCCGTCAGAGCAAAAGTTTTGGTGCCGGGCGATCCCGCCGTCCCCATCTTTTTAAATTCCGCCACGCCCATTTTTAAAATGCGTGGAACGGTTGCAAGAGTCTCTACGTTATTTATGACGGTCGGCTTCCCCCAAAGACCTTTTTGAGCAGGGAAAGGCGGTTTCGGCGACGGCATTCCGCGCTTTCCTTCGACCGAAGCTATAAGCGCCGTTTCTTCTCCGCAAACGAACGCGCCCGCGCCTTCCATAACATGAAGTTTAAAATTCATAACGGAACCGAATATTTTTTCACCTAAAATACCCGCATTTTCGGCCGCTTCAACGGCTTTTCTCATTCTCTTCACCGCAAGGGGATATTCGGCGCGCACGTATACGTATCCTTCGTCGGCGCCTATAGCGCGGGCGGCTATTATCATGCCCTCTATCACGCTGTGAGGATTTCCCTCCATAACGCTTCTATCCATGAAAGCGCCCGGATCGCCCTCGTCGCCGTTACATATTACATATTTTTTTTCTTCTTTCTGCACCCTTGTCAATTCCCATTTTTTTCCAGTCGGAAAACCGCCGCCGCCCCTGCCGCGCAACCCGGAATCAAGTATAAGCCGGCATACCTCCTCGCCGCTCATTTTCCGCACTGAATTTTCGGCGGCCGAGTATCCGTCCCTGGCGATATATTCATTGATATCCTCGGGATCTATGATTCCGCATTCTTTTAAAACGAAACGGCACTGCCTCGTGTAAAAAGGTATTTCGGAAACTCCGCGGCAATGCTTTGACGTATTCGGATCGCAGTAGAGCAGCCTGTCTATTATTTCTCCGTTTTTCAGCGTCTTTTCAACGATTTCAGGCACGTCGGCCGCGCCGACCTTCGTATAAAGTATATTTTCGGGAAGCACCGTCACAAGCGGTCCCATCTGACAGAAACCCTGGCAGCCGCTTTTGGATATATGCATGGCGTTATCGTGCTTTTCATCCTTCAATTCAACTATGACGTTTAGCTTTGCGGCGTCCACTGATTTTACAAGGGCGTCGTACACCTTAAGCGAACCGTTCGCGACGCACCCGGTCCCCGCGCATATAATAATCCTTTTAACGATGCCTTCGCATGATCTTTCGTATACCTTTTTTGTCTGGTGAAGGTCTATGTATCCCGCTTTCATTTTCCTTCCTCCTCTTTTATTATCATATCGATAAGTTCCGAAGTCTTTTCGCGATTCATGGCGCCGTGCACCTCGTCATTTATGACGACTACCGGAGCGATTCCGCATGCCCCGAGGCACGATACCGTTTCAAGAGTAAAAAGCATGTCCGGCGTTGTATTTTTAGATGCCGTCAAATTAAGCTTTGCCCTTATCGCATCGATTATATCGCTCGAGCGCTTGACGTGGCATGCCGTTCCGTCACAGACCTTAATAATATGCTTCCCTTTGGGTACAAGCGCGAAATGCGAGAAAAAAGTCGCGACTCCGTAAACCTTGGCCGGACTTATATCAAGCGATGTCGCCACGAATGTCATAACCTCTTCCGGCAGGTACCGGTATTGTTCCTGCACGGCCTGAAGTATCGGAATCAGTTTCGCCGGATCATTGCCATGAGCCTGAATTATCTCGCATACCTTTTCGAATTTTCTGCTCGAAGATGAAACCTGTTTCATTTGCATAAGAAACCTCCTTGATTTCCGTGTATATTACAATATTATAATATTCCTTGCATTCCCGCTTCACGAGTAAGCGTATATAACAAAAGATCGGACGTGCTTTTCGGCAGGCCTTATTTTCGCGTCCAAAGCGGCAGATATTAAAAAACTGATTATTATCGGAATAACCTGACCGAAGCAGCAACCGTGTTTTAACGCGCTTAAACCGCTTCAGATGAAAGATCGCAGAACGACTTGCACCGCCCCGCGCGCACGCGAAACGATAACCTCGCCTGTTCATAATTTGTGAAATTGATTCAAAGTTCTCGCCGGATCTTATCTGTCCGACGCCATAAGCTCTCTGAGTTTTTTTGAAAGCACCACGAAGGAAGCCGAAAGATTTTCATTTTGAATAATAACGCCTTCAGGCACGGAGACTCTTATCGGAGCGAAGTTCCATATCGCCCTTATCCCGCACTTTATCATCAAATCCGCTATTCGCTGAGCCTCTGTTTCAGGAACCGCGAGAATACCGATTTTTATCTGCATACGGGCCGCGAGGTTCGAAAATTTCGAAAAATCAAATATCTTTTTCCCGCCTATTTCACGGCCGATTTTTTGCGAATCTATATCGAAAGCGGCTACTATGTCAAGTCCATACTTATCGAATCCGCGATATTTTAAAAGCGCTTCGCCGAGGCTTCCGGCGCCTATTAGAAAGGCTTCCGTCGAATTATTCCATCCGAGACATTCCTCGACCGACTTCAAAAGCCCGCCCACTTCATAACCAACCTTCGGTTTTCCGACGATACCCGTAAAAGCGAGATCCTTTCGAACCTGTATCGGCGTAAGCTTAAAATTTTCAGCTATCTGCGTACATGAAACGAGTTTCACTCCGGCTTCAAACTGCAATTTCAGATAACTCTGATAAAGAGGGAGCCTTCTCATGGTAGGCTCCGGTATGGCTTTTTCAATTTTAGTTTCGTTCATCGCGCACCTCTTTTTCTTCCGGTTTGTTATCGATATTTTGTTATCGATAACCATTTATCGATTTCATTTTAACATTTTTATTGACGCGTGTCAATAGGTTTTCAAATATTTTTTTATTTTTCTTTTATCTTTCGATACCGCTTATAACCGGCGGGCTTTAACGCATACACTTCCGGAAAATTTCCAATAATTTCATATTATAGCCACGTTATGGTCGCCGGATCCGCGTCGGGCGCCTATAGCGGCGAAACACCACGGAACGAAAGTCCGCGGCAATTTAAACGGCGGATTTGCGTTATGCGTTTTCGATATAACTGGGTTTTGATGGAGATAAAGGCTTCAATCACTTTTCGCAAGCCGATAAAAAATAAAAACCGGAAAACGGATTTATTCGCGTTTCCCGGTTTTCTTATGAAAAATTATATCAAAGTTATGCGAAATAGCCTGTTAAAGCTTTACATATTCGTCAATATGAGCTTCCACGATCTTAAGGCTGTCCGACCAGAACTTCGGTTTGGATATATCGATGCCGAACTTTTTAGTGAGTTCCAGAGCGCGCGCCTGGCCGGTCGAGCGGAGCAATTCATTGTATTTCGGAACGAATTTCGCGCCTTCGTTCTGGAAATTCTTATAGAGGCCGAGAGCGAAAAGCTGGCCGAAAGCGTAAGGATAGTTATAAAACGCAAGCCCGGGCGTATAATAATGAGGCTTTAACGCCCACATATATTCGTGCATATGTTTCGCGTCAAGCCCGTCGCCGTACGTCGCTTTTTGAGCCCGCGTCATTATGTCGCAGAAGTCTTCCGCCGAAAGTTCGCAGTTTTCGCGTCTTTCAAAAACTTCTTTTTCGAAGAGAAAGCGCGAATAGATATCGACGATGACCTGGCTTTCGCCTATGAGCTGCGTCTCGAGTATCGCGAGCTTTTCGGCTTTCGAAGCCGTTTTTATGGCGGCGTTGATTATTATGGTTTCGCAAAATATCGACGCGGTTTCGGCGAGCGCCATAGGAGTGCTCTTTTGCATCATAGTGAGCCCCTTCTGGCATTCATTGTGATAAGCGTGCCCCAGTTCGTGAGCGATCGTCGTCACCTGATCGAACGAGCCGTCGAAATTGCAGAGTATGCGGGATTCTTCAGCAGCCGGAATTTCCATGCAGAAGGCACCGCCGCGTTTTCCATCACGCGGATAAACGTCGATCCAGTTGTTTTTAAAGGCGTGTTTCGCGAAATCACCCAGTTCTTCGGAAAAAGTGCTGAAATTTTCAATTATAAAATCGCAGGCTTCGTTATAAGTGAAACGCCTGTCGATCTTTCCGGCCGGCGCAAAAAGGTTCCACCACGGAAGAGATTTGCGCCCCGAGCGCAAGGCTTTTTTCTTGAAGTATTTTCTGAACGCGGGAAAAGAGGCTTTCATGGCGGCCATCATGGCTTCGAGCGATTTCCTGTCGATGCGGTTCATATCGAGTGAAGGGTGAAGCGCGTCCTCTCTTTTTCTGTGGAGATTCAATGTTATATTATGGCCTTTCACTCCGTTTAAAGCGGCCGCAATCGGTTCCTTCACGCTTTCCCAGCCGGCGAGTTCGGCTTCATAAGCGCTCTTTCTGATTTTTTCATCGGTATCATAAGCAAGATTTCTGACGCTCGCTATCGGCATCGCTTCCGTTTTCCCCTTGATGGTGACCGGGACCTTAAGCTGCGACGAAACCACGCCCTGAAGCTTCGAAAAAGCCTGACCGCCGCTCAGTGACAATTCCGACGCGAGGGTTTCCTCGGCTTCGCTCATCAGGTATTTACTCTGATCATAAGTTTCAATAAGTGAAAATTCATGTTTTTTAAGATTTTCGTCCATTTTTATAAGATCGGCAAGGCCTTTTCCGATAGAACCGATAAACCCGCTGAACGCGACGCCAAGATTCTGCAGGGGAACCGACATTTTTTCAAGTTCCGAAGTCGTTTTTGCGGCAAGTTTATCATAAGAATTAGTCGTATAATATGAAGCGGCGAACGCGTCGAGCGTTCCGTAAAGTTCATACAGCGCATTTAATATTTCAACCGCATGGCTGGCCTTCTCAGCCGTTTTTTTATCCGCTTTTATCGTCTTTTCAGTTTTTTTGATGCCGTTATCGCTGAAATATCTCTCAGCGCCCGCTACAAGTTTTCCAAGTCTCTGGCAATCCTTTTTAAAATCGGCTGAATCGAGTCCCTTATAGATATTGGACAGATCCCAGCGCACGTCTTTTTGAGCGCCACTATTTTTTTTCATTACCATACCCTCCGATTTGTTTATTATATTTAAGAAATATGTTTTGTTTTATTATACAATAGTTTTAATTTTTTTTAAATAAAAAAATGGCATAAAAAATTAAACTTTTAATTTGACATAGGACTTTTTCTGTGTTATAATTTTTTCAAGTTTTAATACCCTTATTGAGTAATATTCCCGGGATGTGCCACAAAACTCAATATTTTTGGATGTATGTAATTATTAAAATATTAATAAATCACATAAGAGGTGCAAAATAATGAACATCGTAATTAATGGTAAACATGTTGAGCTTACGGAGGCATTAACGACCTACGTACGCGACAAATTTTCAAAACTCACGACTTACTTCGATCACATAATCGAAACCGACGTAACTCTTTCAGTCGAGCAGACCAAGAACAAAGAAGACCGTCAGACGGTCGAAGTTACCATCTGGGCCAGCGGAGCGGTTTTAAGAGCTTGCGAATCATCGTTTGATATGTACGCCGCCGTTGATCTCGTTCACGATAAACTCGAAAGGCAGATCGTAAAATACAAAGAGAAGCTTAAAAACGTACCGCGCCGCGAGGCTCACCAGAAAAAAGAACGCGAAGCCACTCACACGGTATTCTCATTAAGCGAAAAAGAAACAGGCAATAATTCTCCGAAAGTTATCCGCACGAAGAAATTCGCGTTGAAGCCTATGTTTTCGGACGAAGCCGCCATGCAACTTGAACTTCTCGGCCAGGATTTCGTTGTTTTTTCAAACGCGCAGACGAGCGAGGTCAATGTCGTCTATCGCAGAAACGATGGAAATATCGGTTTGATAGAGCCCCATTTCTAAACGCATAAATAAAAAAGTCGCTCCGTCCGCTATACGGCGAAACATTTCCCGCCCCGGCGGAGCGCTTTCAGAAACCCGGCTAAAGGTGGTATTTGTATGGATATGAGACTCACAAGTTTAATAAATGAAGAACTTATCGAGCTCGAGCTGAAATCCTCGAAAAAAGAGGATGTAATACTCGAAATGGTTAATCTGCTCGAAAAAGCTAAAAAAGTGACGGACAAAGATATATATTTCAAGTCCGTTATCGAAAGAGAAAATCTGGGTTCGACCGGTATCGGAAAAGGAATCGCCATCCCCCACGGTAAATCGGACGTAATAACCGAAGTGGCGGTGGCTTTCGGCCGCTCCGCGCGCGGCATCGATTTTGATTCGCTTGACGACAAACCGGTAAATCTGGTGTTTTTGCTTGCCGCGCCCAAAAATGTCGGCGGCGTTTATTTAAAGGCGCTAGCCCAGCTTTCAAGGCTTTTAAGGCAGCAGGAATTCAGGGAAAGCCTCTTGAATTCCAGAACCAAGTCCGAAGTGCTTGAAATTCTTTCAAAGGCAGATCAGGCTGAACAGTAATATCTTGCTATATAAAAAAAGAAAATACATAAGAGCATCGGTTGTGGCCTAGTTTTGGTTATTAGCTGATGCTTTTTATATAAGTTAAGGACTGATAAGAAAATGTTTAAACCCTTAGTGAATTTAATGAGGTATCTTTTCAATAAAAGCGACCGAGAAGTCCGCCGCTGCCGCATCGTAGCCGCCAGAGTAAACGAACTGGAACCCGAAATGGCGAAACTTTCCAACGACGAGCTTAAAGCTAAAACGCCATATTTCAAGGAACAACTCGCGAACGGCGCGACGCTCGACGACATACTCATCGAAGCTTTCGCGGTCGTCCGTGAAACTTCGAAGAGGGTCCTTAACATGCGTCATTTCGACGTACAGCTCATAGGCGGAATGATCCTTCACGAAGGCAAGATCGCCGAAATGAAAACCGGCGAAGGCAAAACGTTAGTCGCAACTCTTCCGCTTTATCTTAACGCCCTCGAAGGAAAAGGCGCTCACCTGGTCACGGTGAACGATTACCTCGCCCGCCGCGACTCCGAATGGATGGGCAAAATTTATAAATTTCTGGGACTATCGGTCGGCCTTATATTAAACCAGATGACTCCCGCCGAGCGCGTCGACGGCTACGGCGCCGACATCACTTATGGAACGAACAATGAATTCGGCTTTGATTATTTACGCGACAATATGGCGGTCGCGGCCGAAGACCTCGTTCAACGCCCTTTTAATTTCGCCATAGTCGATGAGGTCGATTCCATTTTGATCGACGAAGCGAGGACGCCTCTTATAATCTCGGGACCGGCGGAAAACGCCACCAACAGGTATTACGAAATATCCGCCATCGCCAAGCAGCTCAGGCGCGAAGTCGATTATAACGTCGACGAAAAATCAAGGACCGTCGCCATCTCCGAGGAGGGCGTAGCCCGCGTAGAGCGCCTCTGCAACGTTTCCAACTGGTATGATTCGTCGAACATCAAGAACGTCCACCTTCTCAATCAGGCGTTAAAAGCTCATAATTTATTCAAACTCGATCGCGATTACGTCGTAAAGGAAGGCGAAGTTATAATAGTAGACGAATTCACCGGACGCCTGATGATAGGAAGACGTTATTCGGAAGGGCTTCATCAGTCGATAGAGGCCAAGGAAGGCGTCAAAATATTGCGTGAA
>CAZJFS010000146.1:0-11264 GCA_964545075.1 uncultured bacterium
CCGGATTGTCGGGGCCGAAGACGGCTCGATTTTGGTTGAAGGGATGGAAAAGCGAATCTGCATCGATGCCTCGAACCCAAAGCACCTGAAGGCGAAAGACATTCCCGAAGACATCCTGGCGATCCTCCGGGAAAAAACGGCCGTTTAGGAGGAGATTTTCCGTTGACATTCGGAATTTTCTCTGAAAAAGATAGGCCCTCGTTTTGTTCTGCCGGTCCGGAGGAAAAACCCTGTTTGTTTCGGAATTTTTCATTTTAAAATATAAGGGGGCCGAAAAAGGCAAATTGAGATTCGAAAAGTTCTTTTCTTCTCCGGGCATTAATTTCGGCATGATGAATTTGACGAACGAACCCGGAAAACTTCCTCAAATCCTCGTCCACACTGTAAGGGAAGAAAAAAGGCCCATAGACGTAACTTACTTCTTCGGCTTCGATAAAAATTCACGCCCTCCGGCTTTCAAACTTATCAATACGGTCGAATTTACCCTTAAAGATTAATTCCTGCAATAACTTTAAAGCAATAAAACGTGATTTTGGCATCTTAACTTATCACGATACATAAAAGCGAAGGGGCTGTTTCAAAAATTATCTTTTTGGACAGCCCCTTCTTTGATTCGATTTTTATTTTTTCTATGTCAGTTAATTTTCATTAAAATTATGCCAAACCTGTTTGTTTGTTGAACGCTTCAATCAGTTTATCCCATTCGTGGACCTGGTTGAACGTCTTGTCCCAGAATTCAGGATTCCACAGTTCATTGAGCTCTTCGACGGTTCTGCCCTGCTGTTCTACCCATGTGTAATATTTGAGGTTATGAAGGGCTTTTCTGTCGGTATATGTGAGTTCCTTCATGTTGTCGGTTCCCGCGCCCATGATGTAACGCGCTGAATCTATAGCGGCCTGTTTTTCGGAATACTTTCCATGGCTTTTCCTGAGTTCTTCGATGCGCGACTGATACATATCGGCGGCATCCGTGAACGGCATGAATATGAAGTCGTTTTCGTTGAATTCATAATATTTCGCAATCTTTATGGCCGAGAGCATATTGCTGATACTTGATATTCCGAGCAGGTGAAGATTTTCGATGACTTTCTTCGACACGCCTTCACTCTCAAGGAATTTATGGCCGTCCTTCTCGTTGAATATACGCAGTATTCTCATGCACGCCTCATCGTCAATGGCGACGACGTTATCGGTGTTTCTGACGTTATGGACCCACGGGACATGTTTGTCGCCGATGCCTTCAATCCTGTGACCGCCAAATCCGTTCGTAAGAAGCGTCGGGCACTGGAGAGCTTCTGAAGCGGCTACTTTTACCTGAGGAGCTATCTTTTTAAAATAGTCTCCGGCGCCTATCGTTCCAGCGGACCCGGTGGCCGAAACATATGCCGCGAATCTTCCGTTCTTGCCCTTTAATTTATTAAAAACTTCTTCTATCGCGGCCGCAGTAACATGGTAGTGCCAGATTGGATTTCCGAATTCCTCGAACTGGTTGAAAATAACGCAATCTTTTCTGTTTTTCTTGATGTCCCAGCATGCGTCGTATATTTCTTTTACGTTGCTTTCGCAGCCGTGGGTGGCGATAATTTCAGCGCCTATCTTTTTAAGCCAGTCAAAACGCTCTTTGCTCATTTCTTCGGGAAGGATAGCGATCGGAACGGTGTTGAGGAGAATGGAGTCGAACGCGCCGCCGCGGCAATAATTTCCGGTCGAGGGCCATACGGCCTTCTGCGTGGTGGGGTCGAATTCGCCTGAAACGAGACGGGGAACGAGGCATCCGAAAGCCGCTCCAACCTTGTGAGCGCCGGTCGGAAAGTATTTCCCGATCACGCCGATTATTCTGGCTTTAACGCCAGTTATCGAAGATGGAACTTCCACGAAATTAACGTCGCCGAAAAGTCCGGTTTTAACATCGTTTTTCCAGCTGATTCTGAAAAGATTAATCGGGTTAATATCCCAGAGGCCAACGCCTTTGAGTCTGCTTTTTATTTTCGCTGAAATCTTCGCGGGATCTTTCATCTGCGCGAATGTCGGAATGACGATATTTCTTTCGCGACACCTTTTTATAGTTTTATCCAGAACTTTTTTATTGATTTTTATTGCCATGTGATGTTTCTCCTTCTTAACAATTTTCGCATGTAAATATATTCAAAAACTTTAAAAACTGGTATTAATTTTATCGAATATATTATATAATATTAACGGAGTATTTTCAAGAAATTCCTTGTACTTTTTAAAATTTAGTAATAAGTTTAAAATAACTTTTGTTCCGGGGCCGCGTTTGCGGGCATTGTAAATACGGACGATCCAGGTTGTTTTACAGGCCGCTGACTTTCAACGCTCGGCGGCCCGCGGACGGGATGCGGATATTATAGCACTCACGCGCGCCTTCACGCAAGATAAGCTATAAAATATAACGCAAGTTTATTTATTGCACCGGCGCATTAAGCAATAACTTCGATATTTACATACCTTTATCCATCGTAAACAAGAGGCTGCGAATCATGAACCAAAAATCCGATATAAAATACGTTTACCTGCCTCACACGGCCGACGCAAAATTCATCGCATACGGCCGCGATATAGAAGAGGCTTTCGCGAACTCCGCTCTCGCCATGAGCGATATAGTGACCGATCATTCGCGCGTCGCGAAAAAAGCGACTAAAGATATTCGATGCGAGTCCGAGGATGAAAAATCCCTTCTTTATGACTTTCTGGAACAATTCATTATTTTACTGGACAGCGAGGGATTTTTACTGGCGGGCATCGAAAGACTGAGGATTTCGCATAACGAAAAGTTCCGGCTCACGGCTTTAGCGTCCGGCGACACCGATATGTCCGGATATGAAATAAACACGGCCATAAAGGCCGTCACATACCAGGAAATGGATATTATCAGAGCGCGGGAAAGGGTTTCAATACAGGTAGTTATCGATATTTAGCGGAGGCTTTCATGAAAGAAAACGATATTAAAAATATCAGGATAAATAAGATAACCGATTTTCTGTGGGAAATTCAACCGTTCGGTAAGATGCGCGTTCCATGCAGAATCTACGCCACCGAAAAGATGCTCGCAAGTATGCTCAGAGACAGAACTATTATTCAGGGGATGAACGTGGCGGCGCTTCCCGGAATCCAGAATTATTCGCTGATAATGCCCGACGGCCATGAAGGCTACGGTTTTCCCATAGGCGGCGTCGCCGCGCTTGATTATAACGAAGGCGGAATATCGCCCGGCGGCATAGGTTACGACATAAATTGCGGAGTCAGGCTTTTAAAATGCGACATTCCAAGGGAAGAGATCAGTTCAAAAATATCATTGCTGCTCGATAAGGCCTTTAAATATTGCCCCGCCGGGCTTGGTTCGAGTAATTTCGACATAAACGGCAGGGACCTGGACTCCATACTGAAAAATGGCGCGGCATGGGCGGTTGAACACGGGTTCGGCGTCGAAGCAGATCTTATATATTGCGAAGAGCGCGGAACCATGGCCGAAGCCGACCCCAAAAAAGTCAGCGAAACGGCACGGAAAAGAGGGCACGGACAGATGGCGACCCTCGGAAGCGGCAACCATTTCCTTGAAATTCAATACGTCGACGAAATATTCGATAAAGAGGCCGCGAAAGCCTTCGGAATAACTTCGACCGGCCAGGTAATGTTTATGATACACTGCGGCAGCCGTGCGCTCGGGCATCAGGTCTGCTCCGATTACATAAGGCTCATGGAAAAAAACTTCCCGAAAATATTAAACGAGCTTCCCGACCGCGAACTCGTTTACGCGCCCGCTAATAGCGCCATGGCCGGAGATTATTACGGCGCCATGTGCGCGGCCGCGAATTTCGCGTGGTGCAACCGCCACATGCTGGCGCATCAATTGCGTCTGGCCGTAAATGAAATATTCGGAGAATCTAAAATTGAAACGATATACGACGTAGCTCACAATATCGCGAAAATAGAGCGGCATTCGATAAACCAAACGCCTAAAAAATTATGGGTGCATAGAAAAGGGGCGACGCGCGCTTTTGGACCGAACGCCACCGGCATCCCTGAAAAATATATAAAAGCCGGTCAGCCGGTAATAATTCCCGGAAGCATGGGAACGGCGTCTTATCTTCTCGCCGGAACCGCTTTCGAGTCTGAAACTTTCGCGAGCACAGCGCACGGCGCCGGAAGGACCATGTCGCGGCATGAAGCTATAAGAAATTTTCGCGGCGAAACCGTCGCCGCCGATTTGAAACGGTCAGGAATATCGGTCAAAGGCGCTTCGATGAAGGGCATCGCCGAAGAAGCCGGAGCAGCCTATAAATCGATCGACGACGTCATAAGCGTATCGCATAATTCAAATATCGGCCGGCGCGTGGCGAGGTTTCGCCCGATCGGCGTTATTAAAGGATAATAATAACCCATATGGCAGGATTTTTAAAAGGACAGATCGATTATATCTTCTTTATCTACGGACTCAGCTTCATCATCGCCGCCGCGATGTGCTATATGCTTAAGCAGCTTAAGTTTCAAACGTTGCCGTGGCAAAAACTTTTATATTTTACGATATTACACGGCATAAACGAATGGCTCGACCTCACCGCGATAAGCTTCGGCGACCATCCGGCATTTAATATTGCGCGAACATCATTAATGCTCATATCCTTCATATTTCTTTTTGAATTCGGCCGCTCATCCGTCAAAATGAATTCGGGCCGCGCACCCGGTTTATGGTTCCACGCGCCGCTTCTTCTATTGACGCTTGCGGGCGCGGCGTCCGGCCCTGAAAAATTTCACATAGCCGTCAGGTATGGTTATGGTTTTTTCGGTTCCATCGCATCTGCTCTGGGATTTTTTTACTTTTTCAAAAACTGCGCCGATAAAAACGCAGATTATCTTAAACCTTCTTTTTACGCCTTTCTTGTGTATGCGATAGCTTGCGGGACCATAGTTCCAGCGGCGGACTTTTTTCCGGCTTCAATCATTAATTACGATAATTTTTTGAATTTTTTTCACTTTCCCGTTCAAATCCTGAGAGCGCTTGCGGCCATCACGCTTGCGATATCCCTCTACAATTATTTTCAAGCTTCCAACGGCGATACAAGAGAACGCAAAAAAATCAGACCGGCGTATAAGAATGTTGAAATCATCACGCTTACGGCAGTTTTGATCGCGGGCTGGATCTTAATCGGCCTTATCGACAACGCAATCTACAGACAACTGCACTCCAAAAACACCTTTAATGCGGAACTGCTTTCAATCCATTTCATGAATGAAATCGATAAATCGGATTTTTTCATAAAAACTTTTGATGGAACCATTTCCAAATTCGTAAAAACCGATAATTTTATAGAGTCAAAACATCTCGGTACAATTAACGCTCAACTCGATATCTACGCTTTGGCGATACCCAAAGCGATATTTTACGTCATGGACACGGAAGGCGTAACGATAGCTTCCTCTAACAGATCGGGGCCAGATAGCTTTCTGGGAGCTAACTACGCCTTCAGGCCATATTTTATAAACGCCATGAAGGGCGAAACATCCCGTTACTACGCATGGGGAACGACCACGCAAAAAAGAGGCTATTATATCAGCGCGCCCGTTCGCAACGGAGGCGGCAATATAATCGGCGTTGCCGCGGTAAAAATCGATATTGAGGATATCAAGACCGAATTTTTTAAGTATAGACATAGTTTTCTCTTAACCCCCGACGGCATTATTTTTCACTCCAGCATCCCGGATCTTAATTTTTCATGCGTAAATCCGATCGATATCGAAAAACAAAAAGCGATAATCAATTCAAAACAATTTCCGGCGATAAATTTCAATCCCGTTTTTCATGAAACGCCGGTCAGCGGCCAAACCATTTCTTTTCTTGGCGAAAAATACGACGTTACTATAAAATATATCAATAATGAAAAATGGTCCGTGATGATCTTAAGCCCGCTAAGTTCCATAAACCATTACAGGTTTCTGACTATAGTCCTGATATGCGTTATATGCATATTCTTAATAAATTTCTTCGTCTGGTCGCAGATCATAAAAAATTCGGCCCACATTCTCGCGGCTGAAAAAGAAAGACTTATGGTAACGATACGAAGCATAGGCGATGGAGTAATAGCGGTCGATGAAAATTTAAAGATAGTCATGATAAATAACGTCGCCGAAAAAATCACCGGATACTGTATTTCCGAAGCTGTCGGGAAACATATCGACGAGATCTTCAAAGCGGTAGAAGAAAAAACAGGGGTAAGAATCGAAAACATCGCGTGGGCGGCAATTAAAACCGGAAGCATAATAAATCTTCTCGACGACGCAATGATAAAATCAAGGGATGGAATTGAAACCGTCATATCTATCACCGGTTCGCCTATAATAGATAAAAATGACAGAATAATAGGCGCAATAATAGTTTTTAATGACATTACGGAAAAGAAAAAGCTCAACGACGAACTTTTAAAATTAAGCAAGGTGGAATCACTGGGCCTGATCGCCGGGGGGATCGCGCACGATTTCAACAACGTCCTCGCCGGCATAGTCGCGAGCATCTCGATGGCTAAAACGATGATCGCCGGAAATAGCAGAGTTATTGAAACGCTCGAACAGGCCGAAAACGCTTCGCTGCGCGCGAAACATCTCACGACACAATTTATAACATTCTCGAAAGGCGGCAAGCCGATAAAAAAAGCTGTCGATCTCGGCGAACTCGTAAAAACCACGACCCTTTTCATGCTGACCGGTTCGAACGCCAAATGCGAATTCGATATCGCGGACGGCATCCGGCCGGTCGAAATCGACGGTGAACAGATAAGCCAGGTCATAACGAACATGACATTAAACGCCGTGCAGGCCATGCCAAACGGCGGGCTCATAACCATCTCGATTAGAAACGTCGAAATATCAGCCGATAACGGCCTCCACCTGAAAGAAGGCAACTTCGTCGTCATCAAAATAGCGGACACGGGCGTTGGAATGACGAAGGAACAACTTTCAAGAATATTCGAACCGTATTTTACGACGAAGTCGATAGGAACAGGCCTGGGATTAACATCCGCCGAATCGATAATCCGAAAGCACGACGGCTCGATTACGGTCAATTCCTCGCCGGGCGCCGGAACGACATTTCAGATATACCTTCCCGCCGCAAAAAAACAGGCGGATAATGTTGAATCAACCATAAAAAAACGCCCCGAAAATGATCCGAAATCCGAAAGCGTAAAAGACGCAAAAGCCACTAAAATATCAAAAGGCAGGATACTCATAATGGACGACGAAACGATCATCCGCGACAATATAACCATGCTTTTAAACAATACGGGGTTTGAGGCATATAGCGCAAAAGACGGCGGCGAGACGCTCGAAATTTATAAAAAATTCAGGGAGGCCGGCGCCGATCTCGACGTCGTGGTCATGGATCTTACGATACCCGGCGGACTGGGCGGAATTGAAACGATCGCGAAACTTCTAGAGATCGACCCGACGGTACGCGCCATAGCCTCGAGCGGATACTTCGATGGGCCGGTCGCGGCGGACTATAAAAAATTCGGCTTCATCGATTTCATCGCGAAGCCTTATAAGATAAAAGAGTTAGTCAAAACGCTCGAAAAGATAATCGATGAAAAATCAACCGGCGATCAATAAAAAAATGCCGACGGCGAGCGCCGCAAACGCGAAGATCTTTTTATATAGCGGCGCGTAGCATGTGCTTCTGCCTTCGAACGTATCAATGTGTAAAAGCTCAAAATACGGCACCGGAGCCCTGCGATACCAGCCGATAGCGCGCACCTCGCTTCCTATGAATCTTTCATTTTTAAGCCCGAAGAAAAAATTAAAAATAGCGAGCGGCTGTTCATAGTCCATGAAAATATAGCCGGTATTATCCTGCACGACCAGATCTTCGGAATAGATCAAGCCCGGGATGCCGCGGCCGATTATCCGCCCCTTTATAGTCGCCGGAATTGAACGGACGCCAGATACCTTTACATATTTTAAAAGAGACGCCACCGAATGTTCCGGAAAATCGTGCTGGGGATAGCTGAAAAAGAGCATTACAAGATATCCGACGCCATATAATATAGCCGGAAACGCGAAGGGATTGACATGCGCCTTCGCCGAAATAGCCGAGCCCGCAATTAATCCAAGCATCGGAAGATAGCTTACGATGAGATCGATGAAAAAATCGTCCCAGTAACTTTCAGGTTTTTCACGGTCAAAAATGATATATGGCACCTGGTCGTATGTCAGCGCCGTCTTTGAAAGCGCATCGATCCTGAGCGCGGGAAGCGGATGCGTCGAATGAAGCTCGTAATAAATGGCCCACGGGTTCCACAGGTCCCACTGCATCGCCCCCATTATATTTCCCTTCATTTCTTCGCTGTCCATATCGGAAGTGAACTTTTTATCGATCGTGCGAGCGCTTGTCGCCACTAAATTTTTCGCGCCTACGGAATCAAAAATCCCAAGCGAGCCAAGTGAATTCAACGCTCCGCCGCGTCTCGAAGGCGCCGAATCCCCGGATGAAACGGCGGCCCTGTCACGGCTTTCGGCGCCGGAAGCGAGGCCGTAAGCTACTTTTATCAAAGCGCGGGAAAGGGCGTTGGGATTTTTCGTGGCCTCTGCCGAGTATCTGTCAGCCCAATATTCACGGGTCCTTGAAAGAAAAAGAACCGCGTACTCGGCGATGACGTAGAAAATATACGCGATAACGCCCGCGGCCGCGAGATTTTTATTGTCGCCGTCGCCCGATTCCATGAGCTTTCTTGAAATGTAATATAAAAGCACGGGAACCATGGACGCCATCGTCATCAAAAGTATGTCCCAGTGGACGACATGACCTAATTCATGAGCTACGACGGCGTTTAATTCTTCCGGTGAAAGCTGGTTCATAAGCCCACGGGTTATAACTATTCTCGCGTTATATGGCGTATGGCCGTATGTAAACGCATTGGGAGTGCCGTCGTCGATCACGCCTATGGAAGGAATCGGAATATTTTCCCTGGAGCATGTTTCGGTTATAAATTCGGCGAGCGGTCGGGGCAACTCTGATATAGGCACCCAGTAAAGGTTTTGAAGCCAGCGCATGAAGATATCCATTATGAAGGGGCTGACCAGATAATTTATAAAGATAGACGCTATAGTGGATAAAACAGCCGCGCCTCGGCTCATTACGCCTGATTCGGCCAGGATTATGAATATTATTCCGAGCATGCCGTATAATATGACGAAGGTTCCGATAGAGCTAAACAACAGATTCGGGAGCGCGGGCAGTTCCATTTTAGAATTAAAAGCTCCGGAACCACCGCCTGAAGAGCTTTTAGCGCCAGCCGTAAGCTCCTCCATCGCGTTCACGCCGCGATAGTTCACGCCGAAAAATTTCGATATGTCCAGGCCCTTGCTGAGTATCTCGGCCTGCATTATCTGCGTCAATTCGGTCGAATCGAGCCAGACTCCACGGCATTCGGGGCAGCAGTCGATCACGATATCGTCTCTGACAATTCCGCCTTCGTTCATCGCGACGTCGCACCGGGGACAATTAATGCTTGACGGTTTCGCGTTGATAAGGCCGCCATCGAGGTATTTGCGTATTTCAGCGGGCGACTTCGAATAATAGTTGAGCTCGCCTTTATCGAACCAGATACCCTGACATGATCTGCAATAATCAACCACTATGCCTTTGGGCGTATACGTGCCTGTCAATTCAACGCCGCAGCGCGGACAATTCATAGTCAAGACTCCTTATTTTCATATTTTAAATATTTAATATACTTTGTTAAAAACGATTCAATTATATCAATAATTACGGGCGATGTCAATTAATAACGACCTCTTTGCGATCTTACGTACAAAGCCGGAACGCGCGATTAATTTCGAACCGGCGCATCGGTCCTCCTGCTTAAACGGAGCTTGATAACATCCGCTTGACAGGGGCGCCGGCAAAAATCATGAATGAGATCCAAAAAAAAGCGGCGGCCTAAAAAAGACCGCTGCTTATATGTATGAAACGGATAATTTTATTTTGTTATTTTAGTATTTGAAGCTGGACCCGCTGATGAACTCGCGGAGGATCGACGTGGGCGGAACTTCCTCGTAATTGATAGGCGATATAAGCTTCAAGAATTTCAAAAGCCTCTGAGCTTCGCTGTATTCTTTGTCTTCAAGGTTTATCTCGCGTAAAAGCGGTTCGGCGAACTGTTTTAAAACCGAAAGCTCGTATATGAGGGCCGAATTGAACATGACGTCCGCGTTCTCCTGGAATGGAAATATATTTCGCTCTTCGCCGCGGCGAACCGAAGGCCATCTGCTTATGGTGTTTTTCGCCGTATAGCCTCTGAATTTGGCGTCGCGCACCATTCTTCTGATGAGCCTGGTGTCGGTCGTCGGTATCCTGTTATAGTCGTCTATGCAAAGCTGAGTTAGCGCGGAAGCGTATATTTTGTATTTGTTATGCGCCGGTATCGAATGCGTGAGCTCTTCGTTAAGGCCGTGAATGCCTTCCATGATGATGCACATGTCTTCATTTATGCGCATTGGATGGGTTTGCGGCTTTCTCTTGCCGTTTTTGAAATCATACTCGGGTATCTGGACCTCTTTTCCTTTAAGAAGGTCTATGAGCTGGGCGTTCAAAAGCTCAAGATCGAGAGCGTGTACCGATTCAAAATCAAGGTTTCCGTCCTCGTCGACCGGACTCTGATCATGATTTAAAAAGTAATTATCAAGAGAGAGGGCAACCGGTTTCAAGCCGTTGACCATAAGCTGTATCGAGAGCCTCTTGGAAAACGTGGTTTTTCCCGATGACGAGGGGCCGGCTATCAAAATGATCTTAACTTCGCCTCGGCGCTTGGTTATTTCGTCGGCAATGCCGGCTATCTTTTTTTCATGGAGGGCTTCCTGTATCTTTATGATGTCGGATAATTTTCCGTGGCCGCCCAGATCGTTTAAGCGTCCTATATTATTGACGTTTAATATTCCGCCCCACATCTTGCTTTCACGATATACGGAAAAAAGTTTCGTCCAGTTTTTCATGCCGGAAATCTGCGTCGGATTGGTGTATTCCGGGAATCTTAAAACGAAACCGTTATTGTAGCGGTTAAGGTCGTATACCTTAGTTGAACCCGTCGTCGGAGCCATTATTCCAAGTTCGATATCCACGAAATTACCGAGCTTGTATATGGTTATTTCAGGTTCGCTGGTATATTTTATGAGCCTTACCTTATCCGGATAACCGAGACCTTCGAATAATTTTATGGCGTCCTCGCGCGAAAGCGTTTCTTCGACTATCGGAA
>CAZJFS010000147.1:0-11206 GCA_964545075.1 uncultured bacterium
ATATCAGTTTGCTGTAATATTCAAGATTTTTAAGTGTGGACGGGTTGGGATGCCTGAATTGATTTTTCACGCCGCAGGATATGACGCTCACTTCCGGCCTAAGCTTTGAAAGATAAGCCGTAGTCGATGACGTGGCCGAGCCGTGATGGCAGACCTTATATACATATGTTTTTATAAGATTTTCGGGAACCGTCGCCAGAACCTCATCTTCCGCCGGCGCCTCGGCGTCCCCGCCAAACTGATAGACCATGCTTTTATACTGCATCCGCACGATTATAGAAAAATTGTTGAGATTATTTTCGTCGGCGCCGTTAATAACCACGGAACCCGCGCCGCGAGCTGAAGTAACATCGGGCGTATGAAAAGATGTAAGCTCCTTAACGCTCATGCCGGCTATGTCAGCCGGGCCGCTTGCGGCCATGCCAAAGGATGGTTGCGTCTTCCATTTAGCCGGCGGATGGAGGATAGAAACGTCGATCCCGTCGCCGAAATCGATCTTATCGCCCTTCCATATTTTATAGACGGGGATATTTTTCTTTTTGAGCATATTGAGTATCTGGGCGTACATCTGGGTCGTCGAAGCGTGATTCTCGTAAACCGCGCCGATCTCGATCTTGGGAATGAGAGACAATACGCCGCCGATATGATCACGGTGCGCATGTGACATTATAAGCATATCTATTTTTTTTATGCCGTTCGCCTCGAAATAAGGCAAAATAGCTCCGTTGGCTGCATTCTCGCGATCATCACCCGCATCTATCATAATAATTTTCCCGGAGGGGGTTCTGATTATTTCACAGTCGCCCTGGCCGATGTCGAGAAACGTAACCTTTAATTTATCGCCGCCATCCGCTGCGAATATCGAAACGCCGTTTATTGAAGAGGTTAAAAGAAAAACTATTAAAAGTGAAAAAAGAAAAAGAGAAGATCTTCTAAGGTTTATATACTTCATACTCCCGTCCTCCGGACACATATATATTTATAAAAAAGACTTTAATCAATTATACTACTAATGAAGGACTCTGTCAACTTTTTCGGATGCTTATTTCACACTTAAATAAAAAAGGGACAGACTTGCGTCCGTCCCTTTTTTAACTATTTATAAGTTATCTGGAAACTTATTATTGAACCTGGGCTGCGGCAGGGATATATTTCTTTAAGAATGTCATCCATGCTGATTTTCCGAACTTGAGAGCTGCGTAGTCAGCGCCGGGAACTGAATTCGGAACATATATTGCAAGACCAGTAGCGTTTTTCATTGTTGCGCCGGTAACGCCGTTCTCTGAAACGAGAGGATTCTGGCCGTTAGCATAGAGAGCGATAACTTCAGCTACGAGAGCCTGGATCTCAGCGTCTTTTACGTTCGTCTGAAGGAGAGCGAGCATATGGCCGAGGTCTTTATTGGTTCTGTAGTAGAATGACTGAAGACCGTATGCGAATACGTTTTTCTTCAATGTCGTAACGAAAGCCTTGTCGCTTGTTTTTTCAGCGAGTTTAGCGCAGAGAGCGTCGAATTTAGCTACGAAAGCATCCATCTGAGCGAGGTCTATCGATGACTGCGTTCCAGCCTGGTTGATGCCGAGATAGTGATTTTTGTAAGCCTGTGTCATGACTTTTGCTAAATCAAGAGCGCCCATTGTAGCGTTTTTAGCTAAAGGTCCAAGGAAGTCGTCATATGTGTATCCGTCGCCAGGTTCGGTTTCTTCCGAAGCTACGCAGAACTGAACGTAGTCTTTTATTTCATATGTTACTTCGATCATCTGCATGAGGCAAGCATCCATGCAAAGGATATCGAGTTTTTTGCCGAGGAGCTTGTAGATGGAAGCCATAGCTTCGCCGAGCTGAGGAGTGGTTATGTGGTTTCCGGACTGATCGTCGTAGGAGATGCCCTTCATAGCCGCGCCGCGTTTCTGCCAGCCTGCGCCGTGGTTCCATATGTCAACTACATAATGTTTAGCGGGATAGTTTTTTACGCCCCATTCTACGAAGCTGACGAGGTTTTTGTAGTTACCCATGTCATAAACGCCCATCTCTTCGATAACTTTGGAGCCGACTGTATTTTCATCGTTATCTTTCGTAACATAGAGTTTCTTGGCTGTACCGTTTTCACGGTCTAAAAGAACGACTATATTGACGTTGTCGTTCGATCCGATTTTTTCCATTTCATTAACGTCTTTTACGCCGAACGAATCAAGGTTGTTGTCAGCATTGAGGAATACAAGGAAGGTCCATTCTTTTTCGACTCTTGTTTCACAGGTCGAATGGCAGTCGCCACAATCGTGACCGCATTTTGCTGCCGTTACTTCACAGGTCGAGTTGCAATCGCCGCAGTCATGTCCGCATTTTGCGGCATAGACATTACCCGCCATAACCAACATCATTAACATAACAAAAACCGCTAACATACCCCTTTTTGCCATTTTAACACTCCCTACCTTTCAAATTTTTATTTACCTCTTTGGGCAAATTACACATTGATTCTACATAATAAAAAAACTTTTGTCAAGTGTTTGCCAAAATATTATTTATGTTTTTTTATGTACCTGCCACCGGCGCAATTTAAAAATTAAGTTGTAAAAAATAATTAAATATGTTATATTCATTTTTTAAGAAGATTGTTCGTTTTTTCAGGTTTAAATTTCGGAATTGTAAATGTAATGTCAATATAAACATTTTATTTTAAAGGACTTTATCATATTAAAACATGAGGTGAAATGATGCCAAGGACATGTAGTGAACACGATGTTGAAAAGATCGTTAATACCGAGTACCACGATCCTTATGACATTCTCGGGATGCACGATATCGACATTAACGGCGCCCGGAACTTATGCGTAAGGGCTTTTCTGCCGGATGCCCGCGAAGCTTTTGTTTTTGAGGTCGCCAACCCCAAGAACCGCTACAAAATGGATAAAGTTGATGACCGCGGTTTTTTTGAAGTCATTGTCGCGCGAAGCGACAGATTCAAATATAACATCGAAAAACACTTTTATGACGGCAATTTCACGATTTTTTACGATTCGTACGCTTTTCCATCTATACTCACCGATTACGACCTTCACCTTTTCAAGGAAGGCAACCACCACAGAATACATGAAAAACTCGGCGCCCACTATCACGAATTCGAAGGCATCGGCGGAATTTGCTTCGCGGTCTGGGCCCCTAACGCAAAAAGAGTCAGTATCATCGGCGATTTCAACTCCTGGGACGGCAGGCGCCATGTAATGCGCGTCCGCTCGGTCGGCGTATGGGAGATCTTTATTCCCGGCCTGCCGATGGGCAGCAACTATAAATTCGAAATAAAGGCGGCGGCCGGAAATCTCATTGAAAAATCAGATCCTTACGCTTTCGCGTCCGAGGTCCGTCCGAAAACGTCTTCTATCGTATATGACGTCAACAAATACACCTGGAACGATAACGACTGGATGGAAACAAGGAAAAAGCGCTCCTGGGCTGAAGAACCGATATCGATATATGAGGTCCATGCCGGTTCCTGGATGCGCGTTCCGGAGGATAACAACCGTTTTCTTACATACAGGGAACTCGCTGAAAAACTCGTTGAATACGTTAAAAAGCTTAATTATACTCACGTTCAGCTTCTGCCTATCACCGAGCACCCGTTCGACGGCTCGTGGGGCTATCAAGTCACGGGCTATTTCGCGCCTACCAGCCGCTACGGTTCACCGGCCGATTTCATGTACTTCGTCGATTATCTGCACCAGAACGGCATCGGCGTTTTAGTCGACTGGGTGCCCGCGCACTTTCCTAAAGACTGGCACGGATTCATGAAATTCGACGGAACATGCCTTTATGAGCACGAAGACCCCAGAAAAGGCGAACACATGGACTGGTCGACGCTTATTTTCAATTACGGCAGAAACGAGGTCAAAAATTTCCTTATTTCAAACGCCGTGTTCTGGTTCGACAAATATCACATCGACGGCCTTCGCGTCGACGCGGTAGCTTCCATGCTTTACCTTGATTATTCAAGAAAAGCCGGAGAATGGATACCCAACCAGTATGGCGGCCGCGAGAACCTTGAAGCGATAGAGTTTTTAAAATACCTCAACGGCATAGTCTATCAGTACTTCCCCGGAATATTGATGATAGCCGAGGAATCGACGGCCTGGCCAGCCGTTTCGCGCCCTACGTATGTAGGCGGACTTGGATTCGGGCTCAAATGGAATATGGGCTGGATGAATGACACCTTGAAATATTTCGAAAAAGACCCTATTTACAGGCGTTATCACCACAACATGCTCACTTTTCCGCTGATCTACGCGTTCACCGAAAATTTCGTCCTGGTCCTGTCGCATGACGAAGTCGTTCACGGAAAAAAATCCCTGCTGGATAAAATGCCGGGCGACGTATGGCAAAAATTCGCGAATGTCCGCCTTCTTCTTGGCTACATGTACGGCATGCCGGGCAAGAAACTTTTATTCATGGGCAGCGAGATTGGCCAGTGGCACGAGTGGAACTGCAACCAGAGCCTCGACTGGCATCTGTTAAATTTCGATTCTCACAACAAGCTCAGCAGATACATCTCCGACCTTAACAAACTTTATAAAAACGAACCCGCGCTTTATCAAAACGATTTTTCAAACGACGGATTCGAATGGATCGATTTCTCGGACGCCGACCGCTCGATCATCTCCTTCATAAGAAAAGGCAAAAACCCTGATGACGCGATCATATTTGTCTTTAATTTCACGCCTATGGTCTACCTCAACTACAGGATCGGCGTTCCCTGGCATGGACATTATGACGAGGTTTTAAACTCCGATTCGGCCGATTACTGGGGCACTAACGTCGGAAATTTCGGCGGTTTTCAATCCGACCCGCTCGCATGGCAGGGAAGGCCGGCATCGATGAATTTAAACATTCCGCCTCTCGGCGTCGTAATGTTAAAATACAAAAGACAGTAACGTCAGGCCTTCATATCATAAAATAAGGCTTGACGCGCAGAATAAATTCATAAGAGGTCTATAATGAAAAACGATAAGATTCTTATTGTAATTTTAGTGTTTGCTTTCTTCGCTTCAACGCATGCCGCGGCCGCTGAAAAGGATATTTCCATAAGCGCCAGGGACAGCAAACTGTGGAGTTCCAATATTCCTGTGCCGGTCGTGCGGGTACCCGTCTTAAAAGAAAAAAGCCGGGTTTCATCCAGCGATACCTATCTCGATTTCTTACAGAACGGAATAGATCTTCTGCTTCTCGGAAAATACAAACAGTCCATAGCCAACTTTGAAAAAGCCTCCAGGATCGATCCCCTGCAACCAGAAATTTACTACAATATGGGCATTGCTTATTTTCAGATGGGGAAATATTCAAACGCTATCGTCCAGTACCGGCGAGCTATCGACCTTAAAAACAGCTTCGCCGAAGCCAGAAATAATCTCGGCGTGTGCTATATAAAAGAGAAGCTTCTCGATACCGGTATCGACCAGATAAGGCTGGCCAATATCTACGCGCCTACCATGAGCCAGCCGCTCGAAAATCTCGAGGAAGTTAAAAATAAGAACACCGATTATAACTACAACAAGAAAATTTTCAATACGAATAACGATCTTGTCGAATCGTCGCCGTCAAGGATATTTTCACTTAATTTGAAGCTTTGCGCGCCTCTTCTTTCGATGACAGAGGAAACGATAGCGCAAAACGAGCGGATACCAGTCGATGGCAAGCCCGCCGAAAAAATCGAGAAAACATCGCGGGAAGAACTTACCGAAGGCGAAAAGAACGTGTTAAAAAAATATCCCGAGCTGTTTCAGGGAAACATAGAGCTTTTCAACAGGGAAAATAAATACTGGGACGCCCTCAACCTTCTGAAGGTAGCCGATGAGCTTTACGAAAAAGAGCTTTACGGCGAATCGATAGCTTACTACACAAGAACCTTGAATATCGTTCCCGACAGTTATTCAGTCCATTACAAAAGAGGCCTCGCCAGATTCAAGGCTAAGAATTATACCGGCGCCGAATCAGACTTCAAAAATGTCGTTAAAAATTCAGACGACGATAATCTTGTAAACAATGGCATGGAACAATTAAAACTGCTGCGGGAAAAGACTTTTTCGAAATTTTAATTTTATTCCCAAACGTATTGACAGCAAGCGGTTTTTTTTATAGAATTAAAGTAGGATCTTAATCGACGGGCGGTTTTTTTTAATTATGAATATTATCGGCGCTTTCGTTAACTCCATCCAGCGGTATCTTCTTTTTCCGGTGCGCCTTTTCGCTCCTGGAAAACTGCCGATTTTCATATTAAAACAAGCGCAACAAAATAGACGCCATAGACGCTAAAAATTCCGGCTTTTTTTAAGCTGGAATTTTTGCATTTAAAAACTTAAATTTCGTAAAGTGGACGTTTGCCGGAGGTTCATCCGATGCTGAATTTTAAACGGTCCGGAAATGAATTTGTGATCATGCTCAATCTCTGGCTGATCCCTTTTTGCGGCATACTGCTTTCAATAGCGCTTTTTTTCATTATCAGTGACGGACTTTTATCCGTTCAAACGGCCTATACCGTTTCAGCCATTTCCATCTTATTCACGCTATGGGTGTATTTCTCCATCAGAACCATGCAGCTTCATTCAAAAAAAGTCAATCGGGATGTCATATGCCGCACATCGGAACTTTTAAGAATATCCGAAAACCTAAAGAAAGAGACGCAGCAAAAACTTCTGGCCGAAGCCGGCCTTAAAAACTCAAATCTTCAGATAGCGAACATACTCGAAAATATGCCCGGCGGTTTTATTTCGATCGATCGCGAATGGCGCTTCGTCTATGTGAACCCGGAGGCCGAAATATACCTTCAAAAGGCTCGAAACGAGCTTATCGGCAGCAGCGCTTTCGCGATATTTCCGGATTTCATAAAAACGAAACTTTACAAAAAGCTCGACAATATCATGAGGAAGCACGGTCATGACGAATTCGAAGAACTCAACATCATCACCAAAACCTGGTTCGAAGTGAACGCCTACACCACCGATAAAGGAATGTCGATTTATTTTCACAATATAAATAAGCGAAAGAACGCCGAATATGCAAGAATCCTCGTGGAAAAAGAACTGAAAAGCGTCAACGACGGACTTGAAAAAACAATCAGCGAAAGGACCCGCGAATTAAAAACGGCCAATGACGAACTGAAAAAGGAAGTCGATGAAAGGATAAAAACCGAAAAAAACCTCGGCGCAGTTTCGGAACGCCTCGACGGCATCCTCGGATCGCTTGACGATTGCGTGTGGTCTCTCTCGGCCAGTAATTTCAAGCTGATTTATCTGAACCCGGCCGTGGAAAAAATATACGGAAGACCCGCTTCAAATTTCATCGACAATTCAAACCTCTGGCTCGAGGCCATACACCCGGACGACCATGGAAAATTCATCCGAAATATGCTCGAACTCTTAGACGGAAACCAATGCGAAACGGAATACCGCGTATTAAGGCCCGACGGGAGCATATGCTGGGTATGCGACCGATGCTGGGTTGTGCGTAACGCCGAAGGCGCGACGGTTAGATTCGACGGAATAAGCACCGATATAACCAAGCGCAAGAATATCGAAAACGAGCTTATAAAAGCCAATGACGAACTCGAGGAGCGCGTCAGGCAGAGGACGCTGGAACTTGAGCAGCTTAACTTCGAACTCAAAAACGAGATACGCGAAAAGCAGAAGGCCGAATTCGACCTTAACCGCTCCAAGGAATACGCGGAACTTATATATCGCGTCGTTCCGAGCGCCATTTTCACCGTAGACCAGGACTACCGCATAACCAGCTGGAACAACAAGGCTTCGGAATTAACCGGATATTGCGCGGAAGAGATCATGGGGCGCCATTGCTTCCTGCTCTGCCGCGAGCGCTGCAGCCTTTTTTCGGACGAAGTCGCCAAGCCCATAACAAGAAGGGAATGCACTGTAGTAAAAAAAGACGGCAGCGAACTGACTATATTAAAAAACACCGATATATTAAAAGACGAAAGCGGCAATATCATAGGCGGGATAGAAAGTTTCGAGGATATAAGCGACAGAAAGCTTTTTGAAATAAGCCTCAGGGAAGCTAAAGAACACGCGGATACAGCAAATACCGCAAAAAGCCGGTTCCTGGCGAACATGAGCCACGAGATAAGAACCCCGCTCAACAGTATTCTCGGCTTTACCGAGATACTTTCCGAAAGCGATCTGACCCTCGATCAGCGCGAACTTTTAACCTATATAAAGACCGGCGGAAACATTCTTTCTTCGCTCATCGACGACATACTTGATTTTTCAAAGATAGAAGCCGAAAAACTCGAAATAGAGCACTGTGAATTCGATATTCACAAGCTCATCTGCGACGTCATCAACATAACGCGGATAAAAGCCGCTGAAAAGGGGCTTGAAATATTATTTTATTCGAATATAGCCTCCACGGAACGCAACCTTATAGGCGATTGCAACAGAATAAGGCAGGTGCTTTTAAACCTCGTCGGCAACGCCATTAAGTTCACGGAACGCGGAAAAATAACCATATCGGCTAACGTAGAAACCGTGGTTGACAATAGCGCGCTTATAGGCATTTCCGTTGAAGACGAAGGCATAGGCATAACCCTTGAAAAACAGCCGGGGCTTTTTTCCCCTTTTTCCCAGCTGGACGGCTCGATCACCAGAAAATACGGCGGAACCGGACTCGGCCTTGCCATTTCAAACAACCTGGTCAAGCTGATGGGCGGCGAAGGGATCGCGGTCACAAGCGAACCCGGAACTGGAAGCAGGTTTTATTTTAAATTGAATTTATCAAGGGCGGCAAGGCCGGATATCGAACAACAGGAAAAAAAAGAGAGAAAAGACCGGGAGCCGGGCCGGGCCGATAAAACATATAATATCCTCATAGCGGAAGATAATCCTATGAACATGAAACTCGTAAGCAAACTCTTAACCAGGCGCGGGCACATTATAGATTCAGTAGAAAACGGGCTTTTGCTTTTAAAAAAGCTCGAAGAATGCCAGGCGAACTTCGATGTGATACTTATGGATATTCAGATGCCGGAAATGGACGGATACGAGGCCGCCCGCAGAATAAGAACGTCCGGAAAATCGATACCGATAATAGCCATGACAGCCAGCGCGCTTCGTGAAGACTATGAAATGTGCGTTGCCTCGGGAATGAACGGCTTTATCTCCAAACCTATAAAATCGGCCGAGCTTGAAAAAATAATACGGAACATCGTTGAAACCGCGAACAACGATAGCGCGTCTCATTCCGCCATCACCGTCTGATGCCTTAACCCGCGATATTTCGAAAAAATTAAAAAAAGCTTGATTAAACCGGCTAATAATTGTAGAATATCCGGAAATTAACCAGCCGGAAAAGCCATATGATAAAGTGCCATTCATACAATATTTCTAAAAACGAATATTCTTTTAAAAGCTCGATCGAACAGCTGACAACCGAGCTTTCATCGGAATCGATCATAAACTGGATCGACATCGAAGCTCCGGGCGACCAGGAATACTCTGGGCTTGAGACTAAATTCGGTTTTCACAGCCTTGCGATCGAGGACTGCAAGCATTTTTCGTTGTTCCCTAAAATGGATGAATACGATGATTATGTTTTTCTGGTCCTTCACCATATAAAAGCAGGCATCCAGGAGCTTATCGTAAATGCCGGCGACGACGAAAAATATCTGTGCATAAAAGATAAGTATGATAACGATTTCGACAAGTTTGGAATACAGATATCGGAAGTCGACATTTTCGTGACGAAAAATTCAGTGATAACCATTCACGGAGAAAGTCTAAAACAATTCACGCTGCTTTCCGACAAAATATCGCGCCATCCCGAACACCTTAAGCACGGGCGCGATTTTATGCTGCATGAACTTATAGATCTTTTGATAGATAACTATCTGGATGTATCTCATATCTGGAACGAAGTCATTGACATACTCGAAGAAGATGTGATAAATAAGCGCGTAAGCAATATTATAGATAAAATTATCGGGCTGAAACGCGGGCTTTTGCTTATGAGAAGGACCGTAAGTCACGAAAAGGATATATTGACGAAACTTATTCGCGGAACTGAATTTAAAATATCGCGGAAAACGCTTATCTATCTTCAGGACGTTCAAGACCATATAATGAGGCTATATGACGAGATAGAGATCAACCGTGAAATGATTTCCATCATATTTGACGCGTATCTTTCGACCGTTTCCAACCAGATGAATAAGATAATGATGAAACTTACCGTGATAGCGACAGTGTTCATGCCAATGACCTTCATAGCTGGAGTTTATGGTATGAATTTCAAGTTTTTTCCCGAGATCGAATGGCAGTACGGATATCTTTACGTCTGGATAATATTCATATTAGTAGGGCTTTTTTCATATAAATTCCTTAAAGATAATTCGGTACTTAAAAAATATTAGCTCCCTTAAAATACTTCTTGATTTTTCCGTTTTTTCATGATATAATTAATACGATTTTAAACTTTGTAAAAAATTTTAAATAGAACATAGATGGAGGTTATTTTAATGAGACAGTGTGAAATATGCGGAAAAGGACCTTCTACGGGACATAAGGTCTCCCACTCGAACATCAAGACCAAACGCAGATGGCTCCCCAATCTTCAGACGGCGCATGTCGTTATAAACGGCACGTCCAAGAAGATAAAGGCCTGCACGGCTTGCCTTAGCAAACAAAAACAAAAATCCCACGCTTAATAAAAAGGCTGGGTTTCATCGAAAAAACTTAATAAAAAAGGTCGTCTGAAAAAGGCGGCCTTTTTTATTTTTCAATATGAATTATAAGAAGCGGACCTTGCGATACCGAAACGGCGACCGTGTCTCCGCAAGCCTCATTCGATGTTCCCCGGCTTTCAAACGCGCTAAGCGTCTCGTTCGAGATCTTGTATTTAAGGCCGGACGTATTAACAATATGCGTTTTTTCGAATAAAGGCCTCAGGGAAAAAGTGTCGCGGGCGCTTACGCGCTCGTTGATAATGACGTCTCCGCCGAGAGCCGGATCGGCAATGTAAACATGGGTTTTATTTTCATGTATCGAAACGGGGATCTTTTTTTCGTTTTGAAAGCATGCCGCGACGTATATATTAGCGATAGTCTGATCCAGGCGTCTTCCAAGGCCCCCGAACACTTTTATCGCGGAGACCATTCCGCCGCTTTTACTTTTTTCACCGATCGAAGCGTCGAGCGCCAGATGAAAATCGG
>CAZJFS010000148.1:0-10985 GCA_964545075.1 uncultured bacterium
CCTTGTTGAAGGTCGGAACTTCCATAATGTGCGATATTAAATTGAAGCTTTTCTCGCATATCCTCAGGCTGCCGATAAGATATTTCGAAAAGAATCCGGCCGGTAAACTTATTTCGAGGGTCGAAAGCGATACCGAAACGCTGAGGATGCTCTTTACGAACACGGCGGTAACCCTCTTTCAGGACCTTTTGATGTTCGCCGGTATGATCGCCGTAATGTTCTATCTGAGCGCTAAATTGACGATGATCCTCATGTGCATATTGCCGTTTCTTTTCGCCGGCGCGTTCTATATACAGAAGGAACTTAGAAGCCGCTTCAAGCTCGCGCGCGAAAGGGCTTCGCTCGTGTCGAAGTTTCTGACGGAATACGTTCAGGGAATGCAGTGCGTCCAGGCCTTTAATTATGAAAAAGGCGTGAACGCGAGAATGGATGAAAATAATATCGATAAGAAAAGATCTTTCTTCCACGCGGAAGTTCTTGAAATATTCTTTCACAACTCGATACTTTTGGCTGAAGCGGTAACGCTTTCGAGCGTTTTATTCATAGGCGGCGCCCTGACGATGGAAAAACAGCTCACTATAGGAACGCTCGTTTTATTCATAGGATATATCAGGCAGTGCTTCGATCCAATAATAAGGCTTTCCGAGCAGTTCAACATAATCCAGAAGGCTCAGGTCGCCGGCGAACGTATATTCGAGATACTGGGACATGAGCGCGAGGACGAGATGATCGAGATCGAAAGGCGGATGGAAAAAGAAGATTCCGCTAAGGCGGATAAGCCGGAAAACAATGATGACGAGGATACCAGGCCGGTTTCATTTAACAAATCGATAGAGTTCAAGGACGTCGTTTTTTCATACGATGGAAAGCGCGACGTGCTCTCGGAAATATCGTTCGAAGTTAAAAAGGGCGAGAAAGTGGCGCTGGTGGGGCATACCGGATCCGGGAAAACAACCATCCTCTCATTGCTTTTAAGGTTCTATCAGATAAACTCCGGAGTTATAACGATAGACGGCATTGACATAAGGGATATACGGCTGAAGCGGTTAAGGCGGAAATTCGCCCTGGTGCTTCAGGACGTAACGCTCTTTCCCGGCAAGATAATCGACAACATAAGGCTTTTAAACGATGAAATAGCGGAGGAAAAAGTCATCGAGGCCTCGAGATCGGTCAATATGCTCGATTTCATAAACGGCAAGGAAAACGGATTCGATACCCAGATCGCGGAGCGCGGGTCGAATCTTTCGATGGGCGAGCGTCAGCTTCTGTCATTCGCCAGGGCGCTTGCGTATGATCCCGAGATACTGGTCCTCGACGAGGCAACGTCGTCCGTCGATCCTTATACTGAAAAACTCATTCAGGACGCGCTCCAAAAGATACAGGCGGGAAGAACCTCGATAATAGTGGCGCACAGGCTTTCAACTATCGTTAACGCGGATAAGATAATAGTTCTCGATTCCGGTAAAATAATTGAATCCGGAACGCATGAAGAACTTTTAGCCGCTAACGGCAAATATAAAAATCTATATGAAAAGCAGCAAAAAGTCGAAAAAACAGCTCCGGCTGACGATGGAAACATTGCGGAGGGCGAAAAGTCCGGCGCGGAAGATGACGCCGCTTGCGAAGTTCGAAAAGCCGCCCGGGAATGCCTCGTTACCGAGTAATCAAGGAAGGTGATATGATATGCAGCATTTAAAATGGATAATAAATTTCTGGAAGCCTTATAAGTTAAAGGCGCTACTAATAATTTTACTCACGTTTGTCTATGGCGGTTTCGCGATATGCTATCCGCTCATATTCAAATACATTATCGACAATTTAAATTCAAACGCCTCGGCGGGAAGCGTCACGAAGTTCGTGCTGATACTTTTTTCGGCCGGAACGCTTATGGCCATAACGTATATGTTCCTTCAGAGGAACAGGCTCGCGATGAACCTGACGCTTGAGTGCAACATAAGAAATAAGATATTTAACTATCTGACCCGCTTCGGAAACAAGTTTTATCATAAGTTCGGAACGGGCGATATAGTGACGAGACTCATGGACGAGCTCGAACAGCTCTGCCATCTGTCTTCATCTGGAATATTCAGGCTTTTGCAAATGGTCCTTACTATAACTATGACGATAGCCGTTCTTGTAACGCTTAACGTGAAGCTCACGCTTCTGGCTACGACGCCGCTTTTGCTCGTGTTCGCGTTCTACATGGCGCAGGATCGCGATTTCTTCGCTAAGAACCGCGCTATGCGCGACTCTGTCTCTGCCGTTAATGACGCCATCGAGACGTGCTTTTCCGGGATACAGGTCGTCAAGTCGTATTGCACGGAAGATCATCAGCAGCGCTATTTCGGCAACGTCATGCAGACTCGTAAATCATGCGAGATCGAGCTTTTAAGTCTTGAGTTGCGCATGGATTCGATATACGGTTTCATGAGCCAGGTCGGAATGTTCGTAATAGTCTTCTACGGCGGCTTTATGGTCATTAATAAGGAAATTACGCTCGGGACTTTCGTCGCGTTCTCGAACTATATAATGGTCCTGGCCGGACCCCTTATGGAGCTCGGGTGGTTTTTGAACAGCTTCAGAAAAGGCTTCGTAACCATTGACAGGCTTCTGGAGATCGAGCGCGAAACGCCGCAGATCATCGAAGTGGAAAACCCCGGCGAACCTGATTTCAATGAAACTGACGGCGCGCCTATAATATCTTTTTCGAATATGGCATTCTCATATGGAGAAAATTTCGGATTGAAGGATATAAACATCGATATTAAACGCGGTGAAAAGATCGCTTTTATAGGAACATTCGGGTCCGGAAAATCGTCTCTTATGAAAATGATTATGCGTTTTAACGATCCTGATTCGGGTTCTATAAAGATCGCCGGACTGGAACTTAGGAACTTAAGGCTTAAGAGCGTGCGTGACCATATCGGGTATGTTCCTCAGGACTGCTATCTGTTTTCGGATACGATACTCGAAAACATAGCGTTCGGGCGCGAATATACGAAGGATGAACTTGCCGTGGCTCTCGCGACCGCGCAGCTTAACGATACCATATCTACGTTCCGCCGCGGTCTTGAGGAAGAGATTGGCATAAGAGGATTGTCGCTTTCGGGCGGTCAGAAACAAAGGGTTTCAATTGCCAGGTCGCTTTTAAAATCGCCGGACATCATATTGCTTGACGACGCTACGTCGAGCCTTGACAATAAGACGGAAGATATGTTCTGGACGGAAGTCGCGAAGAACTACGGCGGCGCGACCGTGATATTTACGTCGCACAGGCTTAACACGATAAAACACGCCGACAGGGTATTTATTATCGAGGCGGGTAAAATAGCGGACAGCGGAACATTTGACGATCTCATGAATAATTCCGCGATATTTAAAAAACTTATACAGACTGAAAAACATAACGATCAAAAGGAGTAATAACACTGAATAATATATTATACGATATGAATTCCATAGGATGGAACGCCTTTTTCGAGGCGCATTTCGCTCCGTATAAAGAAAAAGGGTATGAGGTCGCGCGAGTGGCCGTCGAACATAAGCACAAATACACGCTTTATGCCGCGTGCGGAGAAATCACCTCCGAGGTTTCAGGAAAACTCAGATTTGAAGCCAAAAGCCGCGAGGACTTTCCCGCCACGGGCGATTTCGTCGTGATAGATCCAAGGCCGGGCGAAGAGCGGGCGATCATACACGCCGTCCTTCCACGGAAAACTAAATTTTCCAGAAAGTCGCCGGGCGAACTCGAAAAATCGATGGAGGAAAAGATCGTCGCGACCAATATGGACTTTATCTTCATAATGAGCTCGCTCAATAATGAGTTGAGCTTGAGAAGGATCGAACGTTATCTCGTGCTCGCATACGAAAGCGGCGCCAAGCCGGTCATAGTTCTCACAAAATCGGATCTCGCCGAAAATCCGGCTGCAACGAAGGAAGATATTGAACGCATTGCTTTAGGCGTCGACGTTTGCGTTACGAGCGCCGTTACGGGCGAGGGCGTCGAAGATCTTAAAAAATATTTCGCGGAAGGCGTGACCATCGCGTTTCTCGGATCGTCCGGCGTCGGGAAGTCTTCGATTATAAACATCCTCGCCGGTTGCGATCTTCAGAAGGTATCGGAGATAAGCGAATATGACGATCGTGGAAAACACACGACCACGCGTCGCGAGCTTATAATCCTGCCTTCGAGGGCGCTCGTCATGGATACTCCGGGAATGCGCGAACTCCAAATGTGGGAAGCCGGCTCCGGTTTTTCAGAAACTTTCGCCGATATCGAGGAACTCGCGAAAAAATGCAAATTCGGCGACTGCGCCCATAATGAAGAACCCGGTTGCGCGGTGCTGAAAGCGCTGGATGAAGGAACGTTAGACGCGGGGCATCTTAAGAATTACCGCAAACTTAATCGCGAGATAGCTCATTTTAACAGCCGCAACGACGCGCTGGCGAGATCCGCCGAACAGAAAAAATGGAAGCAAATAGCAAAACTTGGTCGTGAAATATCCAAAAATAAACTGCGCGGATGAAAAGTTGATATGCCGGCTCCGGGTTGCCTATGGAGATGGGAATCTTCTTTTGCACCCGGTTCCGCATTGTCGCCGCGAAACGTTAAACGGCCCTATCTGTTTATTATAACTGTAAATATGCCTTGAATTTAAATCAAACCTATAAAGGAGTGATTCTCACACTTAGAATAGAAATAAACAAACTCAAAAAATACTACAACGACAGGCTTATACTCGATATTGAAAACCTCAAAATATACTCCGGAGAAAAAATAGCCGTTACCGGCGACAACGGAGCCGGTAAATCGACGCTCTTAAACATCATTGCCGGTTTGAACGAGCCGGACTCGGGGTCCGTTCAAACGACTGGAGAATTATCGTATATAAGGCAATTTGAATATTCGGAGTCTGAAATAATTCCGGGCAGGCTGTCCAGGGAACTGGAGGTAAACCGAATAAGCCAGGAAAATCCCAGCGGCGGAGAGATTGCCCGCATCAAGCTCGCCGCCGGACTTGCCCGCGGAAACCTTATCCTCATAGCCGACGAGCCTGCCGCCAATCTCGACGTCAGAGGCATAGAAATGCTTGAAAGATATCTTCGCGATTTCGATGGCACGCTGCTTCTGGTGTCGCACGACCGCGAGCTCCTCAACAGGACGTGCGGCGCCGTCATCGAGATAGACTGCGGAAAGATTACGCGCTACGCCGGAAACTTCGATTCGTATATGGCGGAGAAGGAAATGGCCGTTAAAAGGCGGAATTTCGAATATGAAAATTATGTCAGCGAAAAGAGGCGGCTCGAAAAAGCGATCGTCGAGAAAAAACAGCGCGTCAAAAATATGCGCAAAGCGCCGAAGCGTATGGGGAATTCCGAAGCCAGGCTTCACACCCGCGGCGTCAACGGTAAAAAAGCCAAGCTTGACAGGTCCGCGAAGGCGCTCGTTTCCAGGATAGAGGGCCTGGAAAAAAAGGAGAAGGTAAAGGCCCCGCCAAAAGTGTTCCTGGACGCCCAGAAATCCGGCAAGCTGCATTCAAAATTAGCCGCAAGTGCCATTGGATTGCGCCTTGCCTTCGGTGAAAGAACCCTTTTCAACGGAATGGATTTCGAGATTCCGACCGCCAGGAAAACCGCGCTGATAGGCGATAACGGCGCCGGGAAAACCACGCTTATGAAGATGATCGTCGCCCGGGACGCCGCGCTTCGCGTTTCATCGTGCGCCCGCATCGGTTATTTCAGCCAGGCGCTGGATATACTCGATCCAGGAAAAACCGTGCTTGAAAATGCCATGTCAGAAAGCGTTTATCCGGAAAGTTTCGCGCGCCTGATACTCGCCAGGCTTCTATTTCGCGAGGACGAAGCGCTGAAAAAAGCTGGCTGCCTCAGCGGCGGCGAAAAGGTCAAGGCGGCTTTCGCCAGAATATTTCTGAAAGATATAAATTTTATGGTTCTGGACGAGCCGACCAATTACCTCGACGCAAGATCGATCGACGCGCTCGCTCAAATGATCGTGGAATATGAAGGAACGGTGCTTTTCACCTCCCACGACAGAAGTTTCGTGAATAAAACCGCCGACAGGCTAATAATTCTTAATAACGGCGTGGCGAATGCATTCGAAGGCAATTATGAAGAATACTCGCATCGCGGCGATTTTTAACGGTAAAATTTCGGGGCGCCTGACTCGTTCGAAAGTTCGGGTTCAAGCGTCCCGTACGATCACGCGCGTTTTCCGCGAAAATGCCTCTCATCCGGTCCGAGTTTTAAAATCAAGGTTTTATGACCTTTTTAAACTTACCGGTTTTAATGGTATTATTTAGTTTAAAAAAGTTTGATACTTAAAAATTTATCTGTTATAATATGTTATTAATAAAAAAGATGGCGGCGCCTTTCGTCGGCATCGCGATAACGCGCCGGGTGATTTTAATTCAATGAAAATCAATTTTGTCCGCCGGTTATCTTGAATAACTGATCGTTTTAAAAATTTTTGAATTAAGGCCGGAAAATGAATAAACGCAAAAGTTTTTTGAATTTCATAATATTTTCTTTCCTGACGGCCATTTTAACGCTCTCTCTGTCCGCGGAAGTTTTCGCGCGCGCCGGGAGAAGCGGCGGTTCCAGCGGCAGAAGCTATAGCTCGAGCAGAAGTTACAGCTCCGGCAGTTATAGTTCAGGAGGCTATGGTCGCAGCTCTTCTTATGGCTCTTCGTACGGTTCGGGTTACGGCTCGTCGTATGGCGGCGGTTATCGCAGAAGTTACGGTTCCGGCTATGGTTCGAGTTACTATTACGGCCGTGGCGGAAGCGGCATATCCATCATCATATTTATCGTTATTGCCGTCGGCGCCATTGCGTTATACATTATCCTGAAAATCCGCGATAATTCCTACAATAGCGGTGATTATTCCTCCGGCGGCCAATATGGCTCCGGAAACTCTTTTGGCTCGGGCGGATCATACGGTTCCAGCTATGGTTCAGGCGTCAGCGGTTTTTCCGGCGGCGGTTACGGTTACGGCCGGGGCTCGATACAAAACCCCGAGGCCGAGGCCCGCGTAAGGCACGTATTCAACATGGTTCAGCGCGCATGGGCTGAACGCGACCAGTATATAGCTTCGGATTGCATGAGCGAACGCATGTTCCGCGAACACAAGGCCGAAACGGACGAAATGATAAGCGAACGCAAAAAAAATATTCTTGAAAATATCGTCATAAATGAGATAGCGATAACCAAATTTTCCGACAACGCATCTTCCGGTTATGACGGCGGCCTTGAACCCGCATCCGCATACGGTTCGGGCGGAGCTTCGGTAATGGTGGCCAGAATTACGGCGTCCATGATCGATTATGTCATCGATGAAACGAGCGGCTCTTTGATCGACGGTGACGCGAACGTTCCCGATCGGTTTACTGAAACCTGGCGGTTCATAAAAAACGAACACGGCTGGGTGCTCGACGAGATAGAATAAATTTAATTAATGTATTATAAAAGGTGATCTTTTATGGCTTCCAACTTAATGAACGACAGCGTTATAGAAATCATAGCGTCCGGAAACGCCAAGGAAATAAAAGCGTTTCTTGCGGCCAATTCCGACCTGTACGGCGCCCTCGATAAAAGCGGTTTTAATCTTCTTATGCTCGGCGCGATATGCGCGAACAAGGCCGTCATGGGCATCCTTCTCGGAAGGCTTTACGCGCAGATCAACGATATCGACGAGGACGGCTATACTGCTTTGATGTACGCCGCGAAATACGGAAATATGGGCGCGGTCCAATCGCTTTTGAATTATGGCGTGAATACGAAAACAAAAAACAAAGAAGGTAACATCGCCTTCATGATCGCTAAGAAGGCCGGTAATAAAGAAATCTACGAGCTTCTTAAGGAGCACGAGATAGAGGCTCAGAGCTCGAAAAAAGTGGCCGGGGATATTGAAAAATCAGATAATTACGGCGAAATTACCGAATCGTTTTCAAAAAGCCGGAAGAAGGAAACCTCCGGTTGCTTTAAAGTTGCCGCTTTTATCGTCGTTATGATAATGCTCGGGGCTTTTTTCGGCGAGGACACGAAAACAGTCCAGCATACTACGACGAAGTTGCCGGCCTCTCAAAAAAAATCGAACGCCAATTATCTCAAAAAGTCCACCACGAGTGAGGACTCAGTCAAACCGCTGCTTTCTGAATACCCGCATTTCAATACCATCCGCTCGGTTTATAAATTAATGCCATTCAAGATCGCCGACGGCGTAAAAACCGGCGCATACCGCACTGGAAAAAAATTGATAGACGCCATAGTATCATCCGACCTGGCGCTCGCGAAAAAGATAATCGAAGAAGATCAATCGAAAAAAATCGTCGACGAAATCGACGCGCGCCACGCCACGCCGCTTATGTATGCCTCATACCTCGGCCAGATCGACATCGTCAACCTTTTGTTGAAAAGCGGCGCATCCGTCAACGCCCGGGATAAATTTTTAAACAACGCTTTGAATTACGCCATCGAAGAGGGATATACCGGCATAGCCAAGCTGCTTATGATGAAAGGCGCCAATCCGGGCGAGTCCCTTATGTTCGCCATAGCCAGAGGCCGCGTCGAAATAGCGCTGTATTTTATCGAAAAAGGCGCCGACGTCAATTATTCGGACAAAAGAAAGGACACACCCCTTAGTTATGCCGCTTATTACGGAAGGCCGGAGATAGTTAAAGCCATTCTCGAAAAAGGCGCGAAAACCTCGCAGACCAACATAAACGGATGCACCCCGCTTTTAATGGCGGTGCAGGATACCGATGGAACTGAAATAGTAAAGCTGCTTCTTGAAAAAGGCGCGATAACCGATGAAATAGATCCGTCAATGAATACCCCGCTGATGTGGGCTTCATTTAACGGCTTTAATGACGCCGTCGCCTTGCTTGTCGAAAAGGGCGCCGACATACACGCCAAGAATAACTACGGCTATAACGCGTTCATATACGCCGGCTATAACGGCCAGATCGACACGATTAAGTTTTTGTTTCAGAAAGGCGCGAAGATCGAGGACAAGAACGGTTATCTCGATAACGCCCTGACTTGGGCTTCTTATAACGGTCATTACAGCGTCGTGAAATTCCTGATTGAAAAAGGCGCCGACATAAATATCGTTAACTGCAATCGCTATACCCCGATGACGCTCGCGCTCGAAAAAAATCACTATTCGATCATAAAGCTGTTGCAGGACGCTCAGAAAAACAAATAACAAAGATCATACATAAACCGCGTTGACCCGGAAAATAAATCACGCGCCTGATATTTTAAAGCGTATTTATCATATCTTTATTATTTGCTTTATTTATTCTTATTTATATTGTTTATTCTTATTTGCTTTTGTGTCGAAATCCTGCTAACGCCGGCTGTACAGTATGGCGTATTTATTAAGCAGGGCCGTTTTCAGAAGCTCGCGGTCCGGATTTACCGCGACCGGGCGGCCGACGATGTCGAACATCGGGGAATCGGTTATGCTGTCTGAGAAGGCGTATGAATTTTTAAGGTCATAGTCGGAAAGCCGGATTTCGGCTTCAAGCCTTTTTATCTTTTCTGAACCCTTACAGTTGGCTCCTTCAAGCGATGAAGTGATGACGCCCGACGCGCCGAATTTGACGTTAGTCGCTATTGTCTTGAAAGCGCATATCTTTTCGCCTATCAGGTCTATATAGAACGACGGGGAGGCGGAAATTATGACGATGTCATACAAACCCGTCGCCGTAAGTCTTTTAATGTTTTCGTAAACCGCGCGGTTGAGCGAGCGCGAGAATAATTTTTCGATGAAACGCCTCGAAAGCGCGTTGATGCGGGTCCTGGTCTCGCCGGAAAAGACGCTCAAAGCTTTTTCCTTCATCTCGACGTTGGACGCCATGCCGGCCTTGAATGCTATCGCGCATAACGCTATGCCTGGAATGAACGCTAATTTTTTTGGTTCTACGTAAATATAATATTTCATGAGTTCCACGAACGTGTCGCAGGTGAAAAGCGTTTCATCGATGTCGAGAAGTATGAGCCGTTTTTTCGTTTTTTCGTTCTTATTTGCGCCGGTTGTCATAACGCTCAAATTATATCATTATTTAACCCGCCGGTCAAGAAAAATATACTGCGGAAACGGCCCGCGTGCCCCGATTTAATTTTATTCAAGCGTTTAATCCGGAAAAATACAATTGAAATAGATATGCCTGAAATATCAGCTCGTAACCCCGAAAATACAGTTGAAATTGACATAGCCCAAGCATCAACTCTTAATTGAGTTTTGGCGGTTGGACTATAATTTTATCAATTTCGGCTGAGGTTATGCTGTAATCTATCCCCATCACCTCCCCCAACTGTGCCGCTATAGGGTTTGGCGGCTGAAAACAAATCATTTAGGCGTTTAATGAAGTATATGATTTTATATTTCAATAGTTCGAATTGTATCTAAAGTCTTAAAATACAGTGATTGCCATTGCCGCCCGTCTGTGCGCGTATCGCAAAACACCGATATCCCAACGCGCCTAACGTTCCCGGCCATTCGAATCCAAACACCACGCCCCGGCAAACACCACGCCCCGGCAAACACAAAAAAGCCACACGCAGATGCTCTGAATTTTATTGCGGCTTCTACCGCATGGAAGTTTTTCGCTGAAAAAACGCCGCCCATGAAAGATTCTTTCGATTTTTCAATCGCATTTTTATCGTTCGTCCCTGCCCGCGCTTCTTTCCAGACTTTGCATAGACTCGCTCTCTCTTGTCCAGTTCGCGAGTAACTTGTAGTCCATATAACCTCTGCCTACGGCAATTATCGAACCCTCATCAAAATCCAGCATTCGGGCTACTTTGATTTCATGCACGGTTCCTTCAATAACATTCAAAAATACCGGCGGATATCCGTCATGCGCCGAAACTATGCGTATCTTTGTAACGCCCTTGAGGTTCCCTGAATTTAGCCCGGCCAAACATCGAAAGCCAAAGATTAACGGTTGAAGCGTTCA
>CAZJFS010000149.1:0-7895 GCA_964545075.1 uncultured bacterium
CCCCTGAAAATCCAAAAACCCCCAGCAATCGCTGGGGGTCTTAGACAAGCCAACCACGGGAGTCGAACCCGCGACCTGCGGTTTACGAAACCGCTGCTCTACCAACTGAGCTAAGTTGGCTGATTGTGAAATTTATTATAGCATAGTCATTTTAAAATTTCAAGCATTATTTTAAGAAAAATTTATTTACCGCGCAATTTATAAATTGCGGAACATTGATCCGGGCAACAGGCCTATGCTGACGCAAAAAATTCAGAGCACTTTCGATTCGCTCGCGCGGCATCCTGATCGCGGATATATAATGGTTCTCGAATATAATAACTATATCGCCGAAACTCTCACAAAGTAAATTCGAGAATGAATTTAGTTCCATTATTGCGTTCTACTTTTATCGTGCCATGCAATTGTCGTATCATTGTTTTCACGAGCATAAGCCCGAATCCATTAGGGTTGGTTATATCGACGGATTCAGGAATTCCGATTCCGTTGTCGCTGATAGTGACGGTGGCGCGATTATCATTCGCTGTGGCGGCTATCGCTATCAATCCGTTTTCATGGCCTGTAAAAGCGTATTTCATAATGTTTGTGAGTATTTCGTTAACGATTATTCCCAGTTCGGAAGATTTTTTCGTGTCAAGCGCAAAATTATCGATGTTTTTTTCGATTTTAATTTTGTCCTTATTCGGAAATTCGGCGACGATCTGATCGATAAGGGTCGAAAAGTATTCCTTAAAAGGTATTTCCTTGAAATAATCTGAGACATAAAGCTTGTCGTATAATAACATCATGCTCAACACGCGGCTCTTGGCGTCCTTGAGGGCGGCGATAGCGATCGGGTCCTTCAACGTCATCGCCTGCAGAAACATAAAACCGGCTACGGCGTTCATGTTATTTTTGATGCGATGGTGAACTTCTTTTAGAAGCAGCTCTTTTTCCTGGAGAAGATCTTTTACTTTTTCTTCCGCGAGCTGGTGATTGGTGATATCAAAACCGACGGCCTGATATTCTATAAGCTGCCCGGCGGGCGAAAATATCCCCTGCTGCGTCCAGCGCTGCCAGCGAGTTTCGTTGGAAGGGCTGAGTAAAATGCGGTGGGTATATTCAACGGTTGGGTTATCCTTTGTGATCTCTTTGATCTTTTTAAGAATTGTTGACAGGTCGGGTTCGGGAATATGAGGAATAAAATTTTTATTGATAAGCTCGGCCTGGTCTTTTTTATAATACCTGGCATAAGCGCTATTTGCAAAGGAGAGTTTGCCATTTGGCAGGTAACGGCAAATAAGTTCCGTTTGCCCTTCAAGTATTGAATAATACCGAGCCTCGTTGAGGCGCGCTTCTTCCGCCAGTTTGCGCTCGGTGATGTCGCTTATTATGATGCGGTGTATAGTTTCGCAGGTAGCTTTTTCCACGGACGCGCTTATCTCGAGCCTTGCCCAGAAAAAAGACGCGTCGCGCCGCTGCATCCTCAACTCAAACGTTTGCGGCTCGCCTGTTTCAAGAAGATTTTTACGGCGCAGATAATAAATATCCTGATCTTCGGCAGCGATAAAATCAGTGAACGGCTGTTTAACAATAGTCTTCCGGTCCGAGCCAAGCAGTTCGGCCCCCCTGAGATTGAGCTCCGTTATCAGGCCTTGTTTGCTGGCCGTAAAATAACCGATCGGCGCCAGGTCATACAGATCAAAATATTTGGCGCGCGAGATCTCCAGTTCCTCCTGCGTGCGACGTAATTCATCGTTCTGCATCTCCAGTTCGATCTGATGCACGCGCAGTTCCTGGACCAGCTTATCCGGTTCATCAAATGGAAGCGCCTGATCTATCTGGATCTCGTTTTCAGCGATCTCTTCCGCGAGATTTCGCAGATTCGCCATTTCATCATCACCATTGAGCTTTTTGATCATAACCGTCCCCCTTGGATGAACCATTATATTAAATTGCCAACATATGCGATCATAACGATTTATGATGTGCGCGTGAACCGATTTTTTACTTCAGCCGTATATTAGACTATGAGCCAAATTTTATTAAATTAAAATTAGAAACGCCAGATGTATTTTACAAAAAAAAACGAAAAATTTCAAGGACCGGAATACCGCTGATTTCAGAAGATTATAAATGTAATATTTTTCATAATCGGCTGCGGCTATACATAATTTTATTTTTTTTACTAACTATATTTTTATCAAATATTCTGAAAAAAATCCATTCATTAAGTTTACGATAGATAAGTAGGTTCAAACCGGCTTATGAAGAAACGCATACCGGCTGACCAAAGAACCGCAAGCCCGTATTAAATCAAGAAAATAGCAGGCTTGTTTTTAACCGCGCAGCCGGTTTCATTTCATTAATATTCTATTGACTTATTGCCCCGGTTTTGTTAATATGAAAATAGTGGTTGTTCCGATATGATATTCAACTCGGCCGTTTACTGAAAAGTGTTCATTTTCAAAGAAAGCAGGTGTACCGCATGGCACGGGGGCAAAAAAAGTATAACGTTTTCATCGTAGACGACGACGAACTCTCCATTCAGATCATCGCTGACATGCTTTCAGAGTACTCCGAATACAAGGTCACTAAATTTTTGAACTCGCCGAACGCGCTAAACGCCATCGCCGACATTAAACCCGACATTGTCATACTTGACGTAAATATGCCCGTAATGAATGGTTTCGAGATCTGCGAAGCCATTAAATTCAATCATGAAACGCGCAGGATCTCTGTAATCCTCGTCACCACTTTCGATTCAAAATATTCCAGGTGCGACGGCCTCGTCAGATATGGCGCCGATTCTTATATCGCAAAACCAATCAACCGTGACCGCCTTCTGCGGTGCGTCCAAAATATCATTAAAATAAGGGAAAGACAAAACCCTGAAAATAATAACGCCTTTTTTTCTGAAGCTATATGATCTCTGATCTTCGTGCTTAGCGTCCGGCTGAAAGCAACGAAAATGCCGAGCTAGCTCATTTTCTTTTGGGCGTTTTTAACGTAAGAGCCGAAGACGAATATAATCTTGAAAGGCACCCCGGCGTTCGGACAATGGCTGCGAATCGAAATCCTCAGCTTCCAGTTTAAATCACCGCGCCGTGCTCTCTTAATATTTCAGCGATACGCGTGTATCCCTTTTCCTCGGCGAGCTTCAATGGCGTATAACCTTTGTCATCGCATATGTTATAATCCGCGCCGTTTTTAATGAGAAGCTCGGAAATGTCGGAAAATCCCGTGCCAACGGCTATCATAAGCGCCGTATTGCCGTAACTGTCGAAAGCGTTCAGGTCGGCCCCGCGCTCTATCAGAATCCTTACCACTTCCGTATGGCCCTTCATGCTCGCGGCTATGACCGGGCTTGCGCCGTTTTTACCGGGCGTATTAACGTCGGCGCCGGCTTCGATAAGAACTTTTACCGTTTCGGCATGGCCGTAATTAGACGCCCATATGAGCGCCGTATCATCCTCAAAGAAAAGAACGTTGGGATTGGCGCCGCGGTCAATGAATATCTTGACTATTTCAGCGTTCCCGGAAATAATGGCATGCATGAGAACGGTATTATTTTCTTCGAATTCGACGTTGAAATTTTCAGTCCTGTCGAGTATCGCCGATAAAATTTCAGGCTGCTCATGGTCCACCGCGGAAAGCATGGCGTTGTTGCCGTTTCTGTCCTCGCTTGAAAGATCGGCCCCGCGCTCTATCAAGGAATTCGCTATATTAACGTTCCCGCATTCTATCGCTTCAAGAAGCGCCGTATTGCGGTTTTTATCGCAGGCATTGATATCGGCGCCGGCTTCGATCAAAAGCATAGATATTTCAGGCTGCATCTTGTGCACCGAACGAATGAGAAGCGAACGTTCCTTCGAATCGCGCGCGTTAACGTCCGCCCCGGCATCTATGAGCATTTTCGCGACTTCGTAATGACAGCCGTTGACCGCCCACATTAAAGCGCTATAACCGTAATTGTCGCGGACCGAAACATCGGCGCGGGAATCAAGAAGCTTGCGGACTGTGAGGTCATGTCCTTTGTATGAAGCGGCTATAAGCGGGGTGGTCCCATTAGAACCGGTCGCATTGACGTCGGCGCCGACGCCGATAAGAAGGGTCGCGATCTCGGCCCGGCCATAACCGGACGCCCATATCAACGGCGTGTCGCTATCGTAAACGGTATCGTTCACGCTCACGCCGTGCTCGATAAGAAGTTTCAAAATATCCGCATGGCCCTCGACTATGGCGTGGCGAAGCATAGTGCATTTTTCCTCTTCGGTCACGATTATATTTTTAAATTTTTGAAGGAGGAGCCTGACTATCTCCGTATATCCACGATCGATGGCGTATATGAGGGAACTATTGCCGCTGTTATCCTCCAGGCTTATAATAGCGCCATGCTCGATAAGCGCCCGGACTATTTCTGTATGGCCGCGCTCCGAAGACGCCATGAGAGCGGTATTATTGTTCCTGTCCTTAACGTTGACGTCGGCGCCGGACTCGATCAAAAAACGAACGATGCCGGTATGCCCTTTAAAAGCGGCGCGCATAAGAGCGGTGCGGCCCTTGATATTTTTGACGTTGACGTCGGCGCCCTTATTCACAAGATAACTTACGATATCTTCATGGCCAAGGTAAGCGGCCCACATCAGGGCGGTCCCGCCGAAATTTTCGCGCGCGTTTATATTCGCGCGCTTTTCTACGAGCAATTTTATTATCTCGAAATTCCCTTTCATCGTAGCGTGTATCAATGAAGTGTTCTCTTTCGTATCGCACACGTTAACGTCGACTTCTTTCCGCATTAAAAGCGCTACAATCGCAGCATTGCCGCATTCCACGGCGGCCATAAGGGCCGTCATGCCGCGATTGTTTTTCACATTGACGTCGGCGCCGGCTTCAATCAAAGCACCTGCTATTTCAGCGTTTTCTTTTTCGACGGCCACCATGAGGGCGGTCGAACCTTCTCCGTCGCGTTCATTCACTCCGGCTTTATTTTCGATTAAAAGGCGGGCGATCTCGTAATATCCTTTGAAAGCCGCGCGCATAAGGACCGTTCTGCCCTTGACATTTTTCACGTTGACATCGGCGCCGGCTTCGATAAGCGTTTTAATGACGTTGAGATGCCCTCCAAACGCCGCCCACATGAGGGAACCGGAACCGTAATGCTCGGTCACGTCAACCGAGGCGCCATAAGACACGAGCATTTTTACGATCCCGTCATGCCCGCCCAGCGCTGCCCACATTAATGCCACGCTGCCGTAATTTTCAGTCACGTTAATATCGGCGCCGGCATCCAGAAGAAGCTTGACGATACTCGCAAACCCTTTATAAGCGGCCCACATCAGTGCAGTCATGCCATTGTTGCGCCTGACGTTAAGGTCGGCCTGAGCTTCAATCAAAATTCTGACCGGCTCTACGTGCCCCTTGAAAGCGGCCCATATAAGAGCGGTCCCGCCGTTGTTATCGCGCATATCGAGGTCGGCTCCGGCTTCGATAAGCGTGTTCATTATTTCCTTATAACCTTTAAGCGCCGCCCACATTAGCACCGTGCTATCACTGTGGTCGCGGATATTCACGTCCGCGCCTTTTTTTATAAGCAGCCTGGCCGTTTCGATCCGGCCCTTATCGACAGCCATCATCAAAGGCGTCTGACCACGCTCGTTTTTCAGATTTATATCGGCGCCGCTTTCTATCATCGCGTTGACGTTATCGTTCTCCCCGTTTTCCACGGCGTCAAAAAAACCCCTCGGATTGATATAAAAACCGGCGGACTGGTCGTACAATTTCAATATATCGATTATCTCGTTGTTTTTCTTTGAAATGGCGAACATCAGCGCGCTGAAACCCTCGCCGTCCTTTACGGAAGCGTCCGCGCCTTTATCCAGAAGCATTTTCACGATCTCGCGATTGCCATATATAGCCGCGTGCATCAGAGGCGTCATACCCTCGCCGTCACGGGCATTTACATCTATGCCTTTTTCAAGCTGAAGCTTCGCGATATCCGCATAACCATTGTCTATGGCCCATATCAGGCCTAAATAACCATAATCTTCCATTTGACACCCGCCATCTATTTTTGTAATACCATACTATACTTATCAGATTTTATTGTCAAGAAAATTTTACGCTTAATCTGATCTTTTTGTTATAAGGAATAACTCCGTAATGCTTAAAACTCTTGAAATATTTAAACACGTATGTTATAATTTTTTAAGTATGAGTGACTTCATTGAAGATGTTAAAATAATGTCCGATGAATTTCCTGAAGAACAGCGAAATTTCATCATTGAGCTATTCACGAAAAGTTCTCGCGATATTGAACGTGAAAAGAACATCATATGCCTTGCGTCTAACGAAAAATTTTCGAGCGCCATTTTCCGGCTTTATTATTCGATAAACGTCTCCGATAAATACAGGGACCGCATAATCGAATTGCTCGCATTTATTGGAACGGCATGTTCTCTGACTTTTTTATTCAAAATATACGAATCTTCCGAATATACGCGTTCCGAGATCATAAGAAAAAACCTGCTCAAATACGGCTACAGGAACGTCGATGAATATGTAAGCGTTCGCGAAGTGATGAAATCGAATAAAACGATCGTCGATCTCATCAATAAGCTTATAACGGATTCCGGCTTTTACTCACGCCTGACCGAAATGCTCGATTATCCCTCTGAAAAGGTCATACTATACGTTCTGAAGCAATTTTATAAGGTGCCTCACGAATGCGTGCTGCCTATAATATCCAGACTTAAAAATGACAGCAACTGGATGATCCGCTTTAACGTGCTCCAGGTATTGAAACAGATAAAAACCGAAAAATCCCAGGCGATGATATTAGCTTTTTTATCGGATGCGAATATAAAGGTCCGCGACGAAGCGAAAATATTCATCAACAGCCATTACGACGTTTTTTCCAACGCCATAATACAACAGATCGATCATTTTGAAAAAATCCAGGACCTCACCTTCCTCAACGGTATCCTCGATCTTTTCGAATCCCGGCCCGACAGCACTAAAATTCCATCCCTCATCCAGATAATCGTTTCCTTTTCTGAACAGGTAAGCTCTAAGGCGCGTTCGATACTTCTTAAAATTTTAAAGCAAACTTATGACCGTGAAAAAGCGTTTGACAGAAAAAGCGAAAAATATATCGCTATCAGGACCATTTTCAAAAATATTTTAATGTGGAACTCGGACGGTTCCATAAATTTTTTATCGAAACTTCTTGAAACCTGCGGCGTGGCTTATTTTGAAATATTGATGCACGAATCTTGCGACACGTACGACACGCACATCAAGACCACGGTTAATAAGCTGTTCGCGGAAACTCCGGCGTTATGTCACGATAAAAAGTTAATAACCGGACTGCTTATTTTATGGGACAAGCAGGGACGGAATGTTTTCATTAAATACCTTGCCCAGCAGAAAGGGGCGAAATTCGTCACGGATCTTTTCGCTCATATAATAACCGACCTTCCCGGAGTGCTCCTTATCGATATTTACAACGCCTTTAAACAAAACGAGATCGACGCTTCCGACATTCTCGCCAAGTACCGCATCAATATCAGAACCGGAATAAAAGGCACGGACACCCAGCCTATTGAAATATTAGCCGCCATAAAAGACCCCGACCTTTTAAACATCATAGCCAAGGACTGGGTGAGCCATACCAACGAAGTCAAAACCGCGGCGTTTGATGCGATCGAAAAACATTATCTGGAGCCTTCAACGATAAAATTTCTCGACGGCATTTATTACCAGGAAGAAAACAGCCTTTTCAAAATGAAGATCATTAACCTGGTTTCAAAGATCGACTGCATAGAATCGACCGAGATTATAATGAAGGCCTTCAACAGCCCCAAAAAAGACATAGCTGATTTTGCGGCGAAAATAATCGTGGCCCGCGGCAAGGA
>CAZJFS010000149.1:7995-10978 GCA_964545075.1 uncultured bacterium
ATCAGTTGAGCTCCCTTCCCGAAGATATCCGCAACCAGCTCGGCGAGGCCCTTTTAAAAACCGACAGTTCCTTCATAGAGGAAATGGAAAAAAAGCTCGCCCGCACCGAACCGAAAATAAAAATGCAAATATTGAAAATGCTCGTTCATCTTTCAAAAGGCGAAAGCAAAAAAGTCCTCAATCTTCTTTTGAAGTTCGCGAAAGATCCGGACGCCCAGATAAGAGCCGATTTCACTAAATTACTTGGACTGGTCGGCGGAAAAGAAGTTTCCGACGTGCTCGTCAACCTGATTAATGACGATAACGCAAGAGTGCGCGCTAACGCGATAGAAGTGGCGGCGGCGCTTAACCTTAAGGAAATAGGCAACCTCGTTCTTCCGATGACGTCGCACGCTAACAACCGCGTCAGGGCCAACGCTATAATAGCTCTTTACAAGCTCGGCAACACCAACGTAATCGTAGGGCTTTCGGAAATGCTCAGATCGGCCGACAAATGGATGCGCGCCTCGGCGACTTACGCTCTCGGAGAAATTAACGACAAGCGTATTTTGCCGCTGCTGAATAACGTATTAAACGATAGCGACCCGGACGTGGTCGTCAACGCCATAAGGGTATTGAAAAAGATAGGCGATATAAATTCGACCGCGCTCGTCTTCAAGTTCTTAAACCATGAAAACAAGAAAATAAGGACCGAAGCGACAAATCTGGTAAATCATTTCAGAAAGGCGATAATTTAAATTCATGAGTCATGAAGATTTTTTTTCATCATTAAACAACGCCATAAAGCCTAATAATTATGATCTGGCTATAATTTTAGGCATAATCGCTTTCGCGGTTTTCACGTTATTTTATATTTATTACATTTACCCGAAATATTCGGAAATAAAATATAAAAAAAAGGTGATAAGCTTCATAGCCGAACGTTATAACTTTTCGGATTATGAACTCGAATCCATTAACGCCGTCATAAAAAGAAACAATATAGATCCCGAATATCTTTTCTACATAAGCCAGTCGCTTTTCGAAAAGCATGAGATCGAACTGACGGCAGTGCTTAAAAGCAACTGTCCGCCTGGAGTTTCAGCCACCGAAAGACTCGAATCCATTAAAAATCGCCTTTTCGGTTAAATCGTTCGCGGCGCCGGAACTCGAGCCGCGGCATTTAATTCTTCCTGAAAATCTTTATCATCCTTGTTTTTTTCTTTTTTATTAAATTTATATATTTTCAACGCGCTTATAATAAAAAAGGGCCGGCGCAAAGCAGCGGTCCCTTTTTATTTTCATTCGTTTTTAGATCCGTGTTTTTTATTTCAACGCGGGAGCGGCCGTGGCTGAATACGGAGTGCTCGCATGCAACGATTCTTTTGACCCGTTCGCGTCAGATAAAATAGCGTACAGTTCGGCGGTTCCGGCTGGAGTTCCGGACGAGAGAAAATATTCATTCGCGCTGACCGCATTGAATGGGCCTGAGCTGCCGTTAAGCGAAATTTTGTAACCCACCGTTCCGCCGACGGGAGGCGTGATCGGATTCCACACCAGTTTCTTATTAGCGGCATCATGAGCAAACCCGGTCGGCGCGGGAGGAATTTGAGCGGGAACGTTGAACGCGGATGAGCTTACGAAGGCGCCGCCCTTGTAAGACACGGCATATACCAGGCTTTGAATATTGTAAGTCTGCGCGATGGCGGCGACGTTTAAGACCACCGCCGGATCATTGGCCGACGCGGTTATTGATGAAAGCGTCGAGGTCGTTTCCGTTCCGGCGTCGATCTTTTGTTTTACGACAAAATCAGCGGCTGTCGGAGCCACGGTCGGCGTCGGAGATATGCTGATGCCAATAACGCCGTTATTGACGCTGTTTATAACTATGGATGAGCCGCCGGCCTGGGCCTGCACAAATAATGACGGTGCGATCTGGAGCGCGCCGCCCTTATAGGAAACTTTATATATGACGGTCTGGCCTACGGAGGTTGGCTGCGTTTGCGCAAAGTTGAGCGTCACGGCGGGATTGTTAGCCGCTCCCGTGATGGTCAGGGGCGAGACAATGTTCTCTACGCCGTTAACGTTGGCCATGACGACGAAGTCACCGATAACCGGAGCCACCGTAGGAGTGGGTGAAACGCTGAGGTTGATCACGCCGTTACTCACGTTGTTTATAACCATCGACGCTCCGACGCTTGCCGCAAGGATGAACGACGAACTGACAAAAGGCCCGCTCTGGTAGGAAACCAGATATGTTATATTCTGAGGGTTGGCCGTCTGGGCGATAGTCGGAGCGTTCAAAACCACGTTAGGAAGATTCGCGGTATTAATAGAACCGAGCGTCACGATCGTTTCGGCGCCGGCATCAATCTTTTGTTTCACCACGAAATCGGCGTAAGCCGGAGTTACGGCCGGAGCGGGCGAAAAATTCACGTTGATAACGCCGTTACTCACGTTAGTGATGGAATAAGACGAACCCGTAGTCGAATAAACGGCCGACGCCTGAGCCGAATTGGCCAATCCGGAAACCATGGCGAAGGCCTTTATGACGAAATTCGACGACGACGCCGGAACGCTGACGGAAACAGGCGCAAGCCCGCTCATAGCGGTCGCTGAAAGAGCCGGATCCGTTCCGTCCGTCGTATATTTTATCGTAGCGCCCGCCGTCGAACAGTTTATACTCACATTCATTGCCGCGTTTGAATAACTGCCGCCAGGGATGCTGAATACCGGCGTAGTCACGGTGCTGCCCGCGGCGCCCACCGCATAATTCCTTGCCGCCGAAGGTGAAAAAAGAACGCCGTCTACGACTATCGCTTTTACCGTTAAGTTAGCCGGAATGGACTGCAGGATAAGCGGAGAGTTATATACGGTTCCATTAGCCAGGGTCGGTTCAGTGCCATCCGTGGTATATTTTATGACGGCGTTAGCCCGGCCCGCGTCAGGGGTATCGATACTCATCGTTATAGCCTGCCCCGCCGGGTACGTTCCGGACGGCGGC
>CAZJFS010000150.1:0-10859 GCA_964545075.1 uncultured bacterium
CGAACATCGTTATAAGACGTGAATTTTCTTTTCTGTATTTTTTTTACAATACTTTTAATCGATTTGATACGCGACTCGACCGGAAGCTTCACACGTATGCCGTCTAACTTTCCGTAGTGATCGACGAGAGATATTATCTCGTCGCATATCTTCTGCTCCGCCCTCTGATAGGCTAAAAAGTTGTCGCTGTAACATCGCTCGACCTTCGTGGTATTGGTCGTCATTGTATCCCTCTTTCAATTGTTTCATAGTCGCAATTTTCTCGTTCGACGATCGAAATCCGGAATTAAAGTTCTCCGGCGCCACCAGTTGAAGGGTCGTCACCGTCGGAAACTTCCGGTGCATTTCCGCGAGATCCCAGCAATTTCATGCAAAGCTTTATCCGGGTTTCGGAGCCGGCTCTTTCGTCCGCCGACATGAATTCGTTCGTTCTCGATTCTTCGAGACAATATGCGCCAAGCATGGAGTCGAAAGATCTTTTGTATTTGAATTGCTCAACCGGCATGGACCTCATCTTAGTTCCGCCGAACCCGTCGCGCCTCGAATATTTGAATTCCAGCGAGGCTGGAAGGCCGTCATATTCATTCATGAATTCGCCGCTGAATTCACATTTTCCGTTTACGACGCGGCAGTCGAAAATTTTACGGGCGCTTTCCGTATCGCCTATTTGCATGAATTGATAATAATTGTATCTCATGAAATTTAAGATTTCCTCATGGCGGGCGGAGATCGCCAGGTTAAAGGAGTCTATTTCCTCGCGACCGCGACCGGCATGAATAAAGTTTATTATATCTTCAAGCTTTTTACGGCCTTCTTCGACGGCTTTATTGTTTTTTTCAATTATGTTTTTTCTGACCGAATCGTTTGCGGCTATCCTTTTTAGTCTTACATTCACTATTTCACGAACTTTTTCAATATTAGCCCTGCGCGCCCGGCCGGACAGCGGTTCAACGGGATACCCTCCGGCGATATCAAGATACCGGCGGGCCTGTTTTGAACCCGAACACAGCTCTTCGATAAAAGGGGCCGAAGCCGCCTCTACATTTAAAAGCGACGCAATGGCGCGAAGGTCGTTCAGCGATGAACCCGGTAACGCTTCGACGGCGGATGAGAGTTTCGAAATTTTTTCCATGGTCTCATTATATCTTTCGGGCAAAATGCCGCGCGAAAGCTTCGCCAGCTCCCGGATCTTGATTATTGCCGGCATTCGGACCCTGTCGCGCCCCGAACATCTCAGGTCAAAGTTGCTTATATCGGCGGGCATCGCAAACCCTTTGTCTTCGCTTTCAAGATAAGCCGTTTCAGCGGAAAGCTTCTTTTTACCGGACCTGAATTCGATCTCCCTGAAATCAACCCGAGGCGCAGGCATTTGTTCGGATGGTATATCCGGGCCGGCCGCGGCCCCGGACAACCTTTCGATCGTTGATATTTCGATTCGGCGGCCCACTTCATCCGCGGCCAAGACGACCGGCGGCACGACGAATATCAACGCCGCAGCCGACATTAAAATCGAGGACCTTAATTCATGTGATATTCCGGAATAAAAACTCATCCATACCTCCGCGAAGATATTTTTTATAAGCGGCTCAAACGCATTTTCTTTAAAAAGATACTTCTTATCCTTGCAATTTTTATATTATAACATATTATTTTCGAGCCGCAAAATATTCGGCCCTGGATATTTTATATAACACATGCTTCCTCAAAATGTCCCCTTCCGCAATGTTCGGATGATCGAAATCACCGATATGCGAAAGGCCTATTTTTTCCATGACCCTTCTGGAAGGCGTATTGATTTCCGATGTGAAAGAGTAAACATCGCCGAACCCGAATTCGCCAAAACCCATGCCGAGACATGCCGCGGCGCCCTCGGTGGCGACTCCCTTTCCCCAGAATTTACGCCTCATGCGCCATCCGATCTCTATGCATGGAGTGAACCACGCTTCGAACCTGGGGCTTGCGAAGCCTATAAATCCCATCAGTTCGTTGGTTTCCGCGAGTTCAGCGGCAAAAAGCCCGTATCCGTTCCCGGCTATGGCCGCTTTTATTCTTTCAAAAAATTCAAGGCTTTTTTCAGGCGTGAGAGCCGCCGGAAAATATCTCATGACCTCGGGGTCCGAATTCATCTCAGTGAACGGCGCGAGGTCCTCATCCTTCCAGTCTCTAATAATAATTCTTCCGGTTCTTTTATAGATCTTCATTCGATACCTGTTTCGTATAACTTTATTCCGCTCCGGCGTATCTTTCGAGCCTGTCCGCGAGATTTCCGGTATGCAGTTCGAAAAGATGGTTATCATGGTCGTAAAAATAGAGCGAGCGGCCTTCGCCGGCAACTCTTGGCCTCGGCGGCAATATTTCAATATTCAATGAACTGAGGCGCGATTCATATTTTTCAAATTCATCTTCCCCGATCTTGAAAGCCACATGGTTATAAGCGCGTTCCGCAGGCGCGGTTCCCCGCATCAACGCTATCCACAAACCGCCGATAAGGAAAAATTTTTCAGGGCTCTTCGAAAATGTTTTCTCACCGCTCGAATAAATCTCGCGGGCGTCGAAAACCGTTTTCAAAAAAGATGAGGCACGCTCGAGATCGCTGACTATGAATGTTATATGACTTATTCCTTCGATCACAATACCCGTCCCGTTCAAATATTATCATTCACCTCGCGAAGAGCTGAATATCAATAACAATAATATCACCATATTAAAATATGGTCAATAAAAATATTGGCGATGTTCGATTGAAGGCGGTTAAATTCAGCCTCAATACTTGACTTTGTAAAGAAAAAGGCCGCGGGCAGGAGCCGTTACGTATGTGGAGCGCAGTTCGTATTCGCTCATTATCTTTTCAGCGTGCTTCATGTCGAAACGGCCGTACGCGTATTCGATCGAAAAACCGACCAGGCGCCTGACCATTTTATATAAAAAACCTTCGCCTTCTACGAAAAAAAACAATTTGCCGCGCGAACGCATATCGTAAAATTTGAACATTAAAATGTTTTTATAAAAATGTTCGATTTCGTTCAGATCAATCTCGCCGTCGCAGAAAGGCGCGCAAAAAAGCTTCCCTTTGAATTTTTTTGTGATCTCGCGAAGTTTCTCCAGATCAAGTTTTTTTCTGACATGCCACGAATAACGGTTCGAAAAAACATCCGGCTTCCCGTAATTGACGACATACATATAGGTCTTGGAACGCGAACTTCCAAGAGCATGAAAATCGCCTTCTACGATTGAAACGCCTTTGACCATGATATCGTTGGGCAGCATCTTGTTCAAACGCTTTTTTAAACCCTCGAGGGGAATGTTGAGCTTATAATCGGGAGGGATCGCGAAACTCACGATCTGGCATAGCGCGTGAACGCCCTTATCGGTGCGGCCGGAGCCCTTGGTGTCGAAATAACGGCCGAGGGCCCTTTCGATGACCTTCTCCAGAGCGCCCTGGACGGTCGGAACCACATCCTCTTTTCCGGTCTGCCTCTGAAAACCAAAATAACCCGTTCCGTCATATTCGACCTGGAGGACGAGCGTTTTTGCCTTATCAAGTTCGGTCGTTCCTTTAATGTATCTTATAGTCATTTCAATATTTAAAGTCCTTTTAAATAATTTACCAGCACGGGAAATATCGCGGCAAGAACCACGATCAGCATAAAATAATCCGCCGGACCCTCGCGCCTGCGCTTATATCGGGTGCGTCCCTCGCCGCCTGTATAACATCGGCTTTCCATGGCTATCGCCAACTCGTCAGCCCGTTTAAAAGACATGACGAAAAGCGGAATGAGTATCGGCACGAAACTGGCCGCGCGCTTGAATATATTGCCATCGGTAAAATTCGCGCCACGTGCCTCCTGCGCCCTCTGAATTTTATCAATCTCCGCGACGAGCGTTGGGATAAAACGAAGCGCGATAGTCATCATAAGAGAAAATTCATGCACGGGAAACCTTAATTTTTTCAATGGCCTGAGACACTCTTCAATTCCATCGGACAGTTCTATCGGCGACGTGGTAAGCGTTAAAAGCGTAGCGAAAACGACCAGCAACATAACGCGCATAAAAAAGCGGAAACCCTGTATAAGCCCTTCCTCGGTTATCTTAAAAATACCCCATTCCCAATACACCTTAACGCCGTCGGCAAAAAGGATATTCAAAAAAAGTGTTATTACAAAAATGAATATAAGAGGTTTTAAACCCCTTATCAAAAATCCGGTTCCGAGTCTAGATATCTTTAATATAAGCCAGGAAAGAAGAAGTAAATAAAAGTAAAGATAACCGTCATGAATAAGAAAAACCGAAAAAGTAAATAAGAATAAAGAGATTATCTTCATCTTCGGAGAAGCGCCATGAATCGGCGATCCCGTGGGCATATACTGCCCTAAAAGCAGGTCATTTACCATAGTTTTTCAACATCCCCGCCGCAAGTTCGTTTATTTCAAGAGGCATACTTCCGAAATCAAACCCGCGTTCCTGTAAATAATAAGCCAGACTGGCCGGAGCGATACTGCCGACGTTAAGCGCGCCCAACCTTAAAACATCCGAAAAAACTTCGCGCGGCGTTCCTGACAGCTCAATACGGCCGTCTTTCATACAATAAATTCTGTCGGAGACCACTGCCACGTACTCAAGATTATGTGAAACCATGACGATTGAAATGTCAAGACATTCACGCAGGCCCTTCAAAATGCCTGAAAAAACGTCACAGGATCTTGGGTCAAGTCCGGCCATTGGTTCGTCCAGGACCAGCACCCTGGGTTCCATTGCCAGAACTCCCGCTATGGCTACCTTTCTCAATGTGCCGCCCGAAAGTTCAAAAGGGGCTTTCATAAGGGTTGCGCGATCGATCCCCATCAGGTCCGCCGTCTTGAAAACGATACTTTCTATCTGATCGGCGGGTTTCCCTATCTGGCGCGGCCCGAAAGCTATATCGTCATAAACCGTTTCCTCGAATACCTGATCCTCCGGATATTGAAATACCATGCCAACCAGCGTACACAACCTTTTCTGATTGAGCCTGCCGCCAATTTCAACATCGAGATTCTCCCATTTTATGCTCCCCGACGAAGGCTTCCGCTGTCCGTTCAGAAGCTGCACTAAAGTAGATTTTCCTGAACCGGTATGTCCTATGAGGCTTACGATCTCGCCTGAATAAAGCTCGAAATTAACGCCGGCTAATGCAACGCATTCAACAGGTGTTTTGGGGCTATACACATATCCCAGATCGGTTATCGTTATTAATTTCTTATTCATAATATCACGCCTGGTGAAAACCGCCTTTTTCAAACCGAATCGGATCCGGCAGTTTCAAAGCCAATTCACGAAGATTTCCAGCCGACTCCCAGGCTTCGTCGGAAATTTTTATTCCCGACGCGGCAAGTTTCGTCAAAAGTTCGTAACCAAAGGGCATCCTCAGGTTGAATCTTGACACAAAATCAGGCCCCTGCCTGAAAAAACCCGAAGGTTTTCCTACATATTCGGCCAAACCATGATTGAGGCAAATTATCCTGTCGCACAAAAGAGAGTTTTCCATAAAGTGCGTCACGAGAACCACCGTTATTTTAAGCTCCCTGTTTATCTTTAAAATAAGTTCCATAACGCGCTCGCGACCGCGCGCGTCAAGCATGGCGGTCGGCTCGTCAAGGACGAGTATGTCGGGCTTCATGGCTAAAACGCCGGCGATCGCGAGGCGCTGTTTCTGCCCGCCCGATAGATTCGCCGTCATAAAATTCCGACGCTCCGTTAGTTCGACCGCATCAAGGGCATAATCGACGCGTTCACAGATTTCATTTTCAGCAATGCCAAGATTTTCAGGCGCGAAAGCCACGTCGTTTTCAACTATTGTTCCGACGATCTGGTTCTCGGGATTTTGAAACACGAAGCCCACGCGCCTTCTGACCGCTATAACATTTTCTTCCTTCGAAGTATCAAAACCGCAAACGGAAACGCTTCCGGACGAAGGAATAAGAAGGCAATTCAATAATTTAGCGAGGGTGGATTTTCCCGAGCCGTTGGCCCCTAAAACGCCGATGAACTCGCCGGACGAGATCTTGAGGTCTACGCCGGAAAGAACATAAGGCGAGCCTTCGGTATTTGAATATCTGAAATTGACGTTTTTAAATTCTATCATTATAATATATCAATAATATATAAATTTTGAATATAACCGTTTTATTTAAATATCAGCATAATAATAAATCGAAGCCGGAACTAACGCAAAGTAAAAAAAGAAAAGAAATAAAGCCGGGAAAACTTTAATGATATGAGCAAGGGCGGTCCCGCGCGCCACCGGCCGACTTTTAATAAATATAGGGGCAACCATAGATTGCCCCTATATTTTAAGCGTCTATAAAGTTGTCAGTTTACAACCTATTTAACGAGTTCGAGCATTGCCATCTCAGCGGCGTCGCCCGCGCGGGTTCCGAGCTTATACATTCTCGTGTATCCGCCATTGCGATCCTTGTACTGAGGAGCTATCTCGTGGAAAAGTTTGTCAACCATTTTCTTATCGTTCAATATCGTAAATGCTGAATTTTTAAGATTCATGGTATTCGTCTTATCTTCCGTCATCTGCCGGGCTATCGTTATGAGCTTTTCGGCGATGCGGCTGGTTTCCTTGGCTTTAGCTTCGGTCGTAACGATCTTTGAATGCGTAAACAGTGATATTACCTGATTACGGAACATAGAACGTCTGTGGGGGACTCTCCTGCCAAGTTTCTTATTCGCGTCTTTATGTCTCACTTTGTTCACCTACCTTGGTTAATTATGCGATACCCGAAACAGGTATCATAAGGGTTATGCTTCGTCCGAAACTTCCGTTTCAGCTTCTTCATCGTTATCGTTAAGATCGGCTTCGCTGGCCATCGGGATCGCTCCGGCTACCATAGGCGGATCATCTTTCAATCCGAGGTTATACTGCGCTAATTTTTCGCGTATTTCGTTGAGCGATTTCTGACCGAAATTCTTGATTTCAAGAAGTTCCGACGCCGATTTTTTGGCGAGATCGCCAAGCGTCTTTATAGAAGTCCTCTTAAGGCAGTTGCGAGAGCGAACCGAAAATTCAACATCTTTTATCGGGATATCGACATATTTGTTGACTTTTTCTTTCTCTTCCGACACCATTACTATGCTGTCCTGTTGTTTGTTATCGACGTAGTCGATGAACAGCGAAAGATGTTCACGCAATAGCTTTGCCGCAAGGCATGTGGCTTCGTCAGGTTTTACTGAACCGTTAGTCCAGAGTTCCATGATAAGCTTGTCATAGTTAATGTCCTGGCCCACGCGGGTGTCTTCGACATTGTAATTAACCTTTACGATAGGGGAGAACATCGCATCTATAACCAGCGTGTTGAGAGGCTGATTCGGTTTGAGATTTTTCTCCGCCGTAACGTACCCACGGCCCTTTTCTATGACCAGTTCCATGTCCAGCTTGCCGTTTTCATTTAAAGTGGCAATATGCTGCTCCGGGTTTATAATTTGTAATGAACCTACGCACTGAATATCGCCGGCCTTAACCACGCAAGGCCCTTTTTTATCTATTGTAACTGTGACCGATTCGTCCTCCGTAAGCTTAACAACGATCTGTTTGATATTGAGGATGAGGTCCGTTACGTCCTCTAAAACGCCAGGAATAGTGGAAAATTCATGCAGCACTCCGTCAATTCTAACGCCGGTTACAGCAGCACCCGGAAAAGAGCCGAGCAGAACCCTGCGCAGTGAATTGCCAAGCGTCGTTCCGTAACCGCGTTCAAGCGGCTCCACAACGAACCTGCCATACCTGCTCGAATCCTGGTTCGTGTCTCTCATATAGGTCATCCTGGGTTTTTTTATCTGAATCATTTCCACAAAGTCCTCCTTTGAATATAAGCAAGAATACAGATAAGATTACCTTGAATAGAATTCGATTACAAGGTGTTCGTTTATCTGAGGATCTATGTCGCTGCGTTCAGGCATTCTTTTTATCATGAATTTGAATTTTTCGGGAGTTACTTCGAGCCATTCAGCCTGAGGTCTTTTCGCTGCGTTTTCAACTGAGGATTTTATAGGAAGGATCTGTCTTGATTTTTCGGCGACTTCGATAACGTCGTTAACCTTAACGATGTACGAAGGGATATCAACTTTTTTGCCGTTTATGAGGAAATGACCGTGGCAAACAAGCTGACGGGCAGCCGCGCGCGAAGGAACGAAATTAGCTTTCGTTACAACGTTGTCGAGGCGCCTTTCGAGCGTTTGAAGGAGATTCGTGCCTGATACGCCTTTAGTGCTTGTAGCGCGTTCAACGTATATTCTGAATTGTTTCTCCATAACGCCGTATATTTTTTTGATTCTCTGCTTTTCACGGAGCTGTTCACCGTAACCGGTTACTTTACCTTTTCTTTTGGCGCCGTGCATACCAGGAGGCGTGCCGCGGCGAGAAACCGCACATTTTTCCTTAGAGAAGCAACGATCACCTTTTAAAAACAATGCCCTGCCTTCGGTGCGGCACAAGCGGCATTTAGGACCAATATATTTTGCCATTAACCTATCCTCCTTATTTGGTTCGGTTACTCTAGAGCGATACCGTTATTTTACGGTTATACTCTTCTTCTTTTTCTGGGCCTGCAACCGTTATGGGGAACAGGCGTGATGTCTTTAAGTTTGTCGATTTCAAGTCCGACGGCCTTAACTGTCCTGATGGCGGTTTCTTTTCCAGCTCCGGGGCCTTTTACAAGGACGTCTACTGTATGAAGACCTTGTTCCATAGCCTTTTTCGCTGCATTTTCACATGCCATCTGAGCTGCGTAAGGGGTCGATTTTCTCGAGCCTTTGAATCCTGATGTTCCGGCGGAAGCCCATGCAATAACATTGCCCTGCTTGTCAGTGATACTGATTATGGTGTTGTTAAACGTCGATTTGATGTGAACAACGCCATGAGTCACCCTGGCGCCGGTTTTCTTTACGTCAGCCATTTCTCTCTCCTTTCGATTTTTCAGTTATTAGCCTTTCGAGGGCGTAGCTTTTTTGCCTGCGATCGTCCTTCTGGGGCCTTTTCTAGTGCGTGAGTTTGTGCGTGTGCGCTGTCCGCGGCAGGGCAGGCCTCTTCTGTGTCTGAGACCACGATAACAGTTGATGTCCTGCAATCTTTTTATATTTCCAAGCGTTTCACGACGAAGATCGCCTTCTATCTTGAGATGCTTTTCTATATAATCACGGATCTTAATAATTTCTTCTTCCGTAAGTTCCTTGACTTTTTTATTAAAATCAATACCTAAATCGGCAAGAAGTTTCTGAGAGGTCGTACGGCCTATTCCGTAGATATAAGTCATAGCGATCTCCAAACGTTTGTTATTGGGTAAATCCACACCTGATATGCGAGCCATTAGTCGCCTCCTTTCTTAATAAATATGTAATTATCCCTGTCTCTGTTTGTGACGGGCGTTCGTGCATATTACGCGAATAACGCCTTTTCTCTTGATTATTTTGCACTTATCGCATATTTTTTTAACTGATGATCTAACTTTCATTACGGACCTCCAAACTTAAGCTAAATACGTGAAATGAATACATTATTTTACACTAAAAAATCCAAAAAAGCAATACTTATTTGTTATATTTTAGTTAACCTTTAGATCTGTACGTTATACGTCCTCTTGTGAGATCGTAGGGCGAAAGTTCGATCGTCACTTTATCACCCGGAAGTATTCTTATGAAGTTCATCCTCATTTTTCCGGAGATGTGGGCCAGGACTTTGTGCCCGTTTTCCAGTTCAACCTTGAACATGGCGTTAGGTAACGGTTCAATAACTGTTCCGGTTACCTCAATCAGGTCTTCTTTTGCCATCAAGCAATCCTCCTTAAAAGCCTTTGCATGTTTATATTAATTTAGAAAGTATTCTAGGGCCGTTCTCGGTTATCGCTATGGTATGCTCAAAATGAGCCGAAAGGCTTTTATCTTTGGTAACTACCGTCCACTGATTGTTCGTGACTTCCACGTCATATTTACCGGCGTTTACCATGGGCTCGATAGCAAGGCAAAAACCAACCTCAAGCTTAATGCCCCTGCCTTTTTTACCGTAATTTGGCACCGAGGGCGGTTCGTGGAGCTTCCTGCCGATTCCGTGACCGACATATTCTCTCACAACCGAAAAACCGTTCGATTCGACATAAGTCTGAACCGCGTTAGAAACATCGCCGAGATAGTTGCCCGGCACGGCTTTCGCTATGCCTTCATAAAGGGACTCTTCGGTTATTCTCATGAGCCTCTTCGCGGAATCGCTTACGGTCCCGACCGGCACGGTTATGGCCGAATCGCCGCAATAGTTGTTTTTTAAAACACCGACATCAATGCTGATAATATCGCCCTCCACGAGAACCCTTCTTTTGGAAGGTATTCCGTGGACGACTTCTTCATTTATCGAAGCGCAGATACTCTTGGGATAGTTGTTGTATCCTAAAAAGACCGGATAAGCGCCTTGAGAAATAATATAATCGTGAGCCAGTTTATCGAGCTTCTCCGTCGTCATACCCGGCTTGACGCTTTCGCGCATCAACTTAAGGGTGCGTGCGACTATCTGGTTGGCTTCATACATATATTCAATTTCTTGAATAGATTTTTTTGTAACGATTTCTACATCAACCATGACTAATACCGCTTTTCTATTATCAATTAAATATCGAACCCGCCTATTTCGACTAACGTTATCAGGCGTTTTTTGAAAGCTTCGATACTATCGTCTTTAAAATGGCGTTTATGTCGCCGAGACCATCAACGTTAAGAGCAAGTCCCTTTTTCGTAAAATATTCAAGCAGTGGAAGCGTCTCATTGTTATATACTTTCAGACGATTTCTGACCGTGTCCTCGTGATCGTCCTTGCGATGGATCAGGTCTGAACC
>CAZJFS010000151.1:0-4325 GCA_964545075.1 uncultured bacterium
CGCAGGGCTTGGCGTCATACGCGGAAACAACTTTTTTTATACTGAAAACGGATCTTACAATTACATAGAAATGTTCGCGATAGATCGTGAATTAGAACTTATCAGAAACGTAAAGCTTAAGGGTTGTTCCGAAAAATGCGGCAAATGTATTGAATCCTGTCCTACGCGCACGCTTTGCGCGCCATATACAATGTCGATGCCAGGGTGCATGAGTTTTCAAACTTCTGTATCCACTCAATTCGGGATGGGCGTGCCTTCAATGGAAATGGCTGAAATGGGCGGCGGCTGGCTATACGGTTGCGACGCCTGCCAGGACGCGTGCCCTTTCAATAAGGACAAATGGACGGGCGGAGAAGATTTTCCGGGAATTTCTTCGCTGGCGCCGTCGATGCGCCCTGAAAAAATCATGGAAATGAGCTACGATGAAATAAAGGATGCCTTTTGTTCCAAGTACTGGTACATAAAGCCCGAAAATCTATGGAAATGGAAATTGAATGCGCTTATGGCCATGATGAACCGTTACAGCGGGCGTTATGAAGCGCCGATAAGGCTCGGCCTTATTGATTTTGACGAAAGGGTGCGCGATTTTTCACGAAAAGTATGTTCTAAGTTAGGATTGGCGCATTGACCTGAAAACGCCATAAAAAGAGTCTAAAACTTGAAAAATATGATTCTATCCTTATCAGGTGCACAAGATTTATGTTGCCGCAAATAGGTAGTGTTTACAACCTTTCTAAAACAGACGGAAAAATGAATCGAAGGTAAATATGAATTGAATTCTGATTTAATTTCTGATATAATTCATTGGTTAATAAAGTAATGGATTTAAATCTAATTTAAAATATTTTGGAGAGATAAATAAATGCAAAAACATTTCTGGCATTCAATGAGTAATGACGACGTATGTAAATACTGGCATACAAACATGCAGACGGGTCTTACGAAAGAGAACGCCCGTGATATGCTTGAAAAGATAGGTTATAACCGGCTCAAGGAAAAGGAAAAAAAGCCTTTGATAGTAGTTTTTTTTGAGCAGTTCAATAATTTTATAATCTGGACGCTCATAATTGCGGCGCTTGTTTCAGCTTTGACAGGGTATTTCGATAACCCTGACGGCAGATTCTTTGAAAAGTTCGGAGATTTTGTCGCCATAATGCTTATTGTAGTATTGAACGGGCTTTTGGGTCTTTTTCAGGAGATCAAGGCTGACGCCGCTATTGACGCCTTGAAAAAAATGTCGGCGCGTTTCGCGAAGGTCATAAGAAACGGCGAGCTTATTAATATAGAAGCCGAGGAACTTGTGAGCGGCGATCTGATAGTTCTTGAAGAAGGCGATATAGTGCCCGCCGATGTAAAAGTTTTCGAAGCTCATCGGTTCTCTACTTCAGAAGCGGCGCTGACCGGTGAATCCGTGGCCGTTATGAAACAGAACGTGGAAATGATAGAAACCGAGGCGCCGCTTTCGGAACGCGTGAACATGGCTTATATGGGGACGACAGTGGCTACCGGAAGGGCGAAGGGACTTGTTGTAAATACCGGCATGTATACGGAACTTGGAAAGATAGCCAAATCGATCGATGAAATAGACGAAGAAGACACGCCGCTGCAGCGTAAACTTGAGGAATTTGGAAAACAGGTTGTTTATCTTTGCATAATAGTGTGCGCCGTAATATTTTTTATTGGCATAATGCGCGGCCAAACAGCCATGCTTATGAATAAAAATTATCTCGTGTTTTATTTCATGACGGCTGTAAGTCTCGCTGTAGCCGCTATTCCTGAAGGACTTCCGGCTATCACGACCATAGTCATGGCCCTCGGGACGCAGAGGATGGCCAATAAGAAAGCCATAATCAGAAAGTTGGCCGCCGTTGAGACGCTCGGATGCACCACGGTTATCTGCACTGACAAGACTGGAACTCTCACCCAGAATAAAATGGTGTTGAAAAAAATATACGCTGACGGTGAATATATAGACATTACAGGCGAAGGATATGAGTTGAACGGTGAATTTACTTCAAGCGGCCGTAAGGTGAGTATAAACCATCAGAACGCGAATGCTTTGACCGCGGGATACTTGCTTGAAGCCGGAATGCTCTGCAATAACGCAAAGATAAAACCTATGGAAACGGATAAAAACATAGCTGATTTTGTGGGAGATCCTACGGAAGTGGCGTTTCTTGTTGCCGGTTCGAAAGCCGGCATCTGCATAGACGAAAAATTCAAGGAATTTGAACTGGCTGACGAAGTTCCTTTCAGTTCCGAACGTAAAATGATGTCGAAAATATTTAAAAAAGATAATATGTATCATATATTCACTAAAGGCGCGCCTGAAATGGTGCTGGCCAAGTCGAGAAACATTATGACGAACGGCAACGCCGTCCCTATAACCGACGCGGTTAAAAAACAGCTTTTCAAAGCGAATGATGACATGGCTAACGGCGCGTTCCGCGTTCTCGGCGTCGCCGGAATATCGATACCGGTCGTCCAGATAAAGTCGTTGGACGAAATTGATACGGCTACGCTGGAGCGTGATCTTACGTTTTACGGACTTGTTGGAATTATGGACCCTCCGAAGTTGGAAGTCAAAAAATCCATAGAATTATGTAAAAAAGCGGGTATCTCGACTGTAATGATAACGGGTGATCATAAGGGTACGGCTTCGGCTATCGCCCGCGAGCTTGGAATTCTTACGGGCGAGCTTCAATCGCTTTCCGGCCCCGAACTCGATAAGATAGACGATGAAAAACTTACTGAAATATGTAAAAACACCGCCGTTTTTGCCCGCGTCACCGCGGAACATAAGTTAAGGATCGTAAAAGCGTTCAAGAATCGCGGCGAAGTGGTAGCCATGACCGGCGATGGAATAAACGACGCGCCTGCCATTAAAGAGGCGTCCATTGGCATAGCGATGGGCATAGCTGGAACCGATGTCACTAAGTCCGCCGCTGACATGGTCTTAGCTGACGATAATTTTTCCACTATCGTCGCCGCTATCGAGGAAGGCCGCGTTATATATGAAAACATAAAAAAATTCATATATTTCCTTTTTTCATCAAATATGGGTCTCGTCTTCGCGATATTTTTCACCGTCATATTCGGATGGGATACTCCGCTGTTTCCCTTGCAGATATTGTGGATAAACCTTATAACCAACGGCCTTCCGGCGCTCGCTCTCGGCGTGGATAACGCGGAGCCGGGCCTGATGGATAAGCCGCCCCGCTCCACGAAGGCGAAAATAATAGGGCAGTGGGAATTCTGGATGATAAACATAATAGGTCTTATAATGGGTATCGCGGCGCTTTACGCTTTTTATTATGAATTTTACATTACGAAGGAAGCCGGAATGCCCATTGAAAAACAATACTGGGAAGCCTGCACCATGGCCTTTGCCATATTGTCATTAAGTCCGATAATTCACTCTTTCAGCTGCCGCTCGAAAACGGTCTCCGCGTTCGCAAAGATATTCCAGAACGTCTGGATATGGATCTCGGCGCTTATAGCCGTTATACTTCAGCTTATAGCGGTCCATTACACCCCGCTTCAAAGCGCTTTCAAAACGGTCGACCTTACGCTCTCGAAATGGGGGATGGTCCTGGGCCTGAGCATATTGCCGCTCATATTCATGGAATTTTACAAGCTTGGCCTCAAATTTAAAGACAAAAAAATGGATTGATATAACTTTTGGCGCATAACTTAATAAACTGATTGAGTTTTGATTTAAAAGAAAAAGAGGCTGTTTCAAAAATTATCTTTTTGGACAGCCTCTTTTTTTATTGGGTTCTATAATTATTATTTAGGTTTGTTCATGGTCTGCGTTATTATTTTTATTGATTCGGTGATCATGATCAGTGAATCGTCGCCGGTTTTTAAAACGGTTTTAGCGGCCTCATTAGACAATTTGGCGGCTTCGACCATAGCTTTTGTTCCGGCTTCACTGGTCAGTTTTATCATGTTGGCCGCGTTCGCGAGGGCTTCTGTCGCCGTTTTTATGCCGTCGTCGTTGCCGATTTTCGCCGCTTCGGATGCAATTTTCATAGCTTTCGCGGCTGTTTCGGTCGCTACCGCGATGCCTTTCGCGTGAGCTTCCATGGCTGTTTTTAAAACGCTTTCCGTGGCATTGAATTTCATTTTATTGACTTCCTCAACGGTCTTCATGGCTTCAGAAATGGCTTTATCCGTAGCGTCATTCGCGAGTTTTATCGCTTCGTCGGCCGTTTTCGCCGCCGCCGCCGCCGCCTTCAAACCTTCCGCCGCCGCGTTTTTCGCCGTTTCATTTGCAGCTTTAACGGCTTCCTGCGCGGTCTTGACGCCTTCGGCCGCTGCCT
>CAZJFS010000151.1:4425-9139 GCA_964545075.1 uncultured bacterium
GGCATCCGCGCCGGCATCCTGAGCTTTTACCTGAGAATTAAAAGTAAGAACCATGGATAAGGCGATCGATAGAGCTAAAGTTTTTTTCATAATAAAATCCTCCTGTTATTTTATTTTTCCGATATACGTTTCCGGCCAGCGGCATAACAGAATAACTGTTATATCCACTTGTAATAAACGAAATCTCCAACCTTTGGATGAATAAGTTCTTTGTTTTCGAGAGACGGCCTGAATTCAACGAGTGAGGTGGTTTCTTCATGTTTTATTATGGTAGCGACGCCCTTGAATATAGGTTTAATCCCGCGCGAATAAACTTTAAAAGATTCTCCCTGATTTACATGCTGATTAAAGCCTACGTTGATGTAAATATCGACGTTGTTTCTTATCTCGACGATATTTGCGATCAGGAATATTTTATACCATTCGGCGAACGCCACTACGAAGGACTGTAGGGCGAACATCACGCCAAGAACTATATAAACCATCTGCAGTGCCGGGAAGACCCACGTATTAAGCTGATTGACAAATGGGGTGTATCCGAAAACCTTCGACAGGTTTATGTTATAACTTATCCAGAGTTTTACCTGATCCTTGTTTACGTATATGAAATAAAAAATATATTCAAGAACGGTTCTTATGATAGCTTTCGGGATCTTAAGAGCTAAAAGCATTCCGGCGCCCCATAAGGGTATTGAAATAAGTCCCATAAAAGCCGGGATTACAAAATTAGTTGGACCGGAGCGCATCGTGTCTACGAAAAGGTCGTTATAGTCGCCTTCTACCTCTTTTCTTTTTCGCTCCTCTTCTTCCTTTACTTTCTGATCTTCAGCCGCTATCAGCTGCGCTTCACGCATTTTTTTCTTTTCTTCCTCTATTATGGCTATGTAAATATCCTTTTGAGGGAGTTCGGCGATGATCTTCATGAAATCCATATTGACCTTGGAGGCTATATCTTTCACAAGGTTAAAAACGCGCATAGGAGCGTAAGCGCCGCAATTGGGCAATTGGTCGGCCGCTTCGTCGAAATTGCCGTTATCGAAATAAGCCTGCGCGAGATAAAAACTTCCTTTTTCAATATCGCTTTTTTCTCCGCCGGTCCCTGATGAAAGCGTATCTCTTAGCGTGACGATGGCTTTTGGAATGTTTTTCTGATTATAAAACTCTATTCCTTCGCTAATTTTCGCTGAAAATTCTGAATCAGCCAATTTTATCACCTTCCCTTATTTCCTGATTTTTGTTTACTCTCAATTTATAATGACATGCTTTATTTTTTAAGAAGCCGATCTTGCGCGAAGTTTAGCCCATTCCCTTAAATGATCTATCCGTTCCTTCATTGTCTGTGAAAGAGGCACCGTTTCCTTGAGCGCTTTTTCGATGTCTATCGTTTCAATATCGCGGTTTTCGTAAAACGCGTCGTACATCGACGAAACTATCGCCTGCTCTATTTCCGCGCCTGAAAACCCTTCGCTTTGCATGAGAAGCTCGGGCATTTTAAATTTAGAGATATCGCGTTTGCGCCTGGTTATGTGAATGTTAAATATCGCGGCGCGTTCAGCCTCGCTTGGAAGATCTACGAAGAATATTTCATCAAAACGTCCTTTTCGCAATAGTTCCGGAGGAAGACTTTCTATCGAGTTCGCGGTTGCTATTACGAAAACGGGCGCCGTTTTTTCCTGAAGCCATGTTATGAAGGATCCGAATATTCGCGTAGAAAGCCCGGAATCCCCACCTCCTCCACCGACTCCGGCGAACGCCTTTTCAATCTCGTCCATCCATAATATCGTTGGCGAAAGAGCTTCAGCCACTCTCAAAGCTTTTCGAAGGTTCTCCTCCGATTCGCCTACGTATTTTCCAAAGATGTTTCCGACGTCGAAGCGAAGAAGCGGAAGTTTCCACAGCGACGCTATGCATTTCGACACGAGGCTTTTTCCGCATCCCTGAACGCCAAGCAGAAGCAATCCCTTGGGTTCCGGCAGTCCGTAATCGCGAGCTTTCTGGGAGAAAGCTCCGGCCCTTTTGGTCAGCCATTCCTTCAGGCGCCCGAGGCCGCCCACGTTGGAGAAATCATCGAAAACTTCGAAATATTCAAGCATTCCGGCTTTTCTTATTATCTGTTTTTTTTCTGATATAATAAGCCCAAGATCTTTTTCGTCGAAACATCTGTCGTTGACTATGGCCTTCGCGAAAACGTTCTCGACCTCGCTTGCCGTCATGCCCAGGCACGCCTTGACTATTTTTTCCTTGAGATCGTCCGAAATATTGAATTTGAGATTGTAATGCTTTTCGACGTTCGAAAGCGTCCGTTCGAGTATGACTTTAATTTCATCATAGCACGGAAGCGGAAAGTCGATTATTACTATATCTTTTTCGAGTTCGCGCGGTATGTGCAGCACCGGCGATAATATGAACAGGGTTTTAAACGAGCCGCGCAGCGCGAGGACCGTGTCGCGCAGTTTTCTCCTCGCCGATACGGGATTTTCAAGATACTGCTGAAAGGGGTCTTCCATATAATAATGAAAATCCTTTAATATGAAGAACGCTTTTTCCTTGTATTCGATAATTTGTTCAAGCGCTTTTACCGGGTTTTCGGTTCCCTTGATGACGGCGTTGCGCGACAGGGAGTAGATGCCCTGCGTCGCCGACCAGATGAAGACCTCTTTTTTCGAGGCTTCCGCGAGGCGTGAAAGAGCCGTTATAACTCGCTCTTCCTCGAATGAAACTATATAAATGAGCGGATACCTTGATTTAACGAATACGTCGATATCTTCTAATATTGCCATAATTCACCATTTTCTTAATTAATTATATATGTTTCTTATAATTCTATGAACGCGTCTATTCCGCGCTCATTGCGGTTGTCCGTGACGGCGCCGCCGCTTTTGAAAGAACTGTCGAGTTCGATAAATATATCTATATTCTTGGCTTTTTCCTCGACGCTTTTTTTCTGGCCGACGCGGTACATTGAAACGTCGCGCGCGTCAGAGAGCGTCAATATTTTTTCAGCGTTGTCCGAGAGAAATATTTTTGAGACGACCGCGAAAGGTTTGTCGTAGAAGATAGTTTCGCCGCCTTCATTGAGAATGTAGATGCATCCGTCGGCGCATCCGACGGCGAAGTATTTTCCATCCTCCGAAATATCGGTGCATACGACAGGGCTTTTAAGCTCGAAATTAAAAAGCGCCTTTTGATCGGCGTGCAATCCCAGAAGCTTATTTTCGCGCGAACCTATGAAAATTATCTTTCCGTCCCTGGAAGTGGAGACGGAATTAAGATGGTCTTTTATGCAGAACTGCCAGATGATCTGGCCGTCGTAGCGCATGTAAAAAACGTCGCCGGCGATAGTTACGACCACGAAATTGTCCGAATATTTTGGGGAATAAATTCCGCTTATCGCGCCTTTGGATTCGACTCCACCCTTATATTTTGGCACGGCGTTATAATCGGCGATGACGATCTTGTTGCCCTCGTAGCATAATATAAAATTTTTTGAATATTGTGATATCGCCGCGGCTATGATCCTGGTCTGGATATTCTTTTTCCATTCCTGTTTTCCGAATCTATCGATTCTGGCTACAGTGTTGGGGCCGAACGAAAAAACATCCCCGGACGAGTCGTCGATCTGAGAATAAAACAGAGCGGAAGAGAGTTCAAGAGAAAATTTAGCTTTTCCCGAGGACGCATCCAGCAGCGTGACGAGACCTTCGGAGCCCGTAATTACGACGTGCTTTGAATCATAGGACAAAAACACCGAAGCTGCCGTTTTTTCACCCGGCGTTTTCCATATGAGTTCGGACGATAGCTTGTTCTGTTTTAAATTAGCGCTAAAGTTGTGCTGCGTTTGTTTTTCCAATTCAATAACACCGTTAAATTATTTTTTTTTATCTTTTTTATCTTTTTTATCGGTTTTGACCTCGGCCGTTTCATTTTCATCGATCGCCGGTTTCGGCTCGTCTTTTTTAAAATGCTTGTTTATTTCGTCTTCGAGATGTTTTTTGCCTTCGACCGAGTCGGCCGGATAAGCTTTATGTTTTTTGAATTGTTTTACTATGTTCTCGGAAAGGTTTCCTCCGCCAAGTTTTTTAACTTCTTCCGTTTCATCGACTATCATGATCTCAGCTGTAGTAAGACCGACTTCACCGGTTTCGAGACTTATTTCTTCCGTGCCTGCGCTTACTTCGCTCGTTCCTCCGGCGCCTTTTTTATCTTTCGCGCCCTTTTTCTTTTTTTTGTTTTTTTTAGCGTCGGCTTCCGAACCCTTGGGCTGTTTTTTGCCGCCGACTGTTATAACCTCTACCGGCGCGGTGTCTCCGAGTTTTACCTTGACTTCTTTAGTGCCGCCGAGAAGAATATCTTCTTCGGTGCGGGAAGCGGCGATAAGTCTGACGTCATCAGTTAAAGTGTTGAGATTTTTAGGGATCAATTCTTTCGGGGCGCTTTTTTTATACTGGTATTTCGATTTTATCGAATCTATTTCAGATGTGCCTTCTGTTGGAGTTTCAATCGGGACATTAGTGTCCTTCGGGGCCTCTATTTTCGATTCGCCCAGCATATCGATGAGTTTGTCGTCATCCATGTCGAGCACGGCGTTTGCGTCTTTATTCGGTTTGGGCGGTGATTTTAAAGCCGGATCGTCGCCAGCCGTAACTTTTTCAGTGGTGTTTTCTAATATCGCAAGCTCGTCAGCGGGCGGTTTGATATCATTTTTCTTATCTTC
>CAZJFS010000151.1:9239-10534 GCA_964545075.1 uncultured bacterium
GGTGTTTCAGCGTTTTTATCTTTATTTTCAGCCGCGGATTTTAATGTAGTGTCGGGTTCTGATTTAATTTCGGGCTTTTTAGTTTCTTCTGAAGTTTCCTGTTTATTACCGGGTTTGATCTTTTCGGATTTATCTTCAGCCGCCGGCTTAGTGTCAGCGTCTTTTTTCGCGGATTGTTTAAAATATTTCGCGATCTGTTCGCGCGGGATCGATACCTCGCCGAACGCGGTCTTGACTTTGATGATCGCAATGGCAACATCCTCGAGGGCGGCTTCCGATTCTACGCTTCCCATGATATTGCTGCCGTCTTTTAGTACAAACATGTAATCGGCGGTATTGTTTCCGGAAAAAGCCGGAAACACCAATATAACTACGATCGCAAACGCCGCTATCGCCGGTAAAACTAAACTTGACGAAAAATTAAAAAAGCGTCTTGTTTTTATCATAAAAGTAATTGCACCTTTAAAATTTATTTACTCCGCGGGAGCGTAATCCTGAGCGGGCTCAGACGGCGGCGGGTCCTCGGCTGGCGGCTGGTCCGCCGGCGGTTGATCTGCCGGCGGTTGATCGTCGGCCGGAGGCGCATCCTGGGCGGGTTCGAGCGGCGGAGCGTCATTTTGAGCCGTCTGGTTGCTTGCCGAGCTTTCTTCGGTTTTTTTAGCCTCTTCCTCGAGTTTTTTTATCTCTTCCGCTTTGGTGTCGTAAGCTTCTTTGGCCTGCCTGTATTTTCTTCTTTCATCGCTGTCATAGCTTGTTGTGCTTCCAGAGTCGTCCTTAGTATCGCGCTTTTTGGTTTTCATGGTCTCTTCAAGGTCGGCAAGCTCTTTTTTAGCCTGTTCGAGTTTTTCTTTATTTGCCTCGGCGTTTTGCTGATTTGCCGAATTGTCAACATTTTGCTGGTCGGGATTTTGATTTTCCTGAGCCTGCTGGACTTCGGTAGTATCCTGCGTCGCAACTTCCGTAGTATCAGTGGTCGCAACTTCGTTTGTGCCATTTGGATTCTCCTGGCCGGGAAGCTGCTGGGCATTCATAAGACCGTCATTTCCGGGTTGTTGCTGAGCATTTGGATCGCCATTCTGAGGCTGTTGAGGGTTTCCGGACTGCGCCGAAGGGTCCTGCGCTGGCGGCGGCGTTATTTCGGATGGCACTGTCGGGTCTTGAGCCGGCGGCGCATCAGCCGGCGGAGCGTCAGCTGGAGGCGCATCGACCGGAGGTTCGGACGGCGTATCGGCGGGTGGAGCGTCAGCCGGAGGTTCGGACGGCGTATCAGCGGGTGGAGCGTCAGCCGGAGGTTC
>CAZJFS010000152.1:0-10440 GCA_964545075.1 uncultured bacterium
GCGGACTTAATAAAGAACAAGCTGAATTTAATAAAATGGTGAAAATATCTTCCGAGCACCTCCTTGAAATTATTAACGATATGTTGGATCTATCGATAATTGAAATAAATAAACTTAAATTGGAAAACAGGATTTTTGATTTGCGTGAAACGGTCAAAAGTTCAAAATCGCTAATATATAAACAATTTAGAAACAAGGCTTTCAATTTTATAGACGATATCGATCCGGATATAAATTTCATGGTTTCGGGCGATCCTACGCGCCTTAAGCAGATACTTGTCAATCTTCTTTCAAACGCCGTTAAATTCACGCATTCGGGGAACGTTTCAACTAAACTATGGATCATATCAAAAGACTCTAACCAGGTAAAAATAGTGCTTTCAGTTTCGGACGAAGGAATAGGCATACCGCAAGATAAATTCGACGAGATTTTCGAAATGTTTCATCAACTCGACGAATCAACGACGAAGCGGTATGGCGGAGCGGGACTCGGCCTTTCGATAGTAAAAGGGCTCGTCGGGCTTATGGGCGGAACCATATCCGTCGCGAGTGAAATCAATAAAGGGACATGTTTTACGGTCGAACTGCCATTTGAAATTTCCGTTATTAATGAAGTTACGCTTCACCGGAGCGATTATGCCAAGACTAAAATGTCTGGTATAGATAAAACCTTGAATATAATTCTGGCTGAAAACGAAGGTGAAAAAGACTCTTTGATCTTATCGCTTTCTAAAAAATTTAACTGGAACGTATTTTCGGCGTCCAGCGGAAAAGAAGCGTTTGAATTTTATTTGCAGGGGAAAGTTGACGCCATTTTAATGGACGCTCAAACGCTTGAAACAGACGGTTTTGAAGCCACCCAAAAAATAAGGGAACTTGAAGAATTTTCAGGAGAGCACGTTCCTATAATTGCGCTTACCTCTTATGCGCTGCCTAATGATCATGACGGATTCGCGAGCGTCGGAATTGACGAACACATAACGAAGCCGATAATTGATCAGGGCATTTTTTATAGAACGATTATGAAACTTATAAAATAAGGCGGATCGGGATTTTGGGACAAGATTTAAATAAAATAGAAAATATGTATAATACCGTTGCCAGGGAGTGGGCCGCAAATTTTTTTGATGAACATAAAAACAAGCCCAGGGATCGGGAAATACTTTTACGCTTTTCACAAGAGATCGGGCAAAGAGGCCCCGTCTGGGATTTCGGGTGCGGCCCCGGAACTACCACGAAATATCTGAAAAATCTCGGGCTTGATATCTCGGGCTTGGACCTGTCTGAAAAAATATTGGAACAGGCGAGAATGACCTATCCGGATACATCATTCCGAAAAGGGAATATTCTTAAACTTGAATTTGCCCGCGAAGAGATTTTCGGCGTCGTAGCTTTTTACGCAATAGTTCACTTCACCGAAGAACAAATTAAAATGGCGTTCGCCGAGATATTTCGCGTTTTGAAGCCGGGCGGAATATTTCTTTTCACATATCATATCGGTAGCGATGTGATTCACGTAGATACCTTTCTCGGTAAGACCGTCGATATAGATTTTATGTTTTTCACCAATGACTTTATTATGGACTGCCTTAAGGGCGGCGGGTTTGAAAGAATAGAGTTGATCGAGAGAGAACCGTATCCAGATATTGAATATCAAAGCAGAAGGGCTTATGTCTTTGCGATAAAGCCATTGTAATTAAAATGTTCCGCCCGCTCTTTGCCATCTGCGGCATTTGCGCCCCGGGCCCGTCGCCTCGCGGAAAGATCCCGAACAAAATTATCGCTGAATGCGCCGTTTAAGTTATCGATCCGAAAACGATAGCGTGAAGTAAAACGTTAGGCGAAAGTCATGCGTGCGATGAGGCAAATTGAATTTTATAATTATTTATGTTATAATAAAAGCTCCTGATATGTTATGTGAAAAGCAAGTTTTCCGGGAGGGAGCATAAATGCCAACAATGGAACGCATTGACGTCAAAAAGCTGCATCTCGATTTAGACAATTTTAGAACGACGCATCAAAAAAATGAATTGCATGCCGTCAATGCTATGATAGCCATTTGTCCCGAAAGATTTTGGGCGCTCATAGAAAGTATAATCAAATACGGTTACCTTCCCGCTGAAAACATAATATTATTAAAATCAAGCGGGAAATATGTCGTAAAAGAAGGAAATCGAAGGATCGCGTCATTGAAAATTATTTATGAAATAATAAAAGGGGTGGATATTCCCGAATCAATTCAAGATAAAATCAAGATTCTTACGGCCGAATGGAAAAATAATAATTCAAGCGTTCCATGTTCAATTTATGCGTCTTCGGAAGCGGAGGAAGTCGATAAAATTATTTATCTCATTCATGTCAAAGGCGAACAACCGGGAAGGGATAAATGGACGCCGGTTGCAAGGGCAAGGCATAACCGTGACGCCCAAAAAAAGGCCGAGGCCGGACTTGATTTGCTTGAAAAATATTTATCGAATGGCAAAAACTTATCGCGTTATCAGGCCGAACGTTGGAGCGGAGATTATTCACTTTCCGTATTAGATGAGGCTTTGCCCAAAATTTCTTTAAATTTGTCGTATAAATCTCCAGGCGACTTGGTTAAATCATATCCTAAAAAAAACAAAATCATTATTGATAAAATTTTATATAATATAGGCATCCAACAAATTGGCTTTAATGACATTAGAGATCAAAAAACGTTTTCAGGTAACAAGTATGGAACTAAAATCAGTCAGTTTCTTACGCAGTTGACGAAACCGGCGTATTTAAAACTTAAATCTTATTCCTCTAAAGGGAAAAGCCTGGAAAAATCGGCAAGTATTATAAGCAGAAATAAATCTCCGCTGAGATATCCGGGCGGCAAACAAAAATTATCTCCGTTTATCGAGGAAATACTCAGGGAAAACGAACTTTTCGGCGGGCATTATGTCGAACCATATGCCGGCGGCGCCGGTGTCGCTATCGATTTGTTATTAAACGGAATTGTATCTCATATTCATTTAAATGATTTATCGCTGGCGGTTTTTTCATTTTGGCATTCAATAATTAATGAAACCGAAGAATTTTGCCGTAGAATTTCCAGAGCATCATTAAATGTAAAAGAATGGAAAAAGCAGCGTGAAATAATAAGAAAGCCTCGAAATTTCGGGCGATTAGATTTAGGTTATGCGATGTTTTATTTAAACAGATGTAACCGTTCCGGAATACTTACAGGCGGCATTATCGGAGGATTAAATCAGTCGGGAAAGTGGAAAATGGATGCTCGCTTTTCAAGAACGGAGTTAATTAGAAGAATCGAAGCGATAGCATCTAAAAAAAAATTTATTCATCTAAGAAACTTAGACGCGGAAAAATATTTCACGACTTATTTGCCTAAACTTCCAGCCAATACGATTGTTTATTGTGATCCGCCATATTTTAGCAAGTCGGAAAAATTATATCAAAATCATTATACTCCTGATGACCATAAAAAAATTTCTCGCCTTATTCAAGATAATATCGAAAAATTCTGGGTTGTATCATACGACAACAATCCGGCGATATTAGATTATTATAATAAACGCAAGAAATTCACTTATTCAATTCAGTACAACGCCTCTAAAACATATATAGGATCTGAAGTATTTATTTTTTCGGATGATTTAAAAATACCTTCGAAATCTTCGCTTAAATTTATAAATAATTCGTTGGAATCAATTATAAAATAATTCCATTAAAAATGCGCTTTTCGACTTAACATTCTAAAAAATACGCTTTGTGCGTACGCTAAAAATAACCCCGCGGCAATTGCGCATAACCATTTGGCGTATGCGTTGACATCAAATTTTAACATTACGTACGCTAAAAACAGCAGGTTAGGTTGATGAAGAAGGTAGATCCCGAAGGAATTCGACGATAGCGAAGCGCCCGCGCGACCGGATTCATTAAAATATTTTTTGAATACGGAAAGCAATAGTTCCAGGATCAATAAGCAAAACACGTTGAAAGCGAGCGATTCGATTAATGAGTTCAATTTTGCGGCCGGACCCAGTTTCGAAAAAAGATATATAACGCCGGAAATAAATATCGCGATCGCCTTTGAACCGGAGTTTTTAAAAGCCGCCAGGTTGTCAAAGCCATTTTGTCCGGCCTTTTCAAAGGCCGAACCCAGCATGAAATAGTTGAAATAAATAAGTATTTTCACCGGCTGAAACGATAAGGGACCGAAGCCGGTCCATGCTTCGGAATTGTAGAACAGGCTCGTCACGAAATAAAATATTGAGTTAACCAGTATAAAGGCCGGCGGAAACCATTTCTCGACGATAACGTTTCGCGGATTAAATTTTGCCGCTCTTATCAAGGCGTAACACATAAAAAACACGAACAAAAGTGATAAATACCACATGTGCCCCTGATGGAAAGAGCCTTTGAAAAACAACAGGTCTGATAATGACGCGGTTGGAATATTTCTCGACGCGTTATGCAAATAGACCTGAACCGGCGCAATCAAGGCGACTCCGGCCAGCCACGGAACAATGAGCCTCGAAAACTTCGACGTGATAAACTGCGCTACGCTTTTGGTTCGGTATGAAGCGTCGGCAAAATAACCGGAAATAAAAAATATGACGGGCATCATAAAAATATTTAAAAAAAGCACGATCAAGCTGAGCGCTTTACTTTTCCCGTTATCGATCACATACCACCATTCGGGCGCGTCAAACATATAAATAAGCGACGCATGGAACACGACAACTAAAATGATAATAAAACTTCTCAGATTATCAAGGAAAACGACTTTATTTTTTGACATAACCCCTCCGTTGTATCTACCGGTAGGTATATCGCGATACCTGCCTTATTTCCACGACGGCGTCGCGGATAAAACTTATTATACCAAACGGTATATAAAATGTCGAGAGGATATTGATTGATAATTCCGGGTTTGACAACTTTGCGCTAAAATGATAAAATGAATTCCGAAGCTGTTTATCCAAGAGCCAATGACAAGAGTATCTTCTGGAGGAAGAATTTTTCATACTCAGTAATTCCAGAATAATCACGGATTCGATCTGACGATAACAGGTTGATACACCTGAAGAAAGCAGGATAATTTTATTGTGTTTATCGAAACGGAAAGAACTAAGATCGAGACTTTTACTCTCGAACTTATAGACGCCGCGTTATCAGGGAACGCCGATGAATTGGCCCGATTGGGATATCATGGAAACGGCGAATGGCCCGAGCCGGATCTGCTTGAGGCCTTGCCCGTTTTCAGGGAACTGATAGTTGAAAACGGAATAAACGGTTTCAATTCCTGGCTTATCAGCGATAAAAAAAACGGACGAATATTCGGAAGCATCGGTTTCATAGGCAATCCGGATGAAACCGGCGGCGCCGAGATCGGATTCGGAATAGTTCCGGGCCAGCGGCGGAAAGGCTATTGCCTCGAAGCGCTGGGGGCGCTCGTCGAATGGGCGAAATCAAGCAAAACTCTCAATCATATAAAAGCTCAATGTGAACCGGCCAACGAGGCGTCGAAGAAAATACTTGAAAAATCTGGTTTTAAAATGACAGGCTCGATCGACGAGCTTTACCAGTGGGAACTGCGCTTTTAAATCCGGAGTCCGTGGCGGATAACGGCGGAGCTAATGAGATATATCATCTGCCTTTCATTTTCATTTTCTTTTTGATCTGCTTGAGGTCAAATCGCATTTTCTTTTGGTCTTCTTTTTCCCGTTTCGATATTACTTTTTTGATCTTTTTGTTTTTTTCCCGCTGTTCCCTGATGGCCGAATAAGCCTTATTAAGTTTAACGCCGCTTTCGATCTCGCGGCTTATCATGCGGTTCAGTCTTTTCGGATTAACTTTTTTGGGTTTGTAATCGTTATTATTTAATGGCTTTGATGATACCAGTTTGTGGTAATAAGATAGCACAAATTGATACACGTCTTCATTTTTCGGCTCGGACCCGAAAACATAACGCGCGGCGGAATAACCGCATTCGTCATTTTTCTCGAAAATTCCAACCCAGAAAGCGCCTTCGAATAAGACGGTGAGTTTGATTGACATTCGCCTTCATCTCCAAATGTAAAAATACATTTAGAGAACGGACGACCTTGAAAAGGAAGGCTACGACACCGAATGGTGCATCCGGACTACCGGCCGGACCGTGTTTTTTATCTCCAAAATGGCTTAATGATATATTTGTGTTTTATGAAAACTGATTATACCATTATTCATTATTTTTTTCAATATAGTGGTTTGAAATACTTGCGGTTGAAGCAAGCTTGCTGCCGGCTAAAACTCTTAATTGCAGCGGTTTTTAAGCGGCGGGTTATTCCATTCATTTTATTCCTTTGGTTGAAGCGGCCCGTAGAAATATGATGCGGTTGCGCCGCCATCTATTAAGAAATCAGCCCCCGTAATGAACGTGCCTGCATTTGATAGTAGCAGCTCAGCGACATTTGCCACTTCGTCGGCAATTCCGGGACGCCCGGCCGGACATTTCGCAAACATATTCTTGTAAAAATCTCCTCGAGGTCCATTAATTTCATCCAACGCTAATGGCGTTATGATAATGCCTGGAGAGATCGAATTTACTCTCGCGCCCTTTTCTCCCCACTTAACCGCTTCCGCCATAACCCGTTTCACATTGCAACGCTTTGCCATTTGGTAGGCATGCAGCGTGTCTTTGATGTTCTCGGGTTTCAGAAGTTCTAATTGCAACAGCTCTTCTGTTGGAGCAGTAGCCAGTAATCGGTCCTGTTCAGGAGTTAAGGCAGGCATTCTATGCCCGGATTGGCTGGAGATAGTCACAGCAGAGCCGCCTCGCTTAATCACCTTGCCAAATTCTTCAAGTAAAAGCGCAGTGCCATACAAGTCAACTTTTAAGATTTGCTCAATCGGGGCCTGGCTTGGTGACACACCTGCCGCATTTATCAGCATTGATATTTCGCCCTCTTTTTTAGCAGTATGAATTAATTGTAAAACTGAATCCTTCGATGAAATATCCACCTTTAATGGTATCACATCAAATCCGGCTTCTCCCATTGTTTTAGCGACGGCCTGAGCGTTTTCAAATTTCCAATCGGCAACTAAAATTTTATTGCCATAACCCATTCTTCTGGCTATTGCCATTCCTATCTGACCCGCACCTGTCAATACAATAATGTCTTTTTTTACAGTACCCATAATTTTGCTCCTTATTTTAAATTCAGCACATTAACTTTTATTTCCATCAATGTTTAGCGCCAGCCCAAATATACAGACAAGGCTTCTGAAAAAATTTCAAAAGGTAATGAGTTCCGAATTAATCTAAATTCATTGGTCAATCCAGCTTCTTTTTCTGTTGAAGTTGTCTCCGCTTTTTCTCGCCTCTACTATCCACTATAAAACATTCGTGTTACTCGAAGTCAATAAATAATTAAAAAATATTTTTAAAAGATGGTTTTTCTGGAAATAATTTTGAAATTTCATATTGCAAAATTTTAATCCATATTGTATATTATAAAATGTTAGAGTTACACGAAGTCAATATAATTTCAATTAAAATTCATTGAAAATAAATTTCCAGGGTTTTATTGAAAAAAACGTAAATTATAAATGAGCAAAATGTATGAAATATTTTTCGAAATTGATCCGGGAACAACAAAATGAAGTGCGCGATCTGACGAATATCGCGCGCTCGATAACTTCTGAAAAGTTAGACGCCATTCCGAAGATCGAAGGCGTCCTTTTGACCGGAAGCGTCGCGCGCGGTGACGCCCGCATCGGCCCATACGGCGTTATGATCGATCTGGCGCTGGTCGTTGAAAATAAGAACGATATTAATTTAGACGATATATTCGGCAAAGACGAAGAGCCTCACATACCTTATCACTGCGTCACGGTCAAGGGGAATATCGGCCTCCAGATTGAAGTGGTCGAAAAGGCCCGGCTGTTTAAGATCCGCGAAAAACCCGAATCCGCGATCTTCGCTATGAACGAGTCCGTTATTATAAGCGACAGGGAATCTGTTTTAACCAAGTGGAAGCGGGAATGCTTTATTATAACCGACGCGCAAATTAAAAGCAGGGCGTTAAATAATTATTTTCGCTTTTGTTACCTTACCGGCGAATATCGTCTTGAAAAATGGATGTCTCGAGAGGCTTTCATACAGATCGCGCAAATTTTCAACGAAGCAGCCGAATGTTACTGCAATTTTCTATATTGCATAAATCGAATGTTCATCCCGCGGAAAGACTGGTTAACTTATCTGACCTTCGAATTAGCGAATAAACCCGAAAAGCATAATTTTTATATGGAACAATTATACACTTCATACCCCGACGCAAATTTTATTATTCAAAAGAGCGAAACTATGCGGGATATTCAAAAATGGCTCGAACGATATTGCCTCGATAAAAACTGGCTTTAATTTGCGCTGACGACGGAAACTCTTATCAACGTTGAATTTTCGCAAAAATAAAGCCCGAGGAATCAATACAGCCATATTTTTTCTTGGAGGCACAAAATTAAAAGACAACATGGGCCATCGATAACTAAATTCAAGGCTTTTTTGATTTTATTTCTGACTCTGGCTCTTAGTGCGGCGTTTTTTGTAACGGGATTTGCAAACGGGCCGTTTCGCGGCGCCGGTTCTATCGTTCAAAACTTTACGAACCCGGGCGGCACGAAAGAAAACAAGCTCGTTAAAACCAATTCAGGCGTTACCGAGCCTGTCGTTTTTGTACACATCTCCGACACACACTTCGGCCAGGACAGGGGCAAGGGCGATGATTTCAAGAAAGCCTTTTTCAATAATGTCGTACGCAAAATAAATCCACTGGCCGTCGTTCACACCGGCGATCTGGTCGATAAGGGCTATAGGTCTGATTATTGGGATAGCTATAATTCGATCGTCGCGAAAACTCAAACATATCCGAAATACATCGATATTCTTGGCAATCATGATGTTAAAAAGAATATTTTATATAACGGCCTGAACGGATTTACGGCCAATTCAGTCACCGGCCGATCCGGCGGCAATTTCTACGGTACCACATACATAGGCAGTACTATACCCGTATGCCTTATCCGTACAAACACCGCCGCGGCTGATACGTCAGATTCAGATTATAACAGGCAGAATATAGATGGTTGTTTTTCCAAAGTACAGGCGGACTATATTACCGAAAAACTTAAATCAAGTCCGGCTGCGGCGTTTAACGTTTTACTCGCTCATCATCCTATCACAGGAAAATATGCTGTCAAAAAGGGCTCAATTTATATGAAAAACCTTATAGATTCAGTCAAAGCTCCGATCTACCTGTGCGGTCATGTTCACCAACCCTCTCTTACGTGGCTCGACAATCCGCCCATCAACACTCTCATCGTCGCAGGTGATGCCTTCGGCAGAAATGGATTCAGATCAAGTTTTTATCTCGTCGCTTATGATATGTTCACCGGGCCTGCCGTCAAACTTATAACGGTTGATACCGCAAATTCATCCCTCATCAAATGGCCCGTCGTCTTTATTACATCGCCGGCCAACAGAAAGCTCGGCGGCAGCAATCCGCATGCGATATCCTATCCGTCCGGCATATCTGATCCGAAACTTCAGGCAATGATCTACTCGAACGGCGTGAAAGCCGGCATGACAGTTATGTGCAACATAGGCGGAGGAAATTCCTGGAACCGCCTCGTAAACACTTCGGGCAGTCTCTGGGAATATACCATTCCGGTAAAAACTTTAAATTCGGGAGATAACACCGTCAGGGTACAGGCAAAGCCAAGCGACGGAGATACAATCGAAGACAGCATAACTATAAATGTCAATTAAGTGAAACTCTTGTATTTTGAGACATCCGCGCTGCCGGTATAAACTCTTAAATGCAGCGGTTTTTGCGTACCGAATTATTCCATTGTGATTCAATTGTCGCAGCACTGTCGCGACAATCGTTTTCGGATATTTTAAAAAAATATGGAGAATGAATGTGGCAAAGGATTTACTGATTTCTTTTGATTGAAAAGGCTTGTAAATAATGTTTCATGACTATAATTGTTGTGATTGACACAATTAAAATAATGTGATATAAAATTATTCTGAAAAAACATTCGCAGATTCCGAGGTAATATTACAAAAAACGAAGCTGCGGCATATGCGAATTTAATTGCGTATAATAATGAAAAAATCAATTAATTAAATTTAAAATCGAAATTATTGTATTACTGAAATATATGTAAAAAATATTGAAAACAATTAGTTATCATGAATATTGCGCAGATAGTGGCGCGCTGCGAGAAGTTAGGCGAAAGCCCGCTCCATTAGTTCTAAAAATAATTATTTTTTACAAAAACTCTGGTGTTTTCCCGGCCGCTCTGGTCACCGAAGTCCGCCCCTCCAAACATTCTTATGTTTTAATGTTTAGAGACCGTGTGAAATTAATTTTTCTTTCCTCGTAAAATAAAAAAATCTATCGA
>CAZJFS010000153.1:0-10404 GCA_964545075.1 uncultured bacterium
ATAATATAATTTAAAGAGGCGGATGTCAAGAAAAAAGGTTTCCGGCTTTATATTTTTATGGTATAATTATCGGGAATAAATTAAAAAATTCCGGATTTGCTATTTTTAACCGTTAACATTTAGAAAGGATTGATAAAAATGAGATTGGTTATGCGCGGATTCATGGTAGCCTGTATTTGCTTTATGACGCTTGTAATGTTCGCATGGGCCGGATTTGAGGGCAAGGCATGGGCCGACGACCAAAGCGAGCTTTTCGCGGCGGTAGAAACCAAAAACGGAGCGGCTCTCAAGGAACTGCTATCAAAAGGCGTCAGTCCCGAATTGCGCGACCAGCGCAACTGTACGCCCCTGATGGTCGCCGCCGCTACCAATAATCCGGAAGCCGCGAAATTACTTATAGAAAACGGCGCCGAAGTGGACGCCAAAGGCTTTACAAGCCAGGACGGATCAGCGAACAGCACCGCCCTTATACTTGCCGCTGAAATGGGTTCGGTCGCGGTCGCCGAAATTCTGATAGAAAAAGGCGCGGACGTCAACTATATAAACAGTTTCAACCGAACTGCGCTGTTTTGGGCATATAAGGCCAATAAGCCCGATATGATAAAGTTGCTGGAAGATAAAGGCGCCACCAAAGAAGGCAAACCGTCGGAGAGCTCGAATTCCGTCGGATCAAATGCCAATGCCGCAAATAATCAGAACTCCAACGCGGCTCAAACGGTTCCCAAAAACGCAGTCAAGCCCGTGCCGGAAGCGAAAAAAAGCGCCGTGGAAACTGGCTCTGAGAACCCCGCCGCGGTCGCGAGATTCATGGCATGCCGGGCGAATATGAAAACCATTGAAGGCGCGTACGAACTTTGCATGATGGAAAATTTTAGTTCGACTCCATATACGATCGCCGATCTTATCGCTAAAAAATACTTGAAAAAAGAGCCCAAATGCCTTCTTGCCAAAACAAGCTCTTATCTGATAAGTATCGTCGAGGGAATTCCCCAGATAAAATGCCCCGAGCACGGCAAGACGCTTGTGGAAATGGACAAGATGGCCGCTGAATTAAAAAAGGCAGGCAAAATACCCGAACTTAATGCCGTTCCTGCCGCCGTCAAGTCAGTCGCGGCGCCAGCTCCGGCGAAAACGGATGCGAAAAAAAGCGCGGCGCTGAAACTGTTCATGGAAGTTTTCAACAAATGCACTCATGACGCGTCCGTGACGATCCAGGGCACCAGCAATGAAACCAAGCCGCCGGCTAAAATGACTCAATATCTTTATTATAAAGACCCTTCGAATTTTCGTTCTGATACTCAATCCGCCGGCCGGAAGGTCAAACTGGTTGTCGCGAGCACCGGCTCCTGGATTTATTCGGAGGCCGACGGGAAATTGGCTGCGATCCCTTCGGACAAAGCGGCCGAATTGAGTTCGTCTATGGATCTGGGCGCCGTCGTTTCCAACAATATAAATCTTTTTGATGTAATAGAATCCAAGGATAAAAACAATAATATTTTGATATATATCATCAATAAAAATACAGGCTTTATAAACACCTTCGTGATAGACCCGAAACTCAAGGTGTTCACGAGAGTATGCAGTTATCCTAAAAAAGGAGTGCTGGCCGAGGATAATATATACGGCGGCTGGAAATTCGGAAAGCAAGACGATAAAATATTCGCGGTTCCCGCGTCGGCAAAAGCCGCGGCAGCCAAATAATCAGGCGGCCATCCGGAAATAATAGCTGAAACCTTTTATTATTCGGATGTAAGACTGGCTTTGAAATTTTTAAGCCCGTGAAATTTATCCGGCTCTATAGCGTATAACGTTTCTGAGATAACCCCCGCTAAAATGATCATAACGAGCAAAATTTTACAGATATCCATGCCGCGCAGCGAGCCCGCGTCGGCATTTTTTTTTGAAAAATAAGCCGACGCCGCGTATAATTCTTCGCCGATAAGGCAAAAATCGCAGGCGACCACGAAAAAAGGAATTTGTGAAAATTCGTTGGTTCCGGCGATCTGAACCGCTCCGATGCAGTGGCCGGTTTCGGCGTAAATGAGGGACTCCGATACGAACTGGCCGAAATAAAAGCAGGCCGCCGGTTTTTCCCTTTTCATAATTCCGGTTACGGCGGAAACGAAACCCCATTGATCGTCGGTTATATATCTTATGTTTTCAGCGTCGTAAAGCGCTTCGCGCCCGGTTCTTATAAAAGACCCGCGCACTGTTTCGCGCGCCGCGTTCATTACGAGCGAACGGCAGCAGGGAACCATCAGCTTTGTTTCATACGCCGCCGTTTTTTCAGCGACATACGAAAGAATTTCTATGGACGCCATCGTCGGCAGAGCGTTCATATCGTATAATCCCGTCAAATATAATGCGGGCCGGCCCATTTCCGCGGCCCGGCCTATCGCATCTTCGATTTCGGCGACCGCCCTGAGTTTTCTTACGAAGATATTCTTGTTAAAACGCGCGGCTATAAGCGAGGATATGACGGCCGCGGCCAGCATAATAAAAAAATATAGAACGGAAGTTCTTTTTTCGTTCAATGAAAAAAAGGTTTTGGATATGGCCGGGTAACCTGGCGCCTCGGCATTTTGGACTACTGATTCGCCATGGGCTGAAACGCGGAACGATGAAGCGTATCCGCCGCCATGGATAGAATGCGCTGAAAAACAGCATTCGCTTATAACACAAATTACCGGCGTGACAAGCAAAAACAAAGCGGCCGTCAAAATTAATGTCGCCGGCTTAAAACAAGCGATCGTCCGTAAATTAAATCTCATATGCTCCCTTCTCGTTTTGTGCGGGCGAATCGGATTACATGATATATTTTCCCCATACAAAACACGAAAGAGCCTTTCATATTATCTGCGCGAATACTTCAGAGCCTTCGGGTAGCGTTCCCTTTCCTGATGGTATTTCGGCGAGGCAGTTCAATCTCAATGCCGAACTCAGAATATTCGAGTCCTGCTTTTTAGGAACGTCTATCATTGTGCGACCGCCATCCTCATAAATTCTGGCGCGCAAAAATGTAAGGCGTTCGGGATCGAGGCGGACCTCGGAATTGATGGCGCCTTTTACCCTTAAAGTTTCAAGCGGCGCGGCGCGGCCGCAAAGTTTATAAATGACGGGCCTTATGATCTTTAAAAAGGACACCATGGATGAAGCCGGGTTTCCGGGAAGTCCGAAAACCATTTTCATTCTTTGGTTTTCATTTTTAATTCCAAATATAAAGGGCCGGCCCGGCTTCATATTCATTTTCCAGATGTTTACTTCAAAGCCGGCCAGTTTAAGCGCCTCCGGTATGTAATCATAACTTCCTACCGAAGCGCCTCCGGTGGTTATTATAATATCGGCCGCGCCGGAGCCTTCAAGTATTTTCCGGGAAATGCCCTCCGGCGTGTCTTTAGCCATGCCCAGAAGATGCGGCCGGGCTCCGCTGGATCTTAAAAGCGAAGCGAGAAGGTAGAGGTTCGAATTCATTATCTTGCCGGGTCCGGGAACGAATCCTTTTTCGCGCGCGGCTGGTTCCAGCGGGTCGATGAGTTCGTCGCCGGTCGATAATACCGCTACGACGGGTGTTTTATAAACAAGTATTTCGGCTATCGCTGCGGACGCGAGAAGCCCGATAGCGGCTGGGTTAAGAAAAGATCCCCTGGGTATTATAACGTCGCCTTTTTTAAAATCAGTGCCGACGGTGCGCACATGCTGGCCGGCGCGTATAGGCGAAACCGTTTTCAGATGCCATTCATTTTCGGTTTTCGTCTCTTCGCATAATTCTTTCATGAGTATCGCGTCGGCTCCTTCGGGAAGCGGAGCGCCGGTCATTATTTTAACCGCTTTTCCCGATGTGACGTGAAATTTCAATGTGGCTCCGGCGGCGAGTTCGCCGATAATGTCGAGCTTTAATCCATTTTTTAAGGAGGCGGCGTCGGAAAAATCAGCGCTTTTTACGGCGAACCCGTCCATGGCGGAAGTATCAAAAGGCGGAACGCAAAATCCGGCCGTCGCATCGCCGGCGGCTATTCGTTCGAACGCTTCCATGAGCGTAACTTTTTCCGTTTCGGCAATAGGCGCCATAATATTTAAGATATCGTTTTGAGCGTCCTGTAATTTTTTAATAATTTTAATCACTCCCGATCATTAATTATGAATTAGTTCCGGCTGGCAGCGCGACCGTCATGGTTGTGCCCTTGCCCGGTTCGCTCTCCGCCTTTATAATTCCATGGTTGAATTCGGCGAATTCCTTGCAGATTATCAGTCCCAATCCGCTTCCGATGTTCCCGTCGCTGTCGTAACCAGCCGTCGATTGGTCGATCTTGAATATTTCCGATAATTTTTCAGCGGTCATTCCAACGCCAGTGTCCGTTAGCGATATTAAAGAGCGTCCGTCTTTTATCGTCGCGGCAATCGTTATACTTCCGCCGGGCCGTGTGAATTTTATGGCGTTTGAAAAAATATTTCGTATGATCGTGGAAAGCATTTTCAGATCGGCTCTTACATATAGCGATTGGTCGATCTCTTTAAAAATGTCGAGTTTTTTGTTTGCGGCCATCAGCTCGAATTGCCTGGCGCTTTCATTTATAAGGCTTGAAATATTTATGTTTTCAGGCATGTACTCTATGTTTTTCGTCTGCGTTTTCGCCCAGTCCAAAAGGCTGTTCAAAAGCCGGTAGGTGTTTTCGGAAGTTTCGCGCAAGACCTTTATGTCTTCGCCGAGGCCGCCCGCGACTTCGTTTCTTGTGGCGATGTGCTTCAGCATTTCCATCATCGCGCCCAGAGGCGAGCGAAGGTCATGGGATATTATCGAAAAAAATTTGTTCAGGGCCGAGTTTTTTCCCTCCAGCTCTTTCGCATAACTTCTGGCGAGTTCAGCGCTTTTTTCATTCTCGTTTTCGAGAATAAGGTTGGTCATTACTATAAAAAAAGTATATATGCAGAGCATCGCTATTATTGCAAAAAACATCGAGACGAGCGTAAAATTTTTCTGGGCGCCGGTAACGTATGTGTTTAATGAATGGTTAAACAATTCAGGATTTATAATAATTGATAATAATCTTGCAAGGAAGAAAAGCCCCATAGTAAAGAAAATACATGATACCGGTATTTTTACCGGCAAGATCGCGGCCGGGCTTTTACGCCAGGTTATATAAAAGGTTTCAAAAAATATTGCGGCGTAGATTAAAGATGTGAAGTTCAATCGGATCGCGGGTCGATCGGTTATTATGGTAAAATAAAAAATACATATGCCGCTTAAAATCGACAGGGTTATATAGAACTTTTCATTCGTGTTTTTAAGCCCGAATAAATTCCGGAATCCATAAGGTATAAGGCATATTCCAATAAAAAGCAGAAAATTGGCTAAAACGATTGAATAAAAATCATGAGCGATGCCCTGAAGTGAAACAAGCCCCAGCGAGATCGCTCCGAAGATTATGCTCATGCCCAGCGAAAATGTTCCGGCGAGCGATTTTTTCGTTGAACTGTAGTGAATAAAGATTAAACCGAGCGTTAACGCTTGAAGAAGAAATATGACGGATATCGTGCGGGTATCCAAAAAAATCATTTTTCGGCTCCCGGCAGCGTGAGCATAAATTTGCTGCCTTTATCCGGCTCGCTTTCGGCGTTGATCGTCCCGCCGTGCCTTTCGAGCAGTTCCGCGCATATGCTCAAACCGACTCCCGCGCCTTTCTCATCGCGGACGCCGCGCGCGTTAATTTTTTCGCCGCAGGTAAACAGCTTTGACAGGGTTTCATTATTCATTCCAATGCCGTTATCCGAAACTTCAATATTAACGATCCCGTTTTCGCTTCTGGCCGTGACGGTTATTTTTCCGCCGGAAGGCGTGAATTTAATGGAATTTGAAATTATATTGCGCATCAGCGTCATTATTACGAACCGGTCGGTTTTCGCCGATAAGTTTTCGTTTAAACGCGATTCCAGCGATATATTTTTGGATTTAATCTCATTTTCAAATAATTTCAGGCATTCTTCGATAGTCTCTCTCGCGTCGGTTATAAAGTTTTTTTTATTACTATGCGCGTCCGGTTGTGAAACGGCCCAGCTCAGAAGATCGTTCATAAGATATTTTACGTCATCGAGAGCGCCCCTGACTTGTTTTAAGTGGCTTGAATAAAACGGGTCGAGATTTAAGCTTTCAATGTCGGTTTCCATCACGTCCGTGAGTAGTCCGAGATTATTGATGGGCCCCCGCAGGTCATGTGAAATTATCGATATGAGAGAGTCTTTCCATTCGCTTAATTTTTTCAGCCGGTCCCGCGCGAATTTAAGCTCCAGATGCGATTTTACTCTGGAAACTACCTCGAGTGAATTGAATGGTTTCGTTATATAATCCGAGCCTCCGGATTCGAAAGCCGCGACGAGATTTTCAACCGCCTTCATGGCTGTTATGAATATCACTGGAATTTCAGATGTTTTCGGCTCTTTTTTTAATGCGCGGCAGATCTGGTATCCGTCCATGACCGGCATCATGATATCGAGAAGAATGGCGTCGGGCGGCGAACTCGTCGCAATATCCATAGCCTGCTGGCCGCTGGTGGCGGTAGAAATGCGCCAGCTTGTATCTTCGACTTCAAAAATTTTTTTGAGGCAGCAGATATTTAGCTGCTGATCGTCAACGATGAGAATATGAGCTTTTATATTACTTTCATTTCCAGACATGCCGGTAGAAAACATTCCCCTTTTTTTAATATAAGCGTATTATATAACAATCCGTTTAATTTTTCAAGCGTTCCTGAAATTCAAACGGCTCGGATATAAAATAAAAAAGCGCCGGTTAAATACAGGCGCTTTTTTTGTACTGGAGTTTTTAATTTTTATCCGTGTAATAGCTTAATTCGGATTGTTTTATTTTAACGCGTTTCAGGAGGCGTCCGAGGCGCCGGCGGAACGGGCGCGGCCTGGCCAGCGGGAGGAGGAGTTTCGCCGGGTCCCGATATTACTTCGCTGCCCGCGTATATTTCATGCATTTCGTATGTTTTTCCGCAAACTTCCCATTTATTTACCAGTATGGAGGTTTTATTCACGAGAAGTTCAAACCATACTTTGGTGGATGCGTATTTTCTTTTGGATATAGTCGTGATTTGGACTTTGGCTAAAAAGGTCACGTTTATGCATTTGGTTGGAATTCCATCGATTATTTTTTCAAATACCCCCGAAGTTTCCTCGATATCTGAAACATCGTCGTTATTATAGAGCTGTTCGAGATATTCAAGAGTGACCTCGCTGCTGACTTCTTCCTGGGCTTCATGGGTGTTTTTGATTTCCTTCCAGTAAACGTCAAGGACTTCCGACGATATTTCGCGGCCCTTCCGGTAGTAATAGTTAGGATTGAGTTCGCTGTCGTAGCCTGGGAAGTATTCGGCCTTGAACTCTTCGACAGTCGTGAACTCGCCGGAAATTTCCGACCTGGGCGTGTTCTGGTTTTCAAGGATGATCTGGCGGACTTTTTCGATTATCGGCCGGGCTATCATTTCGAGTGAAAGCTTTTCGACGGGACTTTTAGTTTTATATAACTTCGAAAAATATCTGAGCGATGACAGCTTTTTATCTTCGATGTCTTTTATTATCAAGCCTGAAAGATCGCAAGCTTTTTCATTGAGGGCTTTAAGCTCGTTCTTATATTGCTGTAAATATGTGGCGTAGTCCGTCGAATCTGTCGTGACGCTGGTAAGATATATGAGTTCCTTGACCGTCCAGAAGCTATTGATAAGACCGTAGCTTTTACTTATGATCGGGTTTCTTAAGTTGTCGACGGATTCGTTAAGAGCCGTCCCATAAGCGATACCCGAAAACAGGGCCGATGCGAAAATCGCGGCGGCGATCAAAATTATTTTAAATTTTATCGATTGAAACTTTTTCATTTCACACCATTTTTATAAATTGGGATAATTATTGGAAACTATTCGAATTTGACTTCGGAAATGACTTCTTCGTTGGTGTAAAAATCGTGCATTTCATAGGTTTTACCGCATTCCGCCCAGCCCGTGCTTGAAGAGAAGCTGCCTTTTTTGCGTCTTAAGAGTTCGAACCATACTTTCGTAGCGGCGTATTTTTTCTTGGAGCTTGTCGTGATCTGGGTGCGGGTGTCGAAGCTTACTTTAACGGCGAGTATTATGTGACCGCCGATGTCGACTTTGAAGGGTTCGCCGATTTGCTGGAAATTTGCGAGTCCGGGTTTCGCCGCGAGCTCGGCCGCGAGTTTAAATTCGATGGTTCCTTCGAAGTGTTTCGCGGTTTCAACGACCTTTATTTCGTCCTGCCAGTAAGCGTGAAGGAATTCGCTCGAAAGTTCCTTGCCGCGGCGGTATTCGAAACCGGGTTCCGAATAGCCGTAACCGGGGAAATATTCGGCGGTGAACTGCTCGACCGATTCGAATATTACGATTTCCCTGTTCTTATTTTTGTTCTGGCTCAATATGTCGGATTTTACTTTTTCGATGATAGGGGCGCAGATGAGATATAAAGGCTGTCTTTCATAGTGCTGTTTGGTTTTATAAAAATCGCTGAAATTTTTCAGTGAGTTGAGGTCTTTTTTGTTCATTTTTCTGATTATTCTGGATGAGAGCTCTTTTGACTGGGAATCGATCTTTTTTACGAGCGCCTGGTATTTTTCGGCGCAGCCTTCATCGCAGCGGTCTTTTCCGTTTAGCTGATAGAAAAGATCGGTAGCCTGCCAGTAGTCGATGATCATCTGATTGGCGATACGGACTTCGAATTTGATGGTGTCTTCGGCGTCAGAAGCCGCGAAAGCGGGCATGAATAAAAAGAGAGAGAATACCAGGGACAAGACGATGATGAGTGAACGGTTCATTGTAATTACTACCTCCCCAAAATAATACTAAAATACTATATTTTTTTTATTTAGGCTAATTTATTGAAAAAATTTCAGCGCTAAAAATTTCGGGTTATTTTAAAGTAGCATGTCATTGTATGTTAAAAATTTCTTTTTGTCAAGATTCTTGAAAAAATAAAATATTTTTTTAGGATAAGCTTATGTGGTTGCAGCGCCCTTATTTTTGGATTAATTAAATGCGCTCGCTAATTTTAATTGCTAAAAGCGCGGTCATTGTGTTATACTTTCAGAGAGTGATTATTATGGAAAACGCCGACAGGATACAGGAAGAACTTCAAAAATACCGCAGCCCGGGACAGGAAATAACCATTATATTGTTCCGGTTCCTTTTAGTATTTCTTTTTATTTTCATGCTTTCGGCGGCTTTCGTTTTCTATAAAAGCCATTTTATCAAACAGGCGTATAAGGCGGTCGAAAAGGTAAATTCGGTCGCGAAGGTCATTCCAATTCCCACTAAAGAAAAATATGTTTTTTTATTGCTTGGAACGGATATGCTCATCGATGTTAACAGAACCGATTCGATGATACTCGTCATGCTTTCCGTTCCCGACAACCGTATAGATATAATATCGCTTCCGCGTGACTGCAAGATCGAAATTCCGGGCCACGGAGCGCAGAAGATGAACTCAATATATACATTCGAGTACGTCAAGACCAAGAGCGATATTTCTTCGATCAAAAAAGTGGTTTCGCGCATTGAAGAAATGTCGGATATAAAAGTGGATTACTACGTAAAAGTCGATCTGAGCGGGTTTGAAAAAATAATAAATCTCTTCGGCGGCGTCGAAGTGGACGTTGAAAAAAATATGAACTATGACGACAGCAAACAGGACCTTCATATCCGCCTGAAAAAAGGCCTGCAGATCCTCGATGGCAAGCATTCCCTTCAGTACTGCCGTTTCAGGCACGACAGGCTGGGCGATATCGGCAGGATGCAGCGCCAGCAGAAATTCTTGAAAGCGCTTGTTAACAGAATGAAAGAGGGCAGGACGCTCGTGCGCCTTCCGGAAATAATTTCGGGATCGCTCAGCTTCGTTACAACGAACGTCGATCTTCCTTTGCTGGTAGCTCTTCTGGGGGCGATACCCGAGCCGTCGAAACTCCAGGCTTGTTCGCATTCAATGCCCGGAGATTTTACTGAAAATGAACCTGTTTGTTATTTTTTACCGAATCTTGAAAAATATAAAAAACTGATGAAGGATATCACGAGCGGCGATATCGTTAAAATAGAAGCCGAAAAGGCACGCCTGGAAGCGGAAAAGGCCGCAGCCAAACCGGAAATCGAAAATAAAAAGGGCGTCGAAGCCCAAAAAGCGCCGGAAACTAAAAAGACCGCCGATCCGGTGAAGGAAGCCGAAATTAAAAAATCCGCCGCAAAGAAGGATCTGGAAACTAAAAAAGCGGTTGAAAAAAATAAAGACGCATTGAAAGAAAAGACGAAAAAAACCGAAGGAGCGAAGGCGCTTAAACCCGATGCCGGAAAAGCTCAGGCTAAAGCGGCCAGCTCGAAAAAAAAACCCGCGGGGAAAACCGCCGTTAAA
>CAZJFS010000154.1:0-10288 GCA_964545075.1 uncultured bacterium
CTTTTTTAATATATAATCAAATTAAGTCAAAATATTTTTCAAGCAATTTAAAACCGTTTTTACCTGCAATTTCGTCCAGAGTGAGGGAAGCCATACATAAAATCGCCGCCACTGTAAAATCACCGCGCGAAAAATTTTCCCCGTACTTTTTATCGAAACTTTCAACGTTAGCCGCAGCGGCATGCAGAAGCGCGCACATTTCCACGAACGCCCCGTCAGATAATTTCGGCGTACCTTTGTAATTTTGAATTCTGCCGGTAGGACTGATATTCGGAAAATTTTCAATGCCGCAAAATTTTAAAAATAATCCGGAATCGTATTTACCAAAAGCTTCGCGAATCCCTGCAAAATCGGCGATAAGCTCATCGTGAGCATTGTTACGCATCGAACCGAGGCAGCGCCTGGTAAAGTAATGAGCGGATTCATGCCCCAGCCTTATTTTAAGCGAATATTCGCGCCACGCATTTTCATCGAACCCGGCTTTTTCAGCAAAAATACCGCTGTAAGGTCCGTCGCTCAGCAGTAAAAAACTATCCTGATACATACTTTTTTTCGTTGCGGGCGGCATAAGACCTAAAGGATCTTCCGTAAGCTGACTTTTCCTGTAAGCTAAATAGCGTTCGCAATTATTATAGCCGCTAATGGCGCAGGCTCCGGTCGAGGACGGTATGCCGACCGGTTCGTTCTTAAAGGCCAGCGCCCGGAACAAGCTTACGAAATCATTTCTGTTTCTGACGATGATCACCGGGATCGAGCCCGCCGGCGTTTTATGTATAATCAGTTCGATCTTGCAAGGCTCTTCGAGAGCAAGCCCGGAATTTGGTGAAATATCGGCGATTAACTTCTCCGCGCGAATCGCAGCCAGATATTCTTCACTTGTACTTACGCCTTTTTCCACGGGAAAGTTAAGCTGCGGAAGCCTCGATTTGAGTGTCTGAAAGACGCCTTTTTTTTTGGATTCATCAAGGTAAGCACGCCATGTTCCGACAAAGTCTTCGTCGAGCAGCGGAAGCTTGTCAAAAATTCCGCTGGAACACGAAAACATATTTTTGGTGTACAACTTTAATTCTTCACTAAATGACGAAATACTCGAGCATTCATTGACGCAACCGTCGAATTTTTCCATTAAGTTCTTCCTTATTCATAAATTTTTTGCGCATTAAGTATGCTAACATATTCCATGTCATATGTCATTATATTATTGTCAAAGTTAATAATCCACCTGCCAGGCATGATGAAATTCGTCACATGTTATATCCAAATTTTTTCGAGCGTTGATAAAAAATTCTTGATAATAACATATTAGTTGTGATAGCATGTTTTCAAATTTAGTAATTGAATTTCAAAATTATTGATAAATTGGGATCGTGTATTTGTGTATAACTTTGAAAATGAGTCGGAACTGAATATGATGTATGAAGAATACTTTCCAAAAGTATATAACTTCATTTTTTACAGGCTTCTTCACCGCGAGCAAACGGAAGACATCGTAAGCGAAGTCTTTTTAAAAATCATAGCAAACATAAACAAATTCGATCCTGATAAGGTATGCTTTTCCACCTGGATTTTCAGTATATCAAATAACGTCATGATCGACCATTTCAGAAAACAACGCCGTTACGTTAACATGACGGACGGAATTTTTAAATTTGAAGAATTGAGCGCTATAGATTTCGACGAGCAATGTGAAAAAATATTAAGTGATGACAGAAAACTTTTGTATAAAGCGCTGGCGGAACTCGACGAAAAACAACGCTATATAATTTCACTCAAATATTTCGGCGGTTATAGCAATAAAAAAATATCGGATATAACCGGAATCAACGAAAGCAGCGTTTCAACGATATGCGCCCGAACGATCGCCAAACTAAAAACCAAGTTAAAAATTTCTTTTAATGATTCGACCGAGGACTTTTAATTTTTTTGAGATGATCGCGATTATGGAACGTATAATGTAATAAGAGGTCGGCATGCTTAACGATAAAAAATTCGACTTTTCGGAAGAAAGCAAAATAAAAGAAAGCTTATTCGTCAGAATGAAGCATAAATATGAGTACGAAAAAAAGCACCCGAACGATGCATCCGAATTAAGCGATAGCGAACTCAGGCTCGTCGCAGGCGGTAAAAGTGAAAAGTGCCAGGGCGGCGCAAATTGTTCTTCGTGCATTAATAATAAAAACGGCAAATGTATATTTAGCTAATTATTTTGTTTTAAACCATTAAAAACATAGCCGTTGCATATAACACAATATCATAAACCGATTCAATAAAATTCACATCAAGGGTGAATTTCATGAACGAATACAACGTAAAAAAATGAGCGATAATAATTACGAAATCAGACTACTGGCCTCGAACGAAACCGAAGGCTTCAAATCCATGACCTATGGCCAATACAAGCCTTTTCTGGCGTGGATGGATAACGTGCTCGGACGTCTTTTACCCGTGGCCCTGTTTTGCGAAGGACGTCCCGCCGGACTTCTTCTGGGCATGCAAAGCCAGCAGAACGACACGCTGGATATCATGTCGCTTTTCATCGAAAAACCTCATCGCGGCAGCGGCCGCTCTCTTGAAATGATAAAATTCATGGAGAAAAAATGCCGGGAATTCGGAATTGCCGCCATGAAGTCTTTTTATTTCGACAACCGTCCGTTTGTACCGTATATAAATAAACTGCTCGACATGTGCGGGTTTGGCCCGGCAGAACCCGAAGTGTTTTTTTGTAAATGCGATAAAAGCTTTACTAATATGCCTATGATCGATTATACAGATATGCCGAAAGGGTTCGAGGTTTTTAAATGGACCGAGCTGAATTCTTTTCTGAAAAACAGTCTCAGAAACGAATGGGAAAACAAGGAATGGTTCGACAAAAGACTTTCCCCGTTTTCGTGCGAAGAGACCATCGTTCCCGAGTTGAGCCTCGGACTTCGAAAAGATAATGAAATAGTCGGATGGGCCATATGTAATTATTATAGCGAAGATACGCTCTTATATACTTCCATTTTTATAATGCCAGAACTCCAGGGCGCCGCGCTTGGCATTGCGCTTCAGATGCGTTCGATTCGCGAGCACCTTTTTACCGATCTCGCTCAAAAATATCCTTACGCTTTATTCGAAGTAAGATACGATAATCCGGCGCGGTTAAAAATGGTCAAGAAAAAATTCTCCAGATACGCCGTGGAACAATATGATCAGGTGATCAGGAGAAAAATTTTAATAAATAGCGGCAACTTTTAAAAATAGTATTTGGGAAAGGAAACAATATGCGCCTCACAACCGAAGAATTGAAATCAATAGCCGCCGCCGCGGCATTTATCGACGAACGTATCGCCGGAGATGTCGTCGCTAAAAAATATTCCGAAGCGGATAACACCGAAAACAACGAACTTATGGCAAGATGGAAAATTCTTATATCGCCCGACATGAATCCGGTCATATTTGACCGGCGGATCGCTCTTACAAAAAAAGAGCTGAGCGAAATACTTCCTTTACTTGAAAATCCGGCATACAACGACAAAAAAACTCTTCCCGCATGGACTCTAACTCTTGAAGAATTTTTCAAACTGCTTCCGGGGTCTTATGAAAACTTTATCGCCGCGCTTCCCGCTGGAACGCTGTTTTCCGATTCGGATGAGCCTTTTCAGCACGCATGGGCGCCATGGCTCAAGCTATGCCATAATATTTTCAAGACTGAGGCCGGAACACGCCAGACCTTGGTCAGTGAAAAAGCCATATCTTCATGGCTCAAATATATGTTGGCGTTTTTAAATAAAAACTTCGCGCTGTGCCTTATATCCGCGTTTGACCTCGTCAGATACAACGATTTCGGCTTTTTTTCGATTCCTTCCGCCACGTCCCTTCCTGAAGGCTCTAAAACTCACTATGACAATTTTTCACAAAATTTATTGAACGGCGGATGGCTCGAAATATTAAAAAGATATCCCGTCGCGGCGCGCCTTATTTCGACCTTTTGCAGACAACAGGCTCTGTATTTCGCCGAGACCCTTAAAAACCTCGAAAAAGACATTGAAAAAATACGCCGCACGCTTAATCGCGGCATAAACCCCGGCATCGTAAAAGACATCGAAGCCGGTCTTTCCGACTTTCACAACGGCGGAAAAAGCGTTATAAAATTCGAATTTGAAAGCGGCCTGATTGTTTTTTATAAACCGCGCTCTGGCGGCGTCGACTTTTTGTGGGCGGATCTTCTCAGGTGGGTTGAAGAAAAAATGCGCGGAAGTAAATTCAGAACTCCGGTCCATGTCGAAGGCGAAGGCTGCTGCTGGGCGGAAAATATTCTGAATACGCCGCTCGATAAAGCTGAAGACGCGGCCTCATTCTATTATAAAGCCGGAAGTATACTGGCTTTAACTTATATTCTTGGCGGCACGGATTTTCATCAGGAAAATCTGATCGCGTCCGGCGACGACCCTATCCTCATAGATCTTGAAACGCTGCTCCGGCCTCTGGTAAAACAATTCAGCCACGCAAAAATGCCACCGGAGGAAAGGGAATTATTTACGAGCCTTGAAGGCGATTCCGTTTTAAGAACATGTATGCTTCCTCTCTGGTCGCCGATCTCGAAAGAAATCTCAAGAGATTACGGCGCCCTGACTCCCGATGATAACGCCGCTTATTCAGTGCAGGAATGGCTCGATATAAATACTGATCGTATGCGGCGGGGGCGGATCGATAGAAAAACGAACCCTTCGCCTAACGTCGCCCATTTCAACGGAACGCTCGTAAGCGTGATCAAGCACAAGAGCGATATCATTAAAGGGTTTGAAGATATCTACAGATTAATAATGAATTCGCGTGATGACTTTTTAAGCGACGGCGGCCCGTTGAAAAAGTTTCATTGCGAAATCCCAATGCGTTACCTGCCAAGGCAATCTCAGGTATACGGCGATATGATAAGCCGTCTCAGATCGCCAGGGCTCATGCGCGACGGCGCAGCGTATTCCATCGAGATCGAGGGCCTCGCAAGAGCATTTATAAACAACGAAGACGTCGAGCGCATCGAAGCTATATGGCGGGTATTCGAGGCCGAAAAAAACTCGCTGCTTTTTTTAAATATTCCATTATTCGAATTTACATCCGACGGCCATGCGATCTTCGACGGCCGAAAAATGTTGCTTGAAGATTATTTTCTTTTCACGGCGATCAAGGAAGCGGAACGACGCGTGTTGAAATTGAGCGCTGAAGACCTCGAATTCCAATCGCAGATGATCGATGCGTCGCTTTTATGCAGATACCCCGACGCCAGCGTTTCTGATATTGAAGTCAAAGCCGCGAACACCAGAGAATCCTTAGATATGCAACTTCTTTCAGAAAAAAACTACATCGAGACAGCTAGCGCGATTGCCGAAGAAATAGTAAAAAGGGCGATTACAAGGTGCGGAAAGCCACAGTGGCTGACGCTCAAATCAGATCCGATCAAGCATATAAACTTCATTGGCCCCGTCGATACGACCATCTATGAAGGAATATCGGGAATCGGCCTTTTCCTCGCCGCCTATGAAAAAGTAACGGGCGATAAGACTCATCACGAATTTGCGTTAAAATGTTTTTCGAATATAGTAGAATTACTCGACGATAATAAAAACGCTTCGCAGGCATTCAATAATTCTTCAGGATATTGCAGCGGAATACCCGGTATTCTCTGGGCCATATATAATTCCGCAATTTATCTAAACGATGAGCGGCTTATGGACGCGGCAAAAAAAGGGCTCACCATGCTTAACAGCAAGCCCATCGAAAAAGACCAGGGGCTGGACATAATCGCCGGAGCGGCCGGAAGCTTGCTCGTTTTAATGGCGTTATACGACATATTCCACGACGAACGCCTTATTGCCCTCGCGAACGATTATGCCGAAAGCCTTCTCGATAAACGCTTTCAGTTCGATAAATGGAGGCTCTGGCCGTCCCCCCACGCATACAAGCCGCTAACCGGACTCGCGCACGGCGCTTCAGGCTACGCGCTTGTTCTTTCGAAAGCATACGAACTGACGGGAAACGATCGGTTCAGGGAAGCAGCCGCGGAAGCGATCGATTATGAAACGGCGACATATATTCCGTCACATAATAACTGGCCCGACTACCGTCATAATCGCGATCTGAAGCCCGGCGAAGTCGGCTTCATGGGCGGATGGTGTTCCGGCGCCCCGGGCATTGGCCTGGCGCGAATGAAAATGCCGAAAAAATTTCACGACGATAAATTAATAAACGACATAGAAAATTCCATTTTATTCGTGACAAACCTCAATCATTCGCATGTGCACCGCGACCATCTCTGCTGCGGTTACGCCGGACGCATAGATTTCCTGATCGAGGCCGCCGCCGCCCTCGACCGCCCTCAGTTGCTCGATGAGGCTAAAAAGCAATTTTCGTTCATCGTTAACCGGGCGAAAAAGAATGGACGTTATACGCTATCCGTAGACGATTCGAAATCAGTCTTCACTCCGGGACTTTTTACGGGAATCTCGGGAATAGGTTTGACGGCATTGAGACTGATAAATCCAAAAGATATTCCGACATTTCTTATACCAGGATTATAAGATCAATAATAAACTCCGGCGATTGGTTCAAACCCGAAACCGGTTTTTATCATTCCGAAAGCGCGATCTGATTTTCCGTTTCTATTTCCATTTTAGCGTCGCTCTTTCCGGCAACATGATGAGCGGCTGGCTTTAGCAAAAAGCACAAAGGTATGCACGCAAGCAAGATCAAGCCGCCGAAGAAAAAACTATTATTGAATCCAAGTACCTGCGCGTTACGATATATCATCTTTTCAGCGGTTAATACCGTTTTCATGGTAACGTCCGCCAGCATGCCCGGCGATCTGTAAACCTTTATCGCCGCGGCCTTGAATGCCAGCCTGTAACATTCCGCCGATTGCGGCGGCAACGCTTCGCCAAGCCTTACGGCGTGAAAATGTATGGCTTCGGTGAGATGATTGTTTAATAAAGCGATGCCGAGAGCGCCGCCTATATTTTGTGAAACATTTAAAAAACTGCTGGCCATTGGAAGTTCATCGCGCGGCACGGCATTAAGAGCGGCGGCCAGAAGCGGCGAAAGCAGAAGCGCGAGCCCAATACCACGCACGATTTGGGGCAGCACTAAGATCGGCCACTGAGACATGGGGTCGAGGTTTCCGAAAACTATGAGCGAAGAGCCGACCGCGATACTCCCTATGATCGTTAAAATTTTAGGGCTGTACTTATCAGCAAGGCGGCCGGCGACCGGCATCATCACTCCAACCGCGATCGCATTCGGCATCATCCACATTCCGGCCTGGATCGGCGTATATCCCATGACCAACTGCAAAAAAAGCGGAAACAGAAAGACGCTTCCGAAAAGCCCTACAGCCCTGAAAACAGACAATAAAACTGAAAGGCAATAATTTCTAATCAAAAAAAGATTTAAATTCAAAATCGGATGTTTAACGGCAAGTTCTATCGATATAAACATTACGATGCCTATCGTGGCGAACGCCTCGCATATGCGTATATAATCGGAATCCCAGCCTTTTTCCTGACCGTTTGAAAGCGCCGTAAGGCTGCCGACAAGAAACATCACCAGAAAAAAGTAACCGGCGATATCGAAAGGCCGGCGACCTGTCCTGGCATGGATCGGCCACATCCAAAAAAAGCCCAGGAGAAGCGTCAAAACACCTATGGGCAAATTAATCGAAAAAATGGACCTCCACCCGAACTCATCGGTCAGATAACCGCCCAGCGTCGGTCCGATCGCCGGCGCGACCATTATCCCCATTCCCCAGATTCCAAGTGCCTTCCCACGTTCATGCGGTTCAAACAGCTCGGCGACTATAGACATTCCGATAGGCTGGATCGCCCCGCCGCCCAGGGCCTGCAATATGCGCGCCGCGACCAGTGACTCGTAATTCCACGCGAAGGCGCAAAGCCCGCTGGCTATGGTAAAAATACCAAGACAGCCGAGATATATTATTTTATAATTGATCCGGCACGTGACCCAACCCATAAAAGGCATTATGGAAGCGCTCGTAAGCATAAAACCCGTGGCAACCCATTCGATCTTGTTACGGTCCACTCCAAATGAACTCATCATGTGCGGCATGGCCACATTTACGATGTTGGCGTCAAGAATAGCCATGAAGGTGCCGAGCATTATTATGCCGAGCACGCCCCAGCGCCGCCAGGGTAAAAATTTCTGCTTTTCGTTATTCATTGCAGTTTACTTACCTTGCCGGAAGCTTTATTATCGACATGTACCCGCACTTCCACTGAAAGCCCGGGCGCAAGAGTTGTGACTGAAGGAGTTTCAACGCTGATACGAAGCGGGATGCGCTGCGTTACTTTTATATAAGTGCCTGAAACGCCTTCGGATGGGATAAGGCTGAACTGTGAATTTGTCGCGCGCAAAATATCGGTTACGTGACCTTTTAAATGAAGCTCGGGATAAGAGTCAACTTCAATCGTAACTTCGTTCCCGACGGCGACCTGATTAAGATATTTTTCTTCGATGTTGGCATCGACGCGCAACGACTTTGGATCGAAAATACTCACGACCGGCTGGCCCACGACCGGCATCGCTCCCGGTTGCAGCCAGCGCCTCACTATAACGCCGTCAAACGGCGCCAATACCTGACAATGGCTAAGATCGACTTTCGCCTTTTCAAGCAGCGAATAGGCCTGTTCGACATTGCTTTTAGAAAGTTCTAACTGCGCGCGGGCCGCGGCTATGTCTTCCTTACGCGATCCCTGCTTCAGCATGGAAAGATTCTGAGCGAAATTTTCACGGTTCTGCCGCGCCGATTCATAAGCGATACGCGCGCGATCTAAAGCCGCCTGCGCCGTCAGGTCCTGAGTCCGAAGTTGAGACGAACGGTCCCATTCCAGTTTGGCGAGTTTTTCCTCGCCTTCCATGCGCTTAAACGTCGCTTCCGCCGCCAATACTTCCTCCGTGCGGCTGCCATTGACCTCGCGTTCGAGTTTAGCCTGGCTCAATTGCATTGACGCGTTAGCCGCATGCAAAGCCGCTTCCGCCTGCCCTACGTTCACTCTGAACTGAGTGGAATCAAGCGAAAAAATGATTCTGCCTTTTTTTACCGTTTCCCCTTCCTGAACAAGGACTTCACATATACGTCCATTGATTTCAGGAGCGATATCGACCATATGACCCGCGAATCTGGCATCATCCGTATATACGATACCTTTCATAAAACAATACCAGTAACCATAAATTCCGGCGCCGATAGCGGTTAAAATCAAGATGCCGAGCAGTACGAATCCGATTCCGCCTTTCCGCCATTTCAAATAAATATAGCGGTTCATAATTTGATTTTTATAAATACTATTCACTAAAATATGCTCCATTTATGATTTTGAAAAATAAACGCCAACCAAGTCCGCGACGTTTTGAATATGATCGCATGCCGCGGCAATTAGAAAGCCTAAAGTAAAAAGAACGCTGAAAGGTAGAGCAAATATATATAGCCTTCGCTTTTAAAACCCACTTCATTCAACGGGTTCGTAAGAATATTCATTAAAAATGAATATTCGTTCAGTATTCGATTTTATCATCAATGAGTGGGGAAGTCAATTAAATTTTATTTTTGCCGCAGTAATATAAGACCCACGAACATGTCTTAAATCATAAAACCGGCATATGCCTCTAATAAGTTATCTTCTATAGCTTCAACGATAAAAACTTCGGGAATATGGCTATTCATTCCCAAAGCTCTGCATTCATTAATGTATTCGTTATCATTTCTCGAAGAAATAGATAAGCTGGAAGTGGCATAGTTTAACAAGCGTCGCGCCTTTTCATTATCTTTCTATCAAATCAAAAGTCGCGCCGGACGGTTCTTTACTGATATTCGAATCATCCGTGGACTTGAAAGTCGCGCTCGGCGGCTCTCTGAAAAGGCTGAAGTCAGGTTTTTTGAATTCCCAATTTTGATAAGTGACCTCGACGGCGTCACTTCCGTTACCATTCTGCACGATTGAATGCTTTAAAAGCCCGCTAGCCTTATCGACGGTAAATTTCCCGTTTAAATCATTTGCGTAATCCTTTACAGAATATATAATTTCATCGCCGATGACCTGACGTGTTATCTTCCCGTTTTCACGCATGTCTTCGATGGTTTTTTTGTGGTTGAATTTGGCTATATTCTTTTTATTCCGGGTCGAATATATGATGTTTTTCTTTTCAAAATAGCGAAGGATCGCGTAAGGCTTTACAAATATGCTGATCTTATTGCCATAATATTCGACATCTATTCTTTTGTTTTCCATATCTTTAGAAT
>CAZJFS010000155.1:0-10204 GCA_964545075.1 uncultured bacterium
AAGTAAAAGTAATGCGCAATGACGTTGACGCAGCTAAAGCTGACATCGACATGCTCAAAAAGGGCGGCCTTGGCAAAATCAAACTGTCAGTTGAAGACAGAATCCGTTGGGAACAGAATAAATCAAAAAGCTTGAATGCTGCTGTTGGTTTTAACCGTTATGACGTTACAAACGATTCAAGAATGGTTAACAGACTTCGCATGAACATGAAAGCTAACATCGACGATAACGTATCGGCATTCTTCTCATACCAGGACTCAACAGTTCATGGTTCAAACGTTCAGAACAACCCTGCTAATGGCGCAAACGTTGTTGGCGACACAACAAACAGAAGCATGTTCCTTGGTTACATCGACGTTAAAAACTTCGGCGAAAACAACATCATCGACAACTTCCGCGCTGGCCGTTTCACACTTACACTTGGTAAGGGCTTCATACTCGATAACGAAATCGATGGTCTCCAGATGAAGAAAAACTACAAAGGCACAAACTTCAGCCTTGCAGCTTTCGACACAAGAGCAATGATTGCTCCTCCTGTATTTTCAAACAAAAACGACGGTCTCGATGCGAAATTGGTCACAGTTGACCACGCTTGGAAAAACGTTGCTGCTGGTTTATACTACATGACCAGATCAAACACATTCGGACCAAGAATAGTTAATGGCGTATTTGTTGACGTTGGTAATTCAGCTCTCAACATCGCTGGCTTAACCCTCGATGGCAAAATCGGAAAAAACATAGTTGCTTTCGTTGAATACGCTGATCAGAAAGCCGCTGAAAACAAAACAAACTACGCAGTTCCTACATGGAGCTCAACCGGCGTTGCTACCGTTAACCCTGACTTCAAAGGCAAAGGCTTCAAAGTCGGCGGCGAATGGACAATCAATCCTACATGGGATTTAACACTCTTATACCAGAACAGAGAAAAAGATTTTACCGTTCTTGGCATCAATGATGACTATAGCGATTCAGCTTACGCTGGTAACTGCGCTTATTCATTGTCATATGACAAAAACTGCGCACCTCTTTTAGCAGCTCTTCCTACAGCTATTGCTACTACATCAGACAGCTACAACAATTCAAAAATAGCTAGCTTCATCATTGGCTACAAAGCTACAAACAAACTTCACCTCGATGTATGGTACGAAGATTTCAAAGGTAAAGATTCAATCAACTGTGGTACAATCGGTGGCGTAGCTGTTGCTACAACCGGAAACTTCGACCAGAACACAGTTCAGCTCGTTGGAACATACCAGTACAGAGAAAACACAGCGTTCAAACTTCGTTACAGAACAACCAAATACAAATCAGGCGATGCTGATTATGCTCGCTTAGGCACTGGCGCTCCTGCTGATCAGGATCAGGTTCGTTTAGACCTCAATGTTAAGTTCTAATTAAGCGCAAGCTGAATTTTGAACCAATAACATAAAATAAAACAAAGACCCCCGCTGTCACTTAGGTGCGGCGGGGGTTTTTGTATGTCAGATAATAGAGAAAAGTGAAAAAAGAATAGTTGAGGAATTGATGTTTGGAATAACAAATTTAAGGTAAAAAGTCAATATATTTAAACGGTTGACAAGCCGTTAATAATGTGATAAAATTTATTAATAAATTCACAAAATCTTACTGCTAACGCTTCCCAAAAACATTGCTGATGAGCTGCACATAGAAGCAGGAGGTTCGAGTATCAGATATTGGATGGTAAAATCATAATTACTCCTAAAATGTTAATTCCTAAGGACCAGGCCTGGTATTGGACAAAAAAATGGCAGGATAGCGAGAAAGAAGTCGAGGAAGAATTGAAGAAAAACTGGCATGGAAAATAATACACTACGGATGAATTTATCAAGAAACGAAAAACATATACGAATCATCCGTAAATATGAATATCAAAATAACTTTTTAATATATAAAGCCTGATATCATATATTTCAGAGAGGTGAAATTATGTTTGTTGAGACAAAAATTAATCTTGATTTAGATCAGCTTGTTAAAATTATTAAATCGCTTTCCAAAAAAGAGCTTAAAACTTTAGAAGAAAAGCTGTTTTCTGAAGAAGAAGAAACGGAATTGAAAAGACGCCTTAGTGAAGTTAAATCAGGCAAAGCAAAATTATTGTCGAAAAAGGAAGTATTTCAATAATGTATGAAATTCTTTTTCATAGTGAATTTAAGAAAGACATCAAAAAATTTTCGAAAAAGATAAAACTGAGTATAGAATTGCATACTACATTGAAAAAACCAAAATAATATTTTTAATGGTAAAAAACAGGGAAAATTTTTACGAATATTTAAAAAGAAGAATATTGTTATAATATCAAGGAAAGGTGTATTTTGAAATATTCAGCTAACTTTATAAGCGTTTTTATCATATCATTTTTAATTATCCTGTTTAACCAGCCATTAAAGATTAATGCCGCGGAGGAAATTATCTTCGCTAACGGCGACCGCATATCCGGCGAGATCGTGGGTTTTTCGGGCGGCACTTTCGAGGTCGAAACGAGTTTCGGCAGGATATCCGTTCCCAAGGCCAATCTTCAAAAGATCACATTCAATCCCGCCGTCATTGGCTCCAATTCGTCCAGATCTATAATAACTCCCGACGATCTTATAAGTTATATCCAGAATTCGAAACTTAATTTTTATATCGATTCCGAAAAGGCCAGCGCTAACAATTTCGCCAATCAGATACGCGTCAGATGGGCCATGAATTATGCCGCCGTGCGCGAACTCGATGAATTTTCAGAGAAGCTTCTGTTCTATTCGCCCAGAACCGGCGGGCACATTATGGTTGAAGTCGGAAAAGGCAAGAAGGTAAAAGCCTGCGATTGGCTTGATTCAGTTTTAAAATCGTCGAAACCCGCGCTTGAAAAAAACCGTAAGCGGACCGATAACGCCGGTAGTGAAGATAAAACGGATGGAAACGATAGATCTGAGACCAAATTAATACCCGGTGTTAAAAGGAGATGAAAAAAATATATGCCAAGGACCTATACGCCTGCCAGCGCCTCTCCGTTCGACGATATAATAGCGAAGCTGCTTGTTGAAAAGCGCTACCTCACCGAGGAAGAGATATCCGGCTATATTAAAGACTCAAGGGCTAAAAATAAAAGGCTAGGAACGCTCCTTTTAGAAAATAACGTCATATCCCGCCGGGACCTTCATGCGATGATACTCTCGCAGATGAAGAATAAAGACCTTCCTACAATATTGGTCGAGGAGAAATTCATTTCTTTTGAGGAACTGACCCGTGTTTTTCTTATGAAAAAGGGCGATCTTCGAAAACTTGGAAGGTATCTGGTTTCATCCGGAATACTATCGGAAAATAACCTCGCTATGTCGCTTGCAAAGGTCTTTGGGCTTTCCTATGTGGCCCCTGAAAAATTAAAGTCCGTTAAACAGATACCCGCCGGCTTTCCGGACTCATTCTTTTCGACGTTTATGAGCATCATTACCAAATATTCCGAAAAAACAAAGGAAATCGAATTCGCGATATGCGATCCGTCTACCATCGGCGATATAATAAATTCAAATATTCTGCCGGATTACAGAATCGCTTTCTCTCTTACGACATTTGGCGCTATAATGAAAGCGCTTGAAAAGATGTTTCCTAAAAATCCGAAAAATTTCGAGTTTGAAGAATTTTCAGATATTGAAGTTTTAGAGACTATTTCGGAGTTTGAAACGGTTAAGCCTTTGCGCCTCGCCATTAATTTTCCTGAAAAGATGCTCAGCGTCATCAGCGACAACCATAATTCGCGCATTCGTCCGCTTTTTGAAGTTCTATACGATGCGGCGCGCGCCGGGGCCTCTGAAGTGCATTTTGAAGCTTACGCGGAGGGCGTTAAAATACTTTTGAAGATGAACGGCGGATACTTCAACCTCGACCATACCATAACGCCTCAAAACTACGAATATATCGTCGCCAAGGTCAAGCACCTGTGCCGGCTTAATTATCAGGACGACCGCATGTTTTCCGAGGGCGGTTTCGCGATAGGGATATTGAGCCTTAAACTTTTCGTCGACGCGCTTATAGTTCCGACGCTTTTCGGTGATAATATGCTGTTGAAAATATGTCCGCTGAATAATTTTCCACGCCCGCTCGAAAATTTCTTCAGATACCAGAAACAATATATCCAGCCGATAAGAAAAGCGTTGGAAAAAACGGGCGGCGGGATTATCATTTTAACGTCCACCGACGATTCCAGGCTCAACAAACTATATTATACGATCTTAAGCGAACTTTCAAAGAGCATTCAGAGCAGAAAGATCGTGTCGATCGAAAAAAACATAATGTACCCCGTGAGCGATGTCGTTCAGATCGAGCGCACCAGCGAGGCATATGCGCTTCCCGTCAGCCCGGATCTTGGCGAGCTCTATGAGACTTCAATAAAAATGGGCGCGGGCGTTATAGCCTCTTCGCTGGTTCACGATATGGATTCTTTTGAGCATGTCATGAAATCCGTTTCAACGGGCGCCCTTTCAGTTTTAAACATGAAGGAGCCCGATATAAGGACGCTTTTAAATAAAATAATCGCGCATCCGATGGCTAAAGAAATAATTGGCAGTATAAAACTCGTCGTAGCGGCTAAAAACGTTGATTTTATATGTGGCTTTTGCCGTGATGAGGATTCCGACGCATCGGTCGAAAAAGGTTTTAAAGTTTATCGCGGAACGGGCTGCCCGAAATGTAACTTTACCGGCATAGGCGAACAGAACTTCATATTCGAGGTGTGCGAGCCTTCGACTAAAGATATTAAAACGCTCGTCGCCGCCATAAAAAATCCGGCCAAGATGGAAAGTTTCACTTATGACGCTTTTGATGTTTTGATCAATGAGTTTTATAAGGAAGGCACGATAGTTATGTAGAACCAATTCAGGGCCGGCCGTGCCGCGGGCGCTCTGGAAGAAATCGGAAATATTCGGAAACTAACAACAAAATAAAAAAACGGGACGTGAATTTTTATCGCGTCCCGTTTTTAATATGAGTTTATATCAGTTGCTCTTTATATTCGCCACGACTATGTGGACCGCATTCCGCGGTTCGGCCGCGACTATTATTGGGCTGAGCGGAATATAAAGTTTTTAGCGGCATCCGTGGGGATTTTGACGTATTCTGTCCCTTTTACTATACCTGGTAATGTGTCGAACGGAGCTGTTTTGTATGTGCCGGTGATTCCCGCCGCATTTATGCCGAAATTGATATATGGGTAGAAATTGGTCGGATATAGATTGTATAAACCAAGATAGTTGGGAGCGCCGGTGAAGTAATTGGGTGAAACATCAGCGTCGCTAAATATCGAAATGCCGTTTGTGATGGCAAGCCTAACGGCAAACCTTTTGGTCTGTCCCTTTTCAAATTTAATTGTTGAGGCCGGAGTTACCGCGAAATTGAATGTTTGATTCAAAATGGGAAGCGGCGTTGCTGCTACAGCTACACTGGTTGCAGGGCCCGCTGTTTGAACTATGAAATTTTCGGTATTGTTTCCGGGAAGTATTTCATAAAGTTTCAGCGCAAAAGCCATATCAGCAAGCGCAACTGAACTTGAATACATTTTCATGTCTATATTAAAAGCCGATATTTCTAATTTAGAAGAATTTGAATTAGAAATGTCGATTTGCATGACCTTCTCGTCGCTTATAGGTGTCCGGTAAGGTAAATCCATGGAAACATCCGATAATTCGTTGGAACGAACGGTAACCGAGACATCCGGATTATCGACATATATAGGATTGCTTGTTACATTTCCATAGTATTTAATGTTTTCCGGAGGCAATGCGCCGGCCGTAGCGTCAAAGGGCGCCGCCACTTCGCCCTGGAGGGTATTATCGGCTACGATGTTTACTTTCAGAAAGTGACCTGTCGTAACAGTTGGAATTATCTGAGCGTAAACGCCTACATAGTATTTAGAGCTTTTGGGAATATTTATTGCCGCTCCTGCAGTAAATTCGATAGTTTGATTCACCGCATCGAAATTAGATACTTCCATGGTATTTCCGGAATCAAGGTTTAATATATCGCTGCTGATTCTTATTACCATGGTATTGTAATTAGGCGGAATGGCAGGGATGATCGGTGCGGGAAGGTCGTTCATGGTAGTGCCCTGGTATTTGACCTTTATTTTGGTAAGGTCGACATAGCTCTGAGAACCGGCCGTAAGTTCGAAAATACCTATCCTTCCACCATTGCAGTCTGAATCGTTGGCGGTCGTATTGTTTATGATGTTTAACGTGAGATTTGTCGAATTGGGGGCATATGTGGAATTTGTTATGGTGAGGCTTGCGTAGCGCGTTATTTTATGCTGGTTTCCCGTCGCGGAGCCTGTAAGGTTAGGCGAATATATCAGAGGGCTGAAGTCCGTTGACAGGTCATATAACAAACTGCTATCAGTCTTGAATTTGATGATTTTTCCGCTTACTGCCTCGGAGTCTATATCAGCAGTCAAAGCGAAGGTTTTTATGGTTCCCTTGGTTATCGTTATTGCGGGGTTTAGGGCTATAAGAAGGGAAGTTCCGGGAGCCGCGCCAACCTGCGTTATTGTGGCGGTGCATAATTGGCCGTCAGCGTATAATTTGTAATTGGTCAGATCAGTGGTCAAATCAGCGGTATGACCTGGTGTGTCTATTGGAATGCGCAGATTTTTTACGCTTATGTCCTGATACGTTCCAGCCGTGGCTTTGAATTGGAAAACTGATTTATCAGTGTCGTTAGGCTGGAAATCGCCGGCTGTTTCGGCAGATGTCGTGAAATTTAATATCGCTTTTTGCAGATACATGGTATTTGAAACGGAATTTGCGCTTGTTACCGTCTGGCTTGTCGATGCGCCCGATGTGGTAATTCCCCCGTTGTCTATACTTAACTTGATGGAACTTCCGTCCGTGATTGAAGATGTTGGGTTTAATCCCAGATATATGCTCCAGCCCGTCGTTGTATTTTTGGTAAATGACGGGGCGCCGCCTATAAAATCGGCTGGAACGATGGTGCAGGTTGAGCCGGAAGAAGTGAAGAGATTGGCGACTTTTCCGCCTGCGATCGTTATGTCCGTACCGCTTGAGTTTCTAATAGAAAGGCTTTTAATCGAGGAAGCATTTACGGTGCCTTCATATTTGATAACCATGCTGGCGAAATTAAGATTTTCGGTATTATCGACCGACATATTAATTCCCATTATTTTGATGCTGTCGGCTGTCGCGCTCATGTTGTCTTTAGTAAGAGTGACATATTGCGTGAGCGGATTGTCCGTGGAACTTATCGAAGCCGTGAACTTGACGTTTCCGATAGTGTGCGTTGGGCCTGGCTGATCGTTAGTGACAGCGATCGTCTGGGCGGATGTGCTTCCTTTACCGAATGTTCCCGTGGTTCCGGTTCCCGTGGCGTTGATAGTTCCCGCGACGAGTTTCACGCTGAAATCATTGGAGGCGGTCTGAGATATTCCGGCTATGACCGCGATATCCGTGGCGGTTGCATCTTTAGTGAGAAGCGGCGTATTCTGCCACATTGTCGTCGCCAGGTTATAATATGCGAAAACCGTAATTGTGTTTCCGGTTGAGGCTTCGAGTAAGATATTTGGCAATGTAGTGTTATTAGCCACTATTGTGGCGCCATTGACCGCGCCGGTCAGAGTGAACGTTACATAAGGCGATGCTCCGGGCGTATATACGGCATTACTTATGGTTACGCCGGTTCCGGTAAAATAGTTTGTGAGATTTGCAGCAGGTCCGAATTCGTTATATGGAGATACGTTGCTGGCGAGTTTTTTCGTTAATGTCATTTTTAATACGGTTGCATTATTGTTACTGGAAGAATTATCGGCCGGCGTTGATACCGTTGAAAAATCATAAACATGCGTATTTGGATCGGATGATATGCTGGTCCTTGCGATCGGCGCGCTGCCGCCAATTTTGATCTGCGGAATCGTGCTGAAATTAGAAGTGTCGGCGGATGTATATATCTCGATCCTGTTGAGATTGATATCCTCGATTGTTTTGCTGTTTGACGAAAGCGCGGAGGAAAGCTTGAATTTTGCTATGGTTACGTCCGTCTGGCCTTTGAATAAGGTTTGCGGCACCGATGATGGATCGAGTGAAGCCGTAATGCTTCCGATTATCACTTTTTGTTTGGTTCCTGTACCATCGTTGACGTTTCCGGTCGAATAGAATTCCTTGCCGGATATCGCGCCGACGCCTTTTATAGCGCCAACCGGCGAGCCTTTGATGATGAGCTTGCCTTCGCTGCCTTTAGCGGCCGAACCGGGTTTAGCTCCAATTACAAGACATGTTGTTGTTCCCTTCGATATAGTTGTTATTGCCGAAGAACTCGAGAACGTTACAAGGCTTCCGCCGCTCTGGGTTATGGATACGCCTGAAAGGTTTATTCCGGCCGAGGTAAGAGTCGATACCGCCGGCGGGGCGTCCTTCCAAATCCAGAAATTGCTGAAATCGGTGAGATTGAATCCTTCGGATGTGAGTTTGATCTCGGTTATTTTTATGTCTTCAACCGAACCCGGCGTTATTTTTATAGGAATAACGAGCATTCCGTTGCTGTTATCGCCCAGCGTGATTTCCTTTGTATCCGTCGTCGCCGTACCGCCAATGCCTATTTTATCGGACAATGCGACTGAGAATGAGCCGTTGGCCGTGGTAAGCGTGTTTCCGGCGGCCGAACCGGTGACGGGAAGCGTTAAAGTTGAAGTGACGCCGGTAGCGGTTATGTCCGTCGAAGGATTTTCAATCTTGAAACTTACGCTGCTGCCAGCAGTGGAGGCGGTTCTAACATTACCATATAGAGTGAAGGTTTTTGTGCCTCCGGCTGTCGTCATGCTATCGAAAGGCGCTATAGTGGAAAGACCGGAGAATGTTATATAATTTCCGGAAATTGAAGATGCGGTAGCTACGGACGCTCCCAAATAATAGAGTTTGAGTTTTGAGAGCGTATTGTCTATGTCGTTGGTAAGGCTGCCGTTGTTCATATATATTTTGATGGAATCTATTTTAGAATTTTCTACCATCGGCGTGATGTCGAAGGCGAATAGAGCAATTCCACTATCAGCGGGGGTGCCGGTATCGCCGATAAGTATGTTTCCGCTTGGCGATGCAGCGTTATTTGCGAGGGCCAGTTTTCCCACTATGGTTTTGCTTTCCGATGTAGGCGTAAGGGTGCCTTTGGCGGAATTAATTTCTCTGAGCGAAGAAACGCCCGTGCCTTTAATGCCGAATGTCAGTGGTACGGCGTTTGCGTTATCGACCCTGAAACCGATCTTTTCTGCGCCCAGGAATGTGGTTGCCGGCGCGGATGTATCGTATTTTATCGATGCGTATATCGAAAATTTATATGTGGTATTCGCGGCCAGAGAGACAGCTGACGTAGTGGTATATATCACGTTTGGCGCCGCCGCCGCGCTGTGAACCGATGAGTCGAGAACGTAATACTGGCTTCCGTCATAGAGCCTTACGCTTGTGATATTGGCGTCGCAATAAGCTTTTGTCAATCCGGTGAGCGTGAAATTGGTTTCGCCGAGGGTTACGCCTTCGCCTTCGCCGGTCTTGACGTCGAAAATAGCCATGAGTCTTTCCGTTCCGTCAGGATAGAACGTGGCTGCCGCCGGTGATGTCGAATCAAGCGTTACCGTGAGATCGTTCAGGCCGATGAGATATTCCTTGCCGGTTACTATAATGGTGGCATAGTCGACCGTCGTCGTTGTGTTCGAACTCATATTCAACGCTGAGACGTTATCTTTCGATAGTTGTAGCTTGATCGTTTTTCCAAGCGCGGCGTTTGGTGGAACATCCGCGTATATCTTGAAAGATTTTACAGGGTTGACGGTGTTGCCTTTTGGCATTGTATAAAGCAGCGACGATGTGAATTCATAGTTTCCTGAATTGTAAACGCCGTTTGCGAGCAGGTTGTTGTTCTCATCGTAGAGTTTGGCGTTACTGATGTCCGTTGCGAGAGAACCGGTTCCGGCATTTGAAACCCTGATGGTTTTGATGTTTATATCTTCGGGGCAGTAAGTCGCATTTCCGGTTCTTTCATTTTTTAGAGTGAATCCCATGAGAAAGACGTTGCTGTTTCCCGGAGAAGCCGTTGCGGCGGTTCCGCTAGTGCCGTCATTGCCTAATATGAGTTTTCCGGCGTCGATGGTTTGCGGGCCGGTGGTGAAAAGAGCGCTAGATGGGAAAGTTCCGGCATCGGCGTTTATATCGCT
>CAZJFS010000156.1:0-10157 GCA_964545075.1 uncultured bacterium
TGATCCGGGACATGTCGGTGATCAAGGCCGTGGGCCACCGCATGGTCCATGGCGCCGAAATATTTTCGCAGCCCGTCATAATAACCGACGCCGTCGTCGAACAGACGAAAAAATGCTGCGAACTCGCTCCTCTTCATAATCCCGCCAACCTCGTCGGCATAGCCAGCGCGACGAAACTCATGCCCGGCGTTCCGCAGGCCGGAATATACGATACGGCGTTTCACCAGACCATGCCTAAAAAAGCTTTCTTATATGCCATTCCAATGGAATATTACACCAAATACGGTTTCAGGCGTTATGGCTTTCATGGCACTTCGCACCAGTACGTGGCTGAACAGGCCGCAAAAATTTTGAACAAGCCCCTGGCTGAGCTCAAGCTCATCACCTGCCACCTCGGCAACGGTTCTTCCATAACCGCTATTTTAAATGGAAAATCCGTTGACACCTCAATGGGGCTCACTCCGCTCGAAGGCCTTATGATGGGAACCCGCTCCGGCGACATCGATCCGGCCCTTATTCAGCTGATAGCCGATAAAGAAAACATATCGGCAGCCGACGTCATAAGCGGCATCCTCAACAAAAAAAGCGGCATGCTGGGCGTCTCAAAGATATCCAACGATATGCGCGAAATTCATGCGGCCGTAGAAAAGGGCGACGAAAATGCGAAAGCCGGCGTACAGCTTTATTGCTATCGTCTGAAAAAATATATAGGCGCATACGCGGCGGCTATGAACGGCGTCGACGCGATAATCTTCACCGGCGGCATCGGCGAACTCGACGACGTTATCCGCGAAGGCACGATGACGAATATGGAATATCTGGGCGTTAAGCTCGACGTTAAAGTGAATGAAGGCAGAAAATTCGCTTACACGATGATCTCGACCGATGATTCAAAGGTAAAAGTGATGGTAATACCCACGAACGAAGAATACATGATCGCCCGCGAAACTGAAAAACTCGTTAAAGCGATGAAAAAATAAGACGCTGAAAAGTATATTCAAATATCCTGAAATATATAAAACAAGACGCTCGTTTTTCCGGCGTCTTGTTTTATTTTGATTGTTTCGCGTTTTACATCACAATCGATCATATCGATCAAAAGCGCATATTAAAAACGAATGTCAAGAGCGCCCTTAATGCTTCGTTTCACTCCCGGCTTCCAATAAAGCAATTTATAAGCGGCGGAAGACTTCATTAACTGCGTTAATCAAGCATGGCTATGCCTGAGTTTTCTTACCGTAATACAACTGTATTTTTCCCTCTTTTCCCGTCACGACATAAAGCGACGATTCCAAGGGACATGCCGCGAATCCTCTTAATGTCGCGGTCGCTATTCCAAGCGCCTTATCATACATCGGCTGGTATGAATCGGCCTTCAGGTCGCACAGATCGACGACCTTCGCATCCGTTCTGACCGCCACTACCTTATATTCCCACCAGCTGCTATTCTTGCTCCGCTTTTTTTCGCCCGTAACCGCTATGCTATGAATATCTTCCTGCTTCAAAAAATCGCTTACCGCCACTTTGCCGAAATGTTTGCGGTAGAAATATATATTCCTTTCAACGGTATCGAGAATGTAATATTCATCGGTAAAGTAGTAATTAACCCAATAATAGATACAGGCGAATAAAAATATCACTCCGAGGGCTGAAACAAAGGGCGACGGCCCCATGATAACGCGATGATATTTATCGGTGCAGCCGTTCGCCCCGGCAAAGAGCGCCCATACGGCGATAACGCTGAAACATCCGGCGCAGCCGAAAAGATCTCCTTCATTTCCCGTCGTTATTTCCAGCTTTATTCTTTGCGGCATATCATCGCCGGAGGGGCATTCCGGCACAACCGCCTCGAGCCTGACCATTTCCGGCGTTATTTGGCTGGGTTGAAGAACATTTTCAGAACCTCCGGACATATATCATCTCCCGCCTTTTATAGCGTCAATTATCACATCGGCCTTATTCGAAGTTATGGCATCCATACCAAAACTTTCAAGGAGCCTCGCGATTTTTGCGTCATCGACCGTCCAGCAATAAGCTTTCATTCCCGACGCATGGATGTCGTTTATAAATTTCGACGTCGCCATTTTGTGGTCCATGTCCAGCCCGTCAAGTCCGGCTTTCTTCGCTTCGCGTATCAGCATGTCTTCCGTAAGCTGCTTGCCATTTACGATCTTTTGAAGGTCTTCACGCTCGACTATCCAGAAGGCTCCGGCTTCGGGCATCATTTTTTTTATCATCTTCACCACGTCTAATTTAAAACTTATGAAAACTACTTGCCGGGTTTTCCGGCTCATATTCACGATATTCACGATATTTTTGACGGCCGGAGTTCCGCATTTTATCTCTATTAAAAATTTCTTGCCGGGCGGAACCGTGGAGAGCGCTTCTTCAAGAAACGGTATCTTTTCGCCGGAAAATCGAGGGCCTTTCCATGATCCGGCGTCGAGCGCCCTGAGTTCGGACGAATTCGCCTCCGCGACCTTCAATTTAGCGCCTGCCGTTCTTAAAGCTTCATCGTCGTGAATGACCATTATTCTGCCGTCGCGGCTCATGTGAACGTCGACCTCGACGCCGTCGGCGCCCATTTTCCATGCAGTTTCGATGGAAACCAGTGTGTTTTCAGGAGCGTAAAAAGCCGCGCCGCGATGGCCGATGACCTCGGAGGCCATGGCGCATAACGAAGTACATAAAATAAAGAGCAGGCAGGGAATAAAAACATAGGCTGATTTCACGATAAAACCTCCATTAAAATAAAGCGATATAACTATAGTTATAAATCTCCAATAAAAGCATATTGCCCTTCCCTTGGCGGGATAACGGCCGCCTTGAGACGATTGCGGCCTCGAAGTCCGAAGGCGGCGCCGGATATGTAAATATCCTTAAAATGACTTTTGCCGGAATCATGCGATCAATTCTTTTTTTCGAAATACCGCGGTTTCATCCTGGCCAGAAGCTCCGGCGGCTCGCATGGCTTTTCGGCAAAAGACCTTTTCGTCCATATTTTTTCGCCGCTTCTTTCCCAGTAATAAGTCCCGGTATCGCCGCTATATACCCAGACGGTGTCGTTTTTTCCCCATAAAAAATAGAGCGCGTCGCGCGTCCGGTATTTATCTTTCGACTCGAAAATAATGGAGTTTTCCACAGACGATTCCAAAATTCCGGCTATGCTGAATTTATTATATTCGCATGTCCCGTCATCTCCACCGTTTATAATAAGCGAATATTTTCCGGAAGGCGATAGGACCGGATTTCCCGTAACCGCGCATTTGCTTTTAATTTCATCGTAAATGCCATTTTTTCCGACATTTTCATTTAATATGAAAAGAAAGTAAAGCATTGCCGCAAATATAAATAGCATAATATGTTTCTTATGTTTTTGCATTGAATATAATGATAACACTGAAAAAAATTTTTTTCAACTGGCGGAAATAAAAATGTCGGAATAAAAAAACACGAGCTGAAAATTTGACAAAACCCTTTTCAGGATTTATAATTGATGCATCAATAAAAATTTGCGCTGAAATTTCATTAAAATGGAGCGATTCATGAAAATAAGAACGATAAAAACACTTGCGGCGTCTATCGCCATAGTTCTTTGCCTTTACGCTTTTTCTTATGCGCAGGGTTCGCCGATACTAACGCTTAAACAAAACTATGAAGCCCTGTACAATAATTACCTTTCGCTTATAAATTCCGGCGCGGACGATAAAACGCTTGAACTTTCGGGTGATTTATTAATAAATGCGAAAAACCGCTACCTTGAGGCTCTTAAAAGCGAAACCGAAAAGCCCGGAAATAACAATGCCGGAATAAAAAACGAAATATCAAGACTCGAAAAAACGAGTCTTTCGATATCCGCTTCAAATCTTAACGGCTCAAAAGTTTCTTCTTCAAGCATTTCTTCGAAATCATCAAAAATAAAAAGCGACAAAGTTCCAAGAACTTCGGCTGGCGCTTCAAATGAGCAAACGTCAATTTCATCCGGAGGATTCTGGCATAAAATATCGACGGCCATATCGGGCGTTAAAAACTTTTTCGTAGAAGCCGCTTCTTCCGTGAAATCCGTTTTTATATCCGCCGGGAAATTCGCTTCAAACACTTTTGAAAACCTTACTTCGGATAAATACGATGAGGCCGAAATCGAAAAAACTATCCCGCCCATAGCCGAAATCAGGAACCGCTCAAAAGATTTCACGCTCGGCGTCAATTTGCCCTGGCTTCCAGGCGGTTGCGGCTGGGATATAGGAGCGCACGATTCGTGGGGCGCTAAGTTCAGCGAAGAAATTACGGATGAAACATTCGCTAAAATGGCGAGTTTGAAATTAAATGTCGTAAGATGGTTTTTATACTGCGACGGCCGCGCCAATCCTAAATTTGATAATAATTCCGGTTTATTTAAATATCCCGACGAAAAATTCACGGCCGATTTTGACAAGATAATGGTTCTTGCCAGAAAACACAATATCAGGCTTGTCTGGAGTTTTTTAGATTTCAACTGGTTCAAAAAGGACGCCGCGAATTTTGAAAAATATTCTAAAATAGCAAGCGATCCGTCTCTTCAAAAAGATTTCATCGAAAAAGCCATAATGCCTATCGTAAAAAAATACGCGGCCGACGAAGCCATATTCGCGTGGGAAGTCATAAACGAGCCGGAGTGGATAACGTCTAACGTTACGGCCCCGGGCGCGCCCGGCCAGATCAACGTAAAAGAGCTTCAGAATCTTATCAAAAACGTGACCGAAGCCATTCATTCCGTAAGTAAAAAACCCGTTACGGTAGGTTCAGCCCATCCTAAATGGATGTACCTTTACGTAAATACGGGCATAGATATATTCCAGGCTCATTACTACGATAAAGGCTCGAAGATTACTAAAAAAATTTTTTCGGCGGCCGAATTCAAAAGAAAATATAAAGTGGCCAACCCGGTCATACTCGGTGAGTTCGCATCCAAAGGGTCACGCTATACCATCGGGCAGTATGTCAATATGGCCCTCGATTCGGGCTACGACGGGGCATGGATCTGGGGTTATCATTCAGAGGACGAATCAACCGACAAGAACAATATTAACTCCATAAATTCTCTTTTTCGTTCTAAATGAAAAACATTAACGTTTCCATACAAGTTAAAGCTCTAAAAACCTAACCCGGCTGTTTTATTCAAATTTCAGTAATGCAACCGAACTCAAGAAGCCTTCACATTTAAGAATATATCTGGTCCGCGTTAAAAATACCGGAACCAATATATGTTCTGCCAATATATCTTCTTGCTTTTTCACCGTTTATTTGATAAATTGCTTAAACGTTCACGGCACGAAAGACGTAAATCAGCAGTACGTATAGTTTTTATATAGCCGGAGATAAGATGCCTTTATCCAAATATCTTTTGTGGTCCGTCTTCATTGCGGGCGCCGGCGTCATGGCCGCCGAGATGGCGGCGCCACGATTGCTCGCGCCGTCATTTGGCGCAAGTCAGCTTATATGGACAAACATAATAGGCACGATCCTCACCGCGTTAACGTTAGGAGCTTTCGTCGGCGGAAGGCTCGCCGACCGCTGGCCGACCGAACGCTCGTACGCTCTTGTTCTTATTATCGCCGGTTTTTCTCTGGCGCTGGTCCCGTTCACCTCGCGGCCTTTCTTGGCGTGGGCGGCAGCCGCCATGCTGGAAATGAAGGCTGGCCTTTTTTTGATATCGCTTTTCGCCGTCTGTATTTGCTTCGCCCCGCCGGTTTTTTTCATGGGAATGATCGCCCCCTGGGCGGTAAGGATCGCTGGCGCCTCAAGAACCGATCTCGGCGGAATCGCTGGCGCTCTGGCGGCGCTTTCAGCTTTAGGAAGCATTGCCGGCACTTTTCTGACTTCGCTCGTTATCCTTCCGCTCTTCGGCACGCGCGTGACGCTTCTTTCAACAGCCTTCCTGATCGCGGCGACGGGAGCCTGGCGATTACTCACATCCGGCGGATCGCCAAGTATGCCCAAAGAAGCCGGGGAGGGAAAATCGACCATTTTTTCAGCGTTCCTGTTTTTCACGCTGGCCGTATTCGTTATAACGCCACTCATCTTTAAAGACGCGTTTGGGCCGATAAAATCGACGAAAGGCCAAATATTTGAAACGGAAAGCTCCTACCAATACATCGAGGTCATTAAAAGTTCGACGGGCAGGAAGTTCCTTTCATTGAACGAAGGCGTAAGCTGCCATTCGATCCTTCCGGCAAAAGGATTTTTGACCGGCGGTTACTGGGACTATATTTCGATAATTCCCGCCATGAACACAACCCCCGGAAAACCTTTAAGAGTGCTTATACTCGGTCTCGCCGGCGGAACGATGGCCCGAGAAATCGACCATTTTTACGGCACCTCGAGAAAACTCTCCATCGACGGAGTCGAGATCGATCCATCATTAATCGAAACGGGAAAAAGTTTTTTCGAACTCGAAAAAATCCCGTCACTCACATTTCATGCCACCGACGCGCGCTTTTTTCTCCAATCTACCCGCAAAACTTACGATCTCATCGTCGCCGATGCATTCGTTCAACCCTATATACCGTTTCATATGATTACGAAGGAATTCTACCGCGCTTGTTTTGAACATCTTTCCAAAAACGGTATTTTTGTTATCAATGTCGGTATAAAAAAAGGCGACGCCGAACTCTCGGACGCATTCGCGGCCACGCTGAATTCCTCCTTTCCTTTCGTGCACTCGATCCTGGACGAAAACGAGAATGCCCCTTTCGACAACCATATTTTTACGGGATCCGGCATCGATATTTCACCTGATAAAATTCAACTCTTAGAAACCGGACTCGAGCGCGTACTCGTCCGTATGAAAGCATCCTGGCGCGAGATTCCCCCGCGCTGGAACACATTCATCTTCACCGACGATCGCTCTCCGATCGAATTAATTACAGGGCGCGGCATTCTTGAAAGCGTCTTGAACCCGCGGGATTAAACATTTGATTTTTAATTAATTATATAGTAAAATGAATACTGCTCAGTTATAACAACCACTGACGAAATGATTTCAACGCTAAAAGCACGGTGAAATATGTCCGATAATTTTTTTTGCCATAATCTTGATTTTTTCCATTTGCTTTGCGGTTGCGGTTTTTTGACTCTTTCAATCATTGCCCACAGATTGGATCAAAACACAACACGGCGCGCATCGTCGCTCTGGCTTTTCTATTTCGGTATTTTTTCGGCCGCCGTCGAATTTCTTGAAATATTCGCGCCCGCCTTCGACGGTCTGAAACATGCTCCATTCAAATTAATTTTAGTCATCTGCTCGTGTTTTTCATTGTTCCAGTACGCCCGCATCGCTTTTTACGACCTTATATCGAAAGGCCCGGGGCCATGGATATATTTGTTGCTCCTGGCTCCGCCAGCTTACAATGCCATATCGGGCTCAATGGAAACGGCTTTTTTTATTATGGCGCTGGAGTATTTTTTCACCGGCATTTTTGCGTCGGCAGCGCTCTATTTCCTTTTCAAAAAAACAAGAAGTTCGGCTTTAAAACCCCTGATATCATATTTTTTCATACTTTTATCCATAATGTCGCTCAAACTCGTCGCACCCCAAATTTTATTGCCGGATATTTTCGGCCTTCACGCCATATTCGAAAAGCCGGTTATTACGACGGTCGCACTTTTATCGCTCGTCGGTATTTTTATGCTGCTCTCATTTGGCCGTTACTACGTCTCGCAAAGAAATATAAATGAAAAAGTGCTGGAATTAATTCCGCCAAACGGCTCGAAATATTTCTTTTTTTTCATCTCGGCGCTGATAATCGTTGTCGGTTGGCTTTCAACAACTTACGTGGAACAAACTTTCAAGGCCGGCGAAGCCGACAGCCTTCTGAAACGATCGCGCCTGGTGGCGTCTTCCATATCCGGCGAGGCCCTGGAATCATTGAAATGGACGCCCGATGATATTAAAACGGATCATTACAGACAGATTAAAAACATGCTGATATCTTTCCGAAACGCCAACAACGACTGCCGTTTTATATCACTCATGGGTTTTCGCGATGGAAAGGTTTATTTTCTGGCCGATTCCGAGCCGTCAAATTCAAAGGATTATTCGCCTCCGGGTCAGCTGTACGCTGAAATAAACGATGAGGACCTATCTTTTTTCAAGGAAAGCAAAAACGAAGCGATGACGGGACCTTCGGGCGACCGCTGGGGCGAGTGGGTTTCGACCTTCATTTCAGTTCCGCTCTTCGCCGAAAAAAAAGCTCGTATAGCCCTGGTTATGGACCTTGACGCCAAAAGCTGGCGCTTGGCCATCGCAAGAAGAAGGCTCGGACCGATCGGCATAGTCGCTCTTCTTTTGATACTGGTTCTTATTTTTTGCACGGACCGCGAAAAGCAGGCCGCTCACGCCGCGCGCCTGATGGGCTTCAGGCGCGCTCAATACGAGATAATAAGCGTGCCGGACGCCAATTTCAAGGGCACGCTCGAAAAAATAACACGAATAACAGCCGCCACGCTTAGCGTCGAGCGCGTCAGCGTCTGGATGTATAACGCCGATTGCTCCGTAATAATATGCGAAAAACGTTATATTAGAAGCACCGGAAAATATGAAAGCGGCGCAAAAATAAACGCCTGCGATTTCCCCATTTATTTCAACGCTATTCATGACCGTCAAAACGTAGTCGCCGACGATATTCGAACTGATCCACACGTTACGGAATTAGTCGCTGATTATTGCAAACCGCTCGGAATTACTTCGATGCTTGATTCACCCATATGGCTTCGGGGAAAGGTTATTGGCATATTCAGCATGGAGCATGTCGGCTATCGAAGGAAATGGACGGACGATGAAATATCTTTTTCAAACATCGCGTCGGATGCCGTTTCAATAGCGCTTGAAACGTCCGAACGGGCCGCCGCCGAAAGAATAAAGCTTGAAAGCGAACGTAAATACAAGATACTTTTCGACAACTCGCCCGTGGGCATAATGTATGCCGATGAAAAAGGCCGTATAATGAATATTAACAACGCCCTGACGGCGATACTCGGCCTTGACGGGGCCAATAAACTAAAAAATGAAGGAGTATGCGTTTTTCAGCCCTTCGTAAGTCCCGGATTTTCCAGAAAATTTGAAGAATGTTCCGCGTCGCTCAAGGAAGATTCTGGCGAATTCGAATATCTTTTAAGCGACGATGAAAATCGTTTTTTAAAATATCATATAAAGCCGATCAAGGAAACGGACGGTCAAATTTCAATACAGGTCGTCATTGAAGATATCACCGGAAAGAAACATATGGAAAATGAGATGGCTAAAGTTTCAAAGCTGGAGTCGCTTGGAATACTGGCCGGTGGTATTGCGCATGACTTTAACAATTATCTCGCCGCCATAGTAGGCAACATTTCATACGCTAAACTGATGAAGGGCGCTCAGGATAGCGCGCTTTGCGAGATCCTCGACAAGGCCGAAAGCATATCTTTCGACGCCAAGAACCTCGCGCTTCAGTTGCTCACTTTTTCCAAGGGCAACAGGCCCGTAAAAAAGGTTTTCTACATAAACGACCTTATACGCGAAACCGTTGATTTCGTTCTCAGGGGAACCAATATTGATTACACATGGAAGCCGGTCGAAAATGTCTGGCCGATCGAAGCCGATGAAGGGCAGATCAAACAGGCTATCACAAATATCGTCGTCAACGCGGTTCAAGTGATGCCCGGCGGCGGAAGTATCAGTATAATTATTGAAAACATTGAAATTTCGGCAAATGACGAATCAGGCCTCAAAGCCGGCAATTTCGTGGAGATATCCATAAGCGATACAGGATCCGGCATAAATCCGAAAAACATCATGAAAATATTCGATCCATATTATACGACCAAATCGCATGGCAGCGGGCTCGGACTCGCGGTAGTTTTTTCAATTATTAAAAATCACGAAGGACGCGTATTCGCGGAATCCGATGGCGTGTCAGGCACGACATTCAGAATATTGCTGCCCGCCCTGCCGGAATCCAAACCCGAACGCATAGCATCATCGAATACGGGTATTAAACTGAACTTGAGCGGAAAGATCCTGCTGATGGACGACGAGGACGAAATCCGATCCATAACGGGCCAGCTTCTTACTCATTACGGTTTCAACGTAGAAACCGCCCATAATGGCGAAGAGGCGATAGAATTGTATGTAAAAG
>CAZJFS010000157.1:0-10153 GCA_964545075.1 uncultured bacterium
GGGCGCGGAAGTTTTCGAATTTCCGGTGATAAAGATCGTCCCTCCGGACGACTGTTACGCATCTATTGACGGCGCTATTGAAAATATGGACCGCTACGGTCTCGTCGTGTTTACGAGCGTCAACGGCGTGACCGGATTTCTGGAAAGGCTGCGGGCGAAAAAAAAGGACATCAGATGCCTCGCCGGTAAAAAAATTGCGGCGATAGGTGAAAAGACCGCCGCCGAACTTGAGAAACACTACCTGACGGTAGATATGACGCCGCCGGAATTTAAAGCCGAGGCGCTGGCCGATCTTATATTGAAAAAATATTCTGGCGAAAAACTTGGTATCTTAATCGCCAGGGCGCAGCAGGCCCGCGATGTCCTGCCTAAAATGCTTTCTGAAGCCGGACACGACGTCGCCGTGGGTCACGTATATAAAATGGCGCGTGAGACCGATTATCCGGGCGGAACGCTCGAAACGATCAAAAACGGCGAGGTGGACCTTATAACCTTCGCGAGTTCGGGAACGGTAACGAATTTTATCGAAACGGTCGGGGCCGAAACCATCGCTTCGTGGGCTGGCGCCGGGGCGGCCGCAAGGCCGAGGATAGCCGCAATAGGCCCCATAACATCCGGCACATGCGCGAAAAACAATATCCCGGTCGATATTATGCCGTCAAAATATACGATCGATGCTCTTGGAGAAGAAATAGCCGCGTTTTATCGCGTGAAATGCCGATGACGAATATATCCCTGTTAATACCTCTTTTAATACCGATATTTTATTCGAGACAGCTTCAGGATAGTTTTCTTTTTCCTAAGGAAATGCTTTTTATAGTTCTTTGCGGGCTTTCTTTTTTCGCGAGAATTTATGATTTTATCGTTCGAGGCGAAAAAAAGAAGGCTTTTTTTCATTTTAACGATCTGATATACGGGTTCCTGATTTTTATGTGCGCCCTATCCATACATCGCGTGCCGAATTTTTACGTGCCGCTTTCGTCCTTCGTCCTGATCTTAAGCGTCGCGCTTTTATATTATGAATTTAAAATTTTTCATAGCTTTAGCGAGCTTTTTGGCATTTATTCGAATCTGTTTTTATGTTCATCGGCCGCCGCCTCGGTATTCGCCCTTCTCCAATATTATAAAGCGGACTTTATATTTGAAGGCGCGCCATATCTGGACAAAATGAGGTTGTTTTCATTTTTCGGGAACAAAAATTATTTTTCCGAATTCCTCGTCGTCATATTTTTTCTTTCGCTCGCGAAAATTCTCGCGCTTGTAAGTTCGGTGAAAATGAAATTTGTTTCAAAGTTTTATAACCTGAATCTGTTCTTATTTTCGGCGTCGCTCATACTTACTGGAGCGGTTATCTTCATACTTCAGTCGAGAGCTTCGTTTATAGCGCTGGCCGCCGGGCTGGCTCTCATACTATACTTTTTCCTGAAAAATGAGCGCGCGCGCCCGGCGTTTTATAATAGCGCCAGGTTTTTCGGCCTGACGGCTGTGCTCCTTTTGTTCATACTGGTAATATATTCGATAAAAACTCCCGTTACCTATGAGACTACCGATGTTTTCCAGCGCGTGGCGTCGGTTTTTGACACGTCGGGCAGAAACGCCGCGATCCGTTTCGATATATGGCACGCGACATACAAAATGATATGCGATAATTTCTGGTGGGGCTGCGGACTTTCATATTTTAAAATGAATTATCTTAGCTATCAGGGAATGCTGCTTCGTGAAAGCGACGTCAGGTTCTTCGAGAACCATTTTTTCGCGAAGGCGAATCAGGCCCATAACGAATTTCTTCAGATATTCTGCGAACTTGGCGTTTTCGCTTTCGCAGCCGCCGTGATATTCGTGTTTTATTTTCTCGTCATGTTTAAAAAACTGCTTGGCTTAAATGGCGGACGTTCCGGGCTGACCGTGTATATGGTCGTTTCATGCGCCGGGTCCGCCGTAGTCTCCATATTTATTAATTCGCTGTTCGGCTTTCCGCTGCATGTGCTCCCGACGGCGGTCCTTTTGATATTGGTGCTCGCGATGCTGGAAAAGCTTCTGGCGCGCCGTGGAAATAAGGAGCCGAAGTCCGCGTTCGCGTTTTTTGCTTATGACATAGTTCCGTCCAAAATTAATGTTCTGGCCGTATGCGTTTCCGTCGTCATATTTTATTCGATGACTTTTTTTATGATGCCATCTTATATCGCGGCTAACGTTAACATGAAGGCGGGCCTCGACTACTTGAAACTCGATATGCCTGAAAAAGCCATGCCGTGCCTGAAAAAAGCTATAGCGATAAATCCCTTCAGCGGTGAGACGCGTTATTACCTCGGCGTCTGCCATCTTCAGAGAAAGGAATACGATCAGGGCATAATCGAGCTTATACAGGCGCTCGACTCGGAGTCTGATCCAAATATTTTTTCAAACATAGGCCTGGCGTATTATAAGATCGGAATGTATAAGGATGCGCTCGAATATCTGAAAAAAGCGCTTGAACTATCACCTAATGACATTTATTATCTTTTAAACGCCGGATGCGCCGAACAGCGCTTGAAAAACTATGACGGCGCGCTTTCATATTTTCAAAAAGCTTTAAGTTACGCCGTTACGCCTGAAGCGTATATAAACGTAGGGCATGTTTACCTTTTAATGAATATGCCTGATAAGGGCGCGGGGATACTTGGCGACGCGCTTAATAAATTCGGGGCGCTGAGCCCGAAATATTCGGAGCGGATAAATTATCTTATCGGCCTTTGCATGGGCGAAATGGGGAAATTCGAGGAAGGAATATCGTATCTTGCGCGCGCTCGTTCCATTGCGCCTCGCAACCCTGATTATTCACTTAATATTGGACTTTTCCAGATATATTCAGGGAAAACATTGGAAGCCGAGCTGACCTTTAAAAAACAGCTTGAAATCGATTTCAGCGGTATCGTCGCGTACAATCTGGCCAATCTTTATTATAATTCGTCGCGATTTGGCGACGCCGTCATGATCCTCGAGCAGGTAAGAAAAAAAATGGAAGCTTCCGGAGAGCTTGAAAACCGTTTATACGAAGAAACTATGCGTCTTATTAAACTGGCCTCGAACGCCAATCGTTTTTGACCTCTTATTAAATAAACACATTTATTTGCCGATATATAGCGCTATGATAGAAGCGGAAAGAATCACGAAAATAATGTCCGGGTCGGGACATTGCTCACGCCGTGAGGCTGAACGGCTTATCGCGGACGGAAGGATATCCGTGAATGGAAAGACCGTGCGCGAGCAGGGGACCAGGATAGTTCCGGGAAAGGACAAACTTTTCCTGGATGGAAAAGAACTTGAAATAACTTATGAAAGCAGGATTTTTAAATATTTTTTACTCAACAAGCCCGCCGGCTACCTTACTACATGCAAAGACCCGTTTAAAAGACGTACGATTTTTGATATAATAAAGGTAGAGGGGCATTTTTTTCCCGTAGGCAGACTGGACCTTAATTCGCGCGGCCTTTTATTGATAACTAACGATGGAGCCATGTGTGATCTTATAATTCATCCCAGCAACGAAGTGAAAAAAACATATCGGGTTCTGGCGTCGAAGCTTATTTCGGATTCAAGGATGCTTATGCTCAAATCGGGCATCGAGTATGAAGGCGAAATATACAGGGCTGAAAATATTGAAATCATCGGTGAAAACCGTTTCCATGCTGGCGAGCGCGGCGTCTTATATCAGATCGAACTTATAGAGGGTAAAAAACGCGAGATCAGGCAGATGTTCAAGGCGCTGGGCGTGCGAGTTATAGATCTTGAAAGAATCAGCGTAGGGCCTCTTACGATCGAAGGCATAAGCGAAGGAGAGTTTCGCGAGCTAAGTCCGGCCGAACTGAAAGAACTTAAAAAATACGTAGGATATGACGAAGCAATTAAAAAATAATGGCAGCAATAAATAAAAACGGTAAGGAATGATCTGATGCAAAAAACAGTAGTATTGGACAATAAGATGAAACTCGTTCTGGAAAACACAAGCACCGTGAGATCGGTCTGTATCGGAGTATGGGTGCGCGCCGGCGCTATTTATGAAAATGTGAAGAATAACGGAATATCGCATTTTCTCGAGCATATGATGTTTAAGGGGACAAAAAATCTTACCGCGCGAAAGATCGCCGAGATTATGGATTCGGTTGGCGGCCAGCTGAACGCTTTTTCGGCCAAGGAATTCACCTGCTTTTTCGCCAAGGTTCGCGACGAGCATGTAGAACTCGCGATTGAACTGCTTTCAGATATGCTTAAAAATTCGCTTTTTGATCCGGAAGAGATCGAACGCGAAAAAAATGTCGTTATCGAAGAGATAAAAATGTATGAGGACGCTCCGGACGAACTCATACACGACATATTCACTCAATCGCTATGGCGCAATCATCCGGTCGGTTATCCCATACTCGGAACCAGCGAGACTGTTGGCGGGCTTAACCGCTCGAGTATATTCGATTATTATAGCAAAAATTACGTTCCCGAAAATTTTTTGATCACGGCGGTCGGCAATTTTAAAATGCCGAAACTGATATCACTGATAAACAAATATTTTAAATACGATGAGCACATGCCCGCTGAAGTGCACAAGGAACTTGAAAAACCGAAACACGTTATCAGCCATCAGATACGCGAAAAAAAGGTCGAGCAGGTGCATATGGTCTTAGGCACATACGGCATACCGGAGTGCGATGAGGACCGCTATAAATTGTACGTTTTAAACTCGGTCCTTGGCGGTTCCATGAGTTCGCGCCTGTTTCAGGAGATACGCGAAAACCGCGGCCTGGCTTACTCGATCTTTTCATACGCGACGCTTTATAAGATCGCCGGACTTTTCGCGATATACGCCGGATGCAGTTATAAAGACTGCGATACCGTCGTTGACCTCGTTTTAAAGGAGATCGCCAAGATCAAACATAAGAACATAACTAAAACCGAGCTTGTACGCGCGAAAGAACAGTTGAAAGGCAATATGATATTGTCCCTCGAAGGCGTTAACGCGCGTATGAACAGGCTTGGCCGCAATGAAATGTATTTCAAGCGCCAGATCCCGATAGACGAGGTTCTTCAGAACATCGACAGGGTGAGCGAGGACGATGTCAGGGAAATAGCGGAGAAGTTATTCGACGTTAAAAAACTTGCGCTTTCGCTCGTGGGTCCGGCCGAGCTCGCGGATAAAAAACTTTCGAAATGTATCTCAATGCTCGAACATATTAGTAAATAAAAAGAGGTAAAAAATGAAGGAATTTATGGAAAGAATCGCCAGTTTAAGGTCTGAAAATTCGGCTAAAAAGTTAGACGCAATGCTTGTGTCGAAACTGGAAAATGTCCGTTATCTAACCGGGTTCGCCGGGTCCACGGGATATCTCGTAGTCGATTCGAAAAAAACCACCATATTCGTCGATTTCAGATATGTCGAACAGGTGAAGAAGGAGACGAAGAACGTCGAGATAGTCAGGACCGGCAGGTCTCAGATCGCCGACGTGTGCGAGTTTATCAAGAAAAATAAATATAAGAAGATCGGTTTCGAGGCCGATTCGTTCTCGGTTTCCAGGCTCGCGGCGTTCGAGGGCGCCCTGCCTAAAATCGTTAAAATGACCGCTACGTCAGGCGCGGTCGAACAGATCAGAATGGTCAAATCAAAGGGCGAAATAAAACTCATACAAAAAGCGGTCGATCTCGCGGACGTTACTTTTTATGAAATGGTTTCCAATGCGAAGGAAAATTTCATCGGAAAATCTGAAAGCGAGGTCGCGGCTAAACTTGAGTATTATATGAAAGTCGGAGGGGCTCAGTGCCCTTCGTTCGAATCGATAGTAGCTTTTGATAAGAACAGCGCTTTTCCTCATTATAAGCCGGTGCCGGAGGTCATAGTGCGCGCGAAGGATAAAAAGGCCGGGAGCGGAAGCTTTTTGAAGCTTGATTTCGGCGCGAAATTAAACGGCTATTGTTCCGATATGACGAGAACCATATTCGTCGGCAAGCCTTCCCAGAAGCATCTCGACATCTATAAGATCGTTCTTGAAGCGCAGCTGACGGCGATCGCGAAAGCGCGCCCCGGCATGACCGGCATGGAAATAGATGCTCTTGCGCGTAATGTCATCGCCAAGCACGGCTATGGCGATTATTTCGGCCATGGATTGGGGCACGGCGTGGGCCTCGAGATACACGAGGCGCCGACGGTTTCAAGCGAAGGCCGTATCGTGGTGCGCGAAAATATGGTTTTCACGATCGAACCTGGAATATATCTCCCCGGATTCGGCGGCGTGCGCATCGAAGACATGGTCGTAATGGGGAAAAACGGCTGCAAGATAATGACGAGAAGCCCAAAGGAAGTCATAATAATATGACGCCGAAGTTTTTTTCCGGAGGTGTGCTTGAAATGCTGAGTATTTTAAATGATCTGAAACCGGTTTTCAAAAGGTCGGCCATGGCGGTTTTTATCGCTGCGCCTTTTATAGCGGGGCCGCTTTACGCGGAGTCGACGGTGACCATACCCGTGCCCGAAAGCGTTACGAATGAAAGCAAAAACCTCGTGCTGACGATAACGGTCCCTACCGCGCTCGAGCGCACTTATCAGCAGCAGCCCAAAAAAGAAGAAGATAAGCCTAAAAAGAATAATTACAGCAAATATTTTGATCTGTCGCCTTTCCCGAACATGGTGAACAGGGAAGAGCTGGATGTGATACAAAGATTTGCAAAAAGAGGCATAATTGACGATGTCAACGCCAATGTAATAAAACAGAAATTCATTACCAATAACTATGAGATGGCGAGGACCTTGAGCGCTCTCGTGAGTACGGTTTTAAAAACCGTGCCGGAAGATCTGGCGAAGGCTGGAGTTACCAGGACCGACATACTCGATCTGGTAAAGGTCTTTGACAACTATACCAAGGAGCTGAAAATGTTCAGCACCGGAGGCAAAGACCGCGAAAAACTAACTAAGCTGTCTCAAAAACTAAGCTTTACCGATGGCGAAGTCAAGGTCATAAAGGTCGAGACGAACGATATCGGCGGCACGGTCATTCATATGACGCTCAATAATACAAAGGGAAGATACGTTCCGCAGTATATCAGTAAGCTCGAGCCGCTTCCGGTACAGACTTCAGAAGTTCAGACGTCCAGGACCGATGCAGGCGCCACAAATCCTGAAAGCCTCCAATTCTCGTCGGGTCAGCCGCCCGCTCAACAGCCCGTGAACAACGGACAACAGCCGATGGCGCCCGATACTCCGCCTCCACCCGAACCGCCCGCGCCTGATCCCAACGGCGGAACGCCGCCCGCTCCGGACCCTAATGGCGGAACGCCGCCTGCGCCGGACCCTAACGGTGGAACGGCACCCGATCCTAACGGCGGAACGCTTCCGCCTCCACCTCCGGACGCGCCGCCCGCTCCTTAATACGATTTAAAAGCAAGTATGAAACATATAAACCCCCGCTTATGCTTTAAGTATAATGCGGGGGTTTATTTTAGGTGGGCGACCGGCATGGGCCGTTGCGCTTGCCGCTTAGGCTTGTCGTAATTATACCGGGTTCAATCTTTTTTGATAACCGATTGTATTTTTTTTGTTAATAAAGTATAATACGAAACGCATAATTTATTTTTAGGAGATTCAAATTGTTAAAAATAGGCGATTATAATACATTAAAAGTCAGTCATAAAGTCGAATTCGGTTTTTATCTTGATTCCGGAGACGGCTATAATATTCTCCTGCCGCAAAAATACGCTCCCGCCGGCCTGAAAGACGGCAATTCGATAGACGTATTCGTGTACAGGGATTCGGAGGACCGCGAGATCGCGACGACGCTGAAACCGCTCGCAAAAGCAGGAGAATTCGCGTGCCTTACCGTGAAAGACATTAACAAAACAGGCATATTTCTTGACTGGGGCCTTGAAAAAAATCTCTACCTTCCATATTCGCAGGCGCTGGATAATATGAAGATAGGCTATAAATACATGGTTTATGTCATGATCGATAAGATCTCGAAAAGGGTTATCGCTTCGGCCAAATTTGAAAAATTTATTGAGAAGAAAGTGATCGATCTCAGGGAAGGCCAGCAGGTAAAATTAACGATCTGCCGGTTCGCGACGAACGGAATACTCGCGATAATAGATGATAAATACGCCGGAATACTATACGAGAACGAGACCTATGAAAAATTAAAGATAGGCGACATTGTGACTGGTTACGTCAAAAAAATAAGGGAAGACAAAAAAATAGATCTGACGTTAAGAAGAAGCATCCGCGACGCCATTGAAGACGCGAAAGATAAAATAATGAACATGCTCATCGAAAACAACGGTACGCTCGATCTAAACGATAAAAGCTCGCCGGAAGCGATAAAAGAGAAACTTCAGATGAGTAAGCTCACATTTAAAAAAGCGCTCGGCGGCCTTTATAAAGAAAGAAGGATCGTCATGGGCGATAAAAGCATTTCGATGATTCCTGAAAGATAGAATGTATTTCAATTAGTGGGCATTATGGTTAAGCAACCACGCGGCCAAATAAAAATCGGGAGGTAGAAATACCTTTAGATTTTTATTTGGCTCGATTTTAAGGTTGGTTATCTAATCGCTGTTCGAAGCCGCTACCACAAGCCGCTGATATTCATCGAAAGAGTTCCTGTATTCCAAAAGGGCGTTCTGAACTTCCGGATCATCCGACGATTTGTCGGCATCGAGAAAATTCGAGTATGTGTCATATGCTTTTACGTATTTTTCGTGAGCATCGATCATAGCCGAATAAGCGATATTGCCGGAAGAAGCGGAATTATTCGAAGATGCGTTTTCGTCGTTCTCAGGGCCTGCGATAGAGGCGGCGATTTCGTCCTTGTCAGGGGTGTTTTCATCATCGTCGGCGGCTGTATTATTCGTGATGGCGCTTTCGTTGTTGACTTTCGTTATTTCATTATTCGCCTCGTTTTCCTTAGCGGCATTTTCATCATTGGCTTTCGCGAGTTCGTTATTCGCCTCGTTTTTCTTTTTGTCATCATCGACCTGAGCGCAAAAATTGTGTTTGAACTTTTTCTCGTATTTTTTTATCCATTTTTTATTGTAGCAATCATAGGTTTTAATTGTGACGCAGCCGGGCGCAAGCGTCATGGTATTTACCCAGTGGCCCTTGCCAAGATTAGGGCTTATAACCACATGGACCTGTTTGTGCCAGAAGGTTCTTGACGAATTGTAATTTTCGTTCGAGGGGCTCATGTGGGTGTGGCCGGCAGTCCATACGATGACCTGCCTGTGGGCCCTCAATATCTTTTCTATGCGTTCGGCGGGTTGAGCGAAAGAGGAAGGGCCGAGCGATCCGATTTTCTTTAACGAACCTTCGAGAGGCGCGTGGCAGAATATCAAAGTGGGCGTATTTTTATTATCGTCAAGGGTTTTATCAAGCCAGTCGAGGGTATTGTCGGAGAGAGTCACTAAATATTTCCCGTTTATTTGGTCATCGCAGAGGAAAACCAGAAGATATCCGGCGGCTTTTACCGTATAATGAGGAGATTTCAGACCGTATGTCTTTATGAAGCGCTCGAGTTTTTCTTTTTGCAGGGATACTTTTCCTTTCTGTATCCCGCCGTTGCGCTTGAGCTGATTCGAATATCTGTAATCGTGATTACCGTTAACTATATATTTTGTGTGATGCAGGCTGTCAAGGAATTTTTTCGACAGGGCGAATTCAGCAGGTGAAGCGTTCTTATGGCTGAGGTCTCCGCAAACGGCTACGGCGTCTATATTGCTCCAGTTATTGAGCACTTTTATTACGCGCTCCTTGTCTTCATATTCGTTCTTATTGACGTGAAGATCGTTGATTATCGCAAGCTCAAATTTCTCGGCCTTAGCCGCGGCCAGGGCGGCGGTGCTGGCGTTCGAGGCCGCCTTCTGGACCGCTTCGGATGTTGCTACCGCGCCGGCATCCAGTGCCTTTTGAACTTCGTTTATTCCCGCGGTCGCGGGAGCCGGAAAGGACGTGGAAAACGAGAAAATCAATATAGCTGCTATCGTGGCCGTCAGCGCGAATGAAAATCTTGGTTTTGTCTTGATTTTACCATTCATACTTTTACCTCCATTTTTTATTTTTATATAAAACTTAAAAACATATTACGTCACATTATCGCTAATCAATATTTTAATTATACTATACAACCGGCATAATTTGTTCCCG
>CAZJFS010000158.1:0-9969 GCA_964545075.1 uncultured bacterium
AAACTGTTTCATGTCGAACATAGGACCGGGGCGGCTTCCCGAATTTGAAAAAACCGGTAACATGAATAAATTTAAAGGTGGCGTCGCGCCTCACGCCGGATACGTATATTCCGGTCACGAGGCGGCCCACCTTTATTTAAAGATGTTTGAAACCGGTTTCCCCGACACCGTTATAATACTCGGCCCCGCTCACAGGGCTTATTCATCCTCTAAAATCGCCGTTTACTGCGGCGACGGTTTTGAGACGCCCCTCGGAATTTGTCCCGTCGATAAAAATTTCGCCTGTGAAATAGCCGCGGCGCTCCCTTTCGCCAGGGATGAAAAAGTCCATTTACCGGAACATTCTCTTGAAGTTCAAGTCCCCTTTCTGCAATATATTTACAGCGCCGCCAAAAAGAAGGACGAACTAAAGATCGTTCCGCTTTGCGTGATCGATCAGGGGTACGAAACTTCGTGCGAAGCTTCGGCCGTCCTTTCAGACATTATTAAAAAAACAAACAGGAACATAGCTATAATAGCCTCTTCGGATTTTTCACATTACGTCCCGGCCGATGACGCCTATAAATTCGATAAATACGCCATCAACGCGATACTCGAAATGGATATGAAAAAAATGTATCAGGCGATCAATAAATATGATATCTCGATGTGCGGCTACGGCCCCATCGCGATCGCGGCCCAAACGCTTAAAACGTTATATGGCATTCAGCCGGAACTTTTAAAATACGGCACTTCCGGCGATGTCTCAAGAATGCCGGAGGTCGTGGGGTACGCCGCGATCTCATTTACCACGAAGGATTAAGGCGGTGTTTTAGCAAATTGAAAGCTTTAGAATTATACATAGCTGACTTAAAAAGCACGATACATGAAAAAAGAAAGCGCGCGATAAACGCGCTTATTTCTCTTAAAGAAAAAGACGCAATAAAACCGCTTATGGTCATAGCCAACGACCGCAACATCGAAATAAGGTACATGGTCGCAAAGGCTTTCGGCGTACTCGAAGACAAAATACTGATCGACACCCTAATAAAATATCTCGGCGACGAATCGCCCAAGGTAAGATATCGAGCGGCCATGAGCCTGATGAATTATAAACACGAAAAGGCCGTCCAGCCTCTTATCAACTCGTTAAACGACCCCGACGAGAACGTCCGCTACTGGGTTTCGAAAGCGCTTGCCAAATCAGCCTCCGAATATGGCATTTCAAAACTCATAGCATGCCTTTCCTCCCCCGAATGGATAGTAAGAAAAACGGCCTCCCACTCCATCGTCGAGATCGGAAAGCCGGCCTTACCCGGGCTTTTTGAAACGTTAAAAACCGCCGGCGAAGACGCGTGCTTCTGGGCCATAAAAACCCTCGGAAAGATATCCGACCAGGCCGCTACGCCTCACATACTGCCGTATCTCGCCGACCGTAACCCTGACATTCAGATCGCGGCGCTCGGAGCGCTGGGAAACATATCCGACGCCCGCGCCGTAGCTCCGCTCATGGCGCTTCTGGAAACGCGCGAAGGCCATTTGAGGCCGCATCTTAAAGAAGCGCTCTGCCGCATCGGCGACAGATGCCTTCCGCAGCTTATAAACGCCCTCGCATCGTCGGACTGGAACGCCAGACGCCTTGCGGCTTCGGTGTTGGGCGAAATAGGCGGACGCTCGATCGAACTTCTCATGTCGGAGCTAAAGACCACCAATGACGACCAGCTGTACTGGATAATAGAGGCGCTTGGAATGCTGGGCGATAAAGTGGTCACTTTAAGCCTGGTCGACCTTTTGAAACATCCGAAAACCGAGATACGCGTAGCGGTAATTAAAGCACTCGGAAAGATACGCGACGAACGATCATTCGAACCTTTGTTTTCCGTCATGGAAGAAAGCGACGACGAGATCATACAGGCGCTGGTAAATACCATATCGGGATTCGGCGATGCCGCCGTAAGCGCCCTTATAAAAAACCTGGGTTCCTCCAAATGGCAGATCCGCCATAACGCCGCATATTGCCTCATGGCCATAGGCCCCGTAATAGCGCCCCGCATGATAGAGCTTTTAGACTGCAAGAACCGCGACGTCTGCTACTGGGCGTCCGAAATAATAGTATCATTCGGAAAACAGCTCGAAGACGATATGGTAGAGCTCGTGGAATCAGGAAACTACGATCAGCGTTTTTATTCGTCGAAGATACTGGGAAGGATAAAATCCGAAAAATCCATGAGCGTTCTTATAAGCGCGCTTCACGACGAATACTGGTCGGTACGTAAGAACGCGGCGTTTTCGCTCGGCGAACTTAAAAGCGTAGAAGCGCTTCCGGCGCTTATAAAATCGCTTAAAGACGAGGACGAGGACCTGCGCTCCGAAATATGCATAGCAATATCCAAAATGGAAATTACGCCGGCCGGAAAATACCTCACGCCATATATCGATGACGAGTTTTCAACCGTCAGGATCGCGGCTATAAACGCGGTGGCTAAACTCGGTTATTCCGAAGCCATAGCTCAAATATCGGCCCATATCGCTGACGACAATATACAGGTGCGCATCGCGGCCATAAAAGCGGCCGGCGTTCTCAAAGCGGAAGCGTGCAGCAATCTTCTGTTAAAGCAGATGAATATGCCGGAACTTCGTGAACACGTGATTTCCGCCCTCGGCGAGATAGGAGCTTTCTCAAACATAAAATATCTTATCGCGGTCCTTGCCAAAAGTCAGGACCGTGAGGAACGCGCGCTTTCCGCAAAGGTCCTTGCAAATTACGATCAGCGCGAGGTTATAAAATCGCTTTCCGAAGCTATTTCCGATGAATTTTACATCGTGCGTAAAAACGCCGCGCTAAGCCTTACGCTGATCAACGAGCGGCGCAGAATGTCTGAAAAAAGCAAAGACATCGGCGGCTCAGAAGCGGAATCGCTATATTCCCTGGGCATGTCCTTTATGAACGCAAAAAAATATTCCGAAGCCATAGTGGCTTTTCAGCGGGTATTAAACATCGATCCGAAAAATTTTAATTCGATCATAAAACTCGGCATAGCATATGAAAATAAAGATATGATGAACGAGGCGATAGAATGCTTCACGAAATGCATCTCTCATTCGCCGAACAGGCCCGAAGGCTATATTTATCTCGGGGTCGCCCTTGGAAGCGCGAAAAGGTATGAAGAAGCCCTTTTAAATCTAAAAAAAGCCGAGCAGTGCGCCAAAAACAGGAACACTCTCGACATAGTTCAAAAGCTTATTAAAAAGATAAAATCCTCGATGTACTCGCACTACGGCAGCTGATCATTACAGAGTGCCGTGGTATGCGCATCTGACGCGAGTTTCTGAAGGATTGAAAAAATAATTATATTTAACGGGCATTGAAGGGCATTTTGGAATGATCCTCGATGAGGTTTTAAGCGTGGTTTTAAGCTGATCGAGTCCCGTGAGCTTTGTTCCGCCCTGCGATTGGAAAATCTCTACCGCTTCGTTCAAAGTAGTCATGTTTTTGCGGCATTGCCATTCCTGAAAAAAGACCATAGCCTGATATGCGCCAAAGCCTATAAAAAAAATAATTCCGCCGTAAATTAATAGCTCAACGATGGTAATGCCTTTCTTTGACTTTTCAGACATGCTTATTTTCATGTTTCTCTCCTAAAATATTTTTAAAAAACTATTTCATTTTATTGTAAAATGTTATATAATGACATGATAGTGTTAACGTTATTATAACAAAAAAAGTTTTTATTTGCAAGCTTGAATTAATTCGCCTAAAATTGATAATTTTTGAAAGTGAGGCGGCATGAACGGTATTTTGAAAAATAAATTTTTCACATTGAAGCTTTTAGCGCTTTTAGTTCTTTCTATTTCCACATCCCTCTTCTCATCGGGATGTTTCGAAGCAAATATAAGCTACATAAGAGAGTTCGGCACCGAGGGAAAAGGTTCAGGCGAATTCAATATGCCGACCGATATCGCCGTCAACTCAAAAGGCGAAATTTATATCTGCGACACCAAGAACAACCGCATATGCGTCTATAATTCCAACTGCGAATACGTTAAATCCATTGGAAACGCCGGTGTTATGAGTTTAAAAGAACCTTACGGCATCTGCGCGGACGCGATGGATAACATATATGTCGCCGATACCGGCAACAGCAGAATAATAAAATTCGACCCGAGCGGCCGCTTCCTGATGGAGCTTTACTCCACGGTCAAGCTCGGTCAGCCTAAAGATCCTAACAATTCACTTAAAATGCCTTATGACGTGGCTGCAACTCACGACGGAAGAATATTTGTCGTCGACCTCTCGAACAGGCTTTTAGTTTATGAACCGACCGGGGTATGCTCCCAAAAACTCGGCGGAAAAGGCTCTGGCATGAGTAATTTTGACGTTCCTACGCGCGTCGTCGTTACCAACCATGATCCGAGCGAACGTCAATATTACATTTACGTCGCGGATTCCTTCAATTCACGCGTCATGAAATTCAATAATGAATTTAAAACCATTTACGAAATAAAGGACAAGGGCATGATGCAGTACATCAGGGACCCTCGCGGCCTTGCCATATTACCCAATAAATCGATAATTTTAACCGATTGCGGGAATATGCCGATCGCGGCTTTCACCTCTCAGGGTGTCCTTGAAGCCTCCGGCGGCTCTTTCGGAACCGGCCGCGGAAAACTTCTTTCGCCGTGCGGAGTGGCCGTCGACGTTCAAAGAAAAAAAATATACGTTTCGGACCAGCTCCAGAACAAGATAATGGTCTATGCGTTACATAAAGAAACTATAAGAGAAGCATCGGGAGATAATTAAAATGAACCCTGAATTCGAAAAAATATGCGGCGAGATCCGCTCGTGTTTCAAATGCCCGCTTGGAAAAACCAGAAATAACGTCGTTTGCGGCGACGGCAATTTGAAAGCCAGACTTATGTTCATAGGCGAGGCGCCTGGCGCCGAAGAGGATGCGCAGGGAAAACCCTTCGTTGGCCGCGCCGGACAGTTGCTCACCAAGATACTTGAAGCCGCGGGAATATCGCGCGACGAAGTTTTTATAACAAATATTTTAAAATGCCGTCCGCCCGATAACAGAAAACCGCTGCCGGAAGAGATGAACGCCTGCAAACAATATCTTCTCGACCAGATAGAAGTTATAAAACCAGCTATTATAGGCGCTTTAGGAAGCACATCCGCTCAATTTCTGCTTGGCGACAAGATGAGCGGCACGATATCAAAGATACGCGGCAAATGGTTCGACTATAACGAAACCATAAAACTCATGCCGCTTTTTCATCCAAGTTATCTCCTGCGAAATCCTTCGAAAGAGGCAGGATCGCCCAAACACCAAATGTGGGGAGATATACGCGACCTGAAAAAAGCCTATGACGAAATGAAAGGGTAAAAGATTATAATATGCTCACATATAAAAGCTGCTTATCGCATGAAAAAAAAGCGTTTACCGTCGTAGAAGTGCTCATGGCAACGGCGGTACTCTCGATGCTCATATATTCGCTTTACACGCTTTTCTCAAGGACCGTTTCGAGCGTCGACGTCGGATCGTGGAAATCCCAGACGCAAACGAAAATGCGAAACGCTCTTAAGCAGCTTACAAAAGACGTTTCCGCGGCCACCTATCGCTCCCTCATGTCCGCCAATAAGACCGAAATAAATGACGGCGACGACTATAAACTCAAGCATAAAACCGGCGCCGTCGATACCAAAACGACGCAGACTGACCTCTTAAAATTTAAGATATGCACGCCCGGCAGAACGGGACTTCGCGAAGCTGATATCCAGCCGAAGGTCGTTGTAGCCGAGCTTAAATGCACCAAAACCGCTGAAGGAAAGACGAAACTCGTCTATAAAAAAAGCGTAGATACGGCTGCGGGCCGCGATTCCGACGCAACGAAAGGCGACAACGTCGCCGAGGATAAAAAAGAGGTCACCCTTATCGAGGACATAACCAAATTCGAAACGAAGATCATAGACAGCCCCGATAACCCCAACATCTCCAATAACACCGAAAAGCTGAAGACGCTTAAAATAGAGATAGAATGCGCCCACCCAAATTATCCAAAAACCACGATGACGGAATACGTTGAAATACCTCTTCACGTCAGCGCACTTTCAAACCTTTAATTAAGAATTACGCATGAGGCTTTTTATGCTCTGGTTAAAAAACACTCTTAAGAATGGCCGCCGGGCCATTACATTCATCGAAATACTTGTAGCGTCGGTTATATTCGCTATAGCTTTCATGCCCATATCCTCAATAATTTTCAAAACGACAAAAAAAACCCACGAAATGAATTTCGAGGTCACCGCCGAAAGAATAGCGCAAAATCTTCTCGACCAGGTTCTGAAGAATGTCCGTTTCGAGGACGTAACGCCGAATATGACCGTCGGCCTGGGAACTTCGGGTTCAATGATAAACCTCGATATGAATAAAGCAACCATTGCGGGTAACGTTATAACCCAGGAAAAAGTCGATTACAAATATGAATTCGAAATAACAAACATAAAAGCCGGCGACATCAAGATGTCATTCGTCCAGTTTAAAAACAATACTCCGCCCTGGTCGAGTTCTCAAAAAAGCACGGGTACGGACGGAATATCCAAAATGGATGAAACGACCTTCGTTAATTTCGACATAAAAAAACTCATAGGCGGAAATGCCGATCTGGTCGTAATGAAAACCGTGAAGCTTAAAATGTCATGGAAAAATTCGACGGAAACGGCCTATAACGACCCGACGCGCTGCTTCGTTTTCGTCACGCGAAAGGCCAAGATCGACGGGTCGATTAACTAATTACATCAGAACGGATCATTTTGTTATTTATGATGAAAAAAACAAGGTTTTTAAAGCACAACTTCATATATAAAAATGAAGGCCTCAGGCTAATAACTTTTGAGAAAGCTTTCGCCATACCTCTCGTCATACTTTTTTCAGTCGTCATAATGATATTCGCGTTCATGCTTATATCGTCGAACGTGCAATCTAAAAAGCAGCGCAGCTCAACTCTTCTAACGACCAAAGCCAATTTCATGGCGCAGGGCGGGCTTCAGCACTTCAAATTGAAATACAAACTCATGCCGCAGCTTATGTTCGATTGCGGACGCCTTTATATGGGATTTTCCCCGGCTTATAACCTGCCCGACCAATTCGATAACATCAACCAGTCAGGAACTTCCTATCCTCAATACCTTGCGCGTTTCATCGAAGACGTAACCACGGGCTACGACACGGCCACCGTCGCTCTCGAAACGCCGGCTGGCGCACCGTCGCTCGTCGACGTAAATAATATCACGGGAAGCAAGAACAGCGATAATATCAATAAAAAGGGCGGCTTTAAAACCATGCCTCTCGCTCTGGGCGGATTTCAGATGACCGACGCCCAGGCGAACGAAGACTTCACCGAATGGGGCTACCTTCCGCAATCGATCAAAAACGGAAGTTTAAGGCGCGGAAGCGAGAATGGAAAAAATTTCATGGAGCAATCAATCACGATAGAAATGATTGGACGCGCAAAAAATAACGTCGGCGGCCAATCGCCCGGAGAATCAAAATATCGGACCCACACAGTGCGCGAAACGATACTTGTCAGAAAATACACGAATTGATTTTCCCCTGTATAAACCGGACTTAAAGTTCAAGCGGCTTGACACGGCCCGATATGTTTTGTAGAATTAGAGTAGGAGTATGGTCGAAAAATCTATATTTTTGTGGAGATGCATTTCTGATGTTTTATAAAAATTTAAAATCTGAAAGCCCTACGTCAAGCGGCAAACGGGCATTCACTCTTATCGAAATGCTCATTGCCGTAGCGATTCTGGCTATGCTCTCCTACGGGCTTTACACGCTTTTTTCAAGAACGGTTAAAAACGTAGACGTCGGAGACTGGAAAAACAAGGTGCAGTTGAAAATGAGAACTGGAATAAAACAGCTTAACGCCGATATTTCCGCGGCCTGTTATCCTTCCAAAATAACTATCGGAGATACGGTTGTGGACAAAACGGCCCAGTGGCAGCTTTCATATAAGGACGGTTCGACGGATACTAAAACTTTCAAGGGCGATCTTCTTTCTTTTTTTATTTGCACACCCGGAAAGGATCTGCCCGATGAAAAATTCGCCAGAAAGATAGTTAAAACGGTTTTAAGCGCCGACGTGATAGATGGGCACGCGCGTCTTTACTATCAAAAATCAATGGTCGAAGGGACCACCGATAATCCGAATGAAGATAATAAAAAAACCATACTGCTTGAAGACGTAACCAATTTCGACGCCAAAGTAATAAAAGTCGAAGACCCCAAGGCTTTCGATAAAGAAAACAAGATAAAATATGTTTTAAGGATCGAAATGCAGGCCGTTCATCCCCGCTATCCCAAGACTATAGTAACGGAAAATACCGAAGTTCCGCTCATGGTCGGCTTCGGAAAAATTTAAAACGGTGAAATTGCAGGAGCATGAGTTATGGGTAAGTTTTTAAAAATCATCCGGCGACTTAATATTAAAGGCGTCACGCTCGCGGAGATACTTATCGCCGTGGCCATGTTCGCGGTCGCTTTCATGCCGATAGCTTCGATCATATCCAAGACGACCCGGAAGACGCACGATATGAATTACGAGATCACCGCCGAGACTATCGGAAAAAGCATTCTCGAACAGATAATAAAGACGGTCCCCTTCGATAAGGTCACGCCTGATATAACAGTAGGCCTTGAAGACGGCAAGGACGTAAAACTCGATTTCACCGACAAATCAGCCATCGCCAAGATCGAATTCACCGGAGATAAATCCGGTTCCGTTATAAAATATGAAGGCGCCGAATACAAATGGGAAATTGAAATTAAAAATCTTGACGCCAAAGATCTTCCCCTTTCATATTGGGACCCCAGAAACGATAAACCGAAAGGCGCTACGCCATGGCCGACCAATTTGATCGGCACCAAAAACGATGCGGTTCAAAAAGTTGAAAAATTTGAAAATATCACCGCCGATAATTTCGCAAAAGGCGGAAAAAATATAATAATGAAAACAATAAAACTCAGGATTTCCTGGCAGATCATGAACGAAAAAGGCAACGACTTCAAGGACGACAGAAGAAAATTCATACTCGTATCCAGAAAAGCCAGGATCGAATATGACCAGGACTTCAGATAAACTAAACGCGCCTCATTAAAACGGTGAATTTATGAAAAAAATGAAATTTATGAAAAAAACCAAAAAAGACGAACGGTTCGGAAACTTTTCGCTCATTTTCAAGCAGCGCGCTTTCGCGATACCGCTCGTTATATTTCTTTCCGTAGTTTTAATGATCTTCGCGTTCATGCTTGTCCAGTCCAATACCCAGTCCAAGAAGCAGCGCAACGCTACCATATCGACCACAAAAGCTTATTTTATGGCTCTTGCCGGCCTTCAACAGTTCAAATTAAAATATAAACTCCTTCCCGAACAACTTTTCAAATCCTCGTGCATGTATTACGGCTATTCGCCCTTTTATATCCCGCCGGGAGGCGCGGCTTTCGATCAATTCAGCGCGGCTAATCAAAGCAAGACGGGCAAACGTTATCCGGAATTCGTAGCTAATTTCGTCGAAGATATAAACTCATATGAAACCGATCCCGACGGCAGCGCTTCCGGCGGCAAGACTTCCAGCGGCGGCAAGCCTATCGTAAAGGTTCCGGTAAACGTCACGCCGACCGGCGGATACAAAACCTGGAGTTTTAAGATAGGCGGTTTCGCGCTCGACGATCCCGAAGCGCGCGACACGATCGAAGAATGGGGCTACAAAATAGTCGACGTCAAACTGGGAAGCTTAAAAAAAGAAAGCAATCCCGGCGCGGATCGGATGCCATACATAGAACAGTCAATAACCATCGACATAGAAGGCAAATCAAAATCCAACGTCGGCGGCCTGGCCAAGGATGAAACGGGCTTCAATAAATTCAAGGTCACCGAAACCATACTTTTGAAGCGCGAAATAAGAAAGTAAATTAATTTATT
>CAZJFS010000159.1:0-9884 GCA_964545075.1 uncultured bacterium
GCTTAATTAAGGTAAGAGGCTGTTCCGTCATAGTCGTCCATGTCGGTTAACGATGTGATTTGAAAAAATATATATGTTAAAAGGGAGTGCCGATTTGAAAAAAGTATATTCGATCGTGTTGATGTTCCTTTTATTGCTTATCTTTAATGGCGCCGCTAATTCTGAAACGAAGAATTTGAATTACGCTAAGAACGGCGTTGACGAGAATGGCATTGTGATCAAGACGCTCGGTTATGAGCTGAAAGGCGATACCTATGAGATCGATCTGGCATGCGAAACGCCGGAAGATATGGGCTACGCGTTTTTCAATCCGCCGGAAGGCGATAAAATAATGGTTTGCGACCTCCAAGGATTAAAAAAAGGCGCGAACGTCATCAGGCTCAAATTTTCAAAAAAGGATTATGACGGCCTTTCGGAAAAGATCCTGACATTTATATTCAAATCGCGGACGGGCAAGGACATTTATTTCACGACCAGTATAGGAGACGGTTCGCGGTCGTCTTCCGGAGAACTCGCGAACCTTCCGGCATATGATGAAAAATCCGAAAATCCATGGCAGATCGATCTTCGCGGCGCCGACGTATCGAAGCTCGACGTCACGGGCAGGTTCAACGATCTTATCCATTCCAACTTCGACACGGAAACTAAATGGCCATCAAAATTACCCGAAAAATTCGATCCGGCCGGAATAATGCAACTCGGAAGAGCGCCGGGATTGAAAATCAAACTGCTTCATGAAAAAGGGATCACCGGTGAAGGCGTTTCGATAGGCGTCATCGATCAGGCGCTTCTGAGGGAGCATGACGAATACGCCGATCGGATAAAACATTACGAAGAGATGAAATGTTCTGATTCGCCTCAAATGCATTCTTCCGCGGTGGTCTCCCTCGCCGCCGGAAAAACCGTCGGAACGGCGCCTCAGTCCAATATATTTTACGTCGCTACGACCTTCGGGACAAGCGATGGCGACAAAAAATTCAACATGAATTTCAAGCCGCTGGCGGATGCCATAAATAAGCTTCTCGACATCAATCTAAAACTTTCAAAACCCGAAAAAATACGCGTCATATCGATATCGGTAGGCTGGCCGAAAGGCTCGATTGGTTATGACGAAGTTATGAAGGCCGTCGAACGCGCTAAAAAAGACGGCGTTTTTATAATTTCAACATGCCTTGACGAAACTTATGGCTTTGAATTTTATGGACTTGGAAGGATGCCCCTTTCCGATCCCGAAGACGTGAATTCCTATCTGCCCGGAAAATTCTGGAGCGCCAATTTTTATAAACATCCCGAAAGCTTTTCAAACCCGATGTTGCTAGTGCCGATGGACGCGCGAACATATGCCGGGCCTTCGCATAAAAGCCAATATTCATTTAACCCTGAAGGCGGCCTCAGCTGGTCCGTGCCATATCTGGCCGGCGTTTACGCCCTTATGTGCCAGGTCAAGAGCGAGCTGACGCCGGAAATGTTCTGGAAAGCGGCGCTTGAGACCGGAAGCGAGATTATTTTGAAAAAAAACGGCAAGGAAATAAAATTCGGCAGAATAATAGATCCCGTTAAGCTTAAGGAAGCGATCGCCGGCCTTAAATAAAGAAATATAATCGAGGAGGAAGCATGTCTAACGCTATCGTTATAGGAGCTCAGTGGGGCGATGAAGGCAAGGGTAAAGCCGTCGATATTATGGCTCCGGGCGCGGATTATGTCGTAAGATATCAGGGCGGGCCGAACGCGGGGCATACTCTGGTGAATGAAGGGAAGAAGATCGTCCTGCACCTTTTGCCGTCCGGAATAATCACGGCAGGCTGCGTTAACGTTATAGGAAATGGGTGCGTTATCGATCCCGTAAAACTTTGGGCGGAGATAGAAAACCTCGATATGCCCGGCGCCGATATTTCTCCGGAATCTCTTATTATATCGCCGGCTGCGCATGTTATCACCACCGCGCATATTTATGCGGACAGGCACGAAGGCGCCGCGATCGGGACGACGGGACGCGGGATCGGGCCTTGCTACAGGGCGAAGACGGACAGGTGTGGAATTCGCATGGAATCCCTGGCGGACGGGACTTTCAAGGATAAATACGAAAGCGCGGTAAAATTATTCTGCGAAAGCAATAACCTTGGAAAGAAAGACGTGAAGAAGCTTTTAGATGAAACGAAAGACGCATTGAAATATGCGCAGAGGCTCCGCAAGTTCATAAAGGACCCGTCGGATATGATCTTCGAGGCGTCGAAAAAAAAGAAGAATATCCTTTTTGAAGGGGCGCAGGGAACGTTTCTTGATATAGACCACGGAACATATCCGTTCGTTACGTCGTCGAGTACGACGATCGGCGGGGCGCTTACCGGTTCAGGCGTGTTCCTTGAATTCTCTAAAAGAATAGCTATCGTAAAGGCTTATACGACGCGCGTAGGCAATGGGCCATTTCCGACCGAACTGGAAAATGAAACGGGAGAACGGTTGCGGGCGTGCGGCTCGGAGTACGGGTCGACCACGGGAAGACCGAGGCGCTGCGGATGGCTCGATATCCCGTTATTGAAAAAAGCATTCGTAATAAACGGATTTAATTATATCGTGCTTACGAAACTTGACTGCCTGAGCGGTTTTGAAAAGATAAAAGTGGCTGTCGGGCGCGATAAAAAAGGGATGCCGGTTTATGAAACGCTGGACGGCTGGATGAGCGACATAGCGGGCATGAAAAAAGTTTCCGACCTTCCCTTGAAATGCCGAAAATACATAAAATACATTGAAGATCAGCTTGGAACTTCGGTCGGAATAATATCGACGGGCCCCGACAGAAAAGACACCATCGTCGTTGAAAAAACATGGTGATCGGAGAAGAAATAAAATGAATGACCTTCCAATGCATGCGATATCGCCGGTGGACGGCAGGTATTGTTCAAAAACGGAACCGCTTTCGGCTTATTTTTCCGATTTCGCGCTGACGAAGACGCGCGTGGAAACGGAATGCCGTTACGTAATAGCGCTGGACCGGTTCGGTTTATTCAAAAAGCTCTCGTCGGACGAACTGGCCTCGCTCGCTAATTTAACGGCGGGTTTCTGCGAAAGCGATTATTATGAAATAAAGCGGATAGAGGCTTCGGTCATCCATGACGTAAAGGCTTGCGAGCTTTTCATAAGGGCGCGGGCCGGGCTTTCATGTCCCAACATGATACATTTCGGGCTTACTTCGGAGGACGTCAACAACATCTCCTACGCGCTGATGGTTATGCGCTACAGGGACGGGATTCAGCTCGAAACGATGAAGAGCCTTATTGAAAAGTTATGCGACATGGCAATTAAATGGCGGTCGGTCCCGTTCCCCGCGAAGACGCACGGACAGGCCGCGTCTCCGAGCACGGCGGGGAAGGAATTGTCGGTGTTCGCATCGAGACTCGCCAACGTTTACGGCGGCGTCAAAAAATGCGATATCATGGCGAAGCTCAACGGCGCCGTTGGAAATTATTCGGCGATGCGCTCGGCGTTTCCTGATTTTGACTGGATATCGTTCTCTGATGGTTTCATAAAAAGCCTTGGCTTCTTGCCTGAAACGGCCACCACTCAGGTTGGAAACCGCGACTGGCTTATAGATTACCTCGACCGCGTCAGGCATTTCAATAACGTTTTGCTGGACATGGACGTCGACATGTGGCAGTATGTCTCGTTCGGATTCTTCAAGGGTTCCGCGCCGGCCGGGAGCGTCGGCTCTTCGACCATGCCGCATAAGATAAACCCCATCAACTTCGAGAACGGCGAAGGGAACGTCGCGGTCGCCAACGCCCTGCTTTCGATGGTCTCGGATCGGATCGGCAGATCACGCATGCAACGGGATCTTTCAGACAGCACGGTCATGAGAAATATCGGCGTCGCGCTCGCGCATTCGCATATGGCGGTTATGGAGAGCGCTTCGGGGCTTTCGAAAACGAGCGTGGACGTTGAAAAATGCGCGTTCGAGATCTCGCGAAGGCCGGAACTTATCGCCGAGGCCGTTCAGACGATATTGCGCACCTGCACCGATGACGACCCTTATATGATAATGAAGGAAATGACGATGGGGAAATCGGTGAGCATCGCCGAGATAATGAAATTCGTCGATGGGCTTCCGATACCTGACGATAAAAAACTGACGATAAAAAATATCAGTCCCGTCGAATATATCGGGCTCGCGGAAACGGTATGCGACAGGGCCGTGGCATCGGCTAGAAATATTATCGGGTGTAAATAATTCATTTATAAAGGTTTTTTAACTATACGTCAAGGAGATCAAAAATGCCAACCTGGAACGAGTTATTCCTTAACGAACAATTTATCGAGGTGATACCTCAGCCCGCGGTATTTCATTTCATAAAGGATCTTCAGGCGGCTTTTCCCGGGCGGCGGCTGAAAATATGGGATCAGTGCTGCGGCGCCGGCAGGCATAGCATTTTAGCGGCGAAAATGGGATGCGACGTTTATGCCAGCGACGTTTCCGAGAACGGCATCGCGCATTTGAAAAAAATGCTTGGCGCCGAAAATCTTACCGCGAATCTTGAAATTTCCGATATGACCATGGACCCCTGGAAAGACGAACGATTCCATGGCGTGATTTGCTGGGACGCGATCCATCACAACACGCTCAAAAACGTCGAAAAAGCGATAGAAATAATTTATGACAGGCTCGTGGAAGGCGGCATGTTTATCGCTTCGATCATCTCAGCCGGCGAGGGCGCATTAAAAAAAGGAAGGGAGATCGAAAAAAACACTTTCGTCCGGGACGAAGGCGACGAATCCGGAGTGCCCCATCATTTTTTTGACGAAGCCGAAATAAAGCGTGTCTTCAAAAAATGGAAAAAGGTGGCGCTGTTGGAAAACGTCGTCAGGCATGTTGAAGTCGACAAAGATTTTTATAAGACAAATCCTTTTTTCTGCACTAAATGGTATGCGCTGGTTAAAAAATAAACGAAATATATAGTTTGCGTTTGGAGGTTGGAATGTTAAAGCGTCTTAAAAGCGTCATCTATCAGGTTTCTGATATTGAAAAGGCCGAAAAATGGTATTTGAAGATCCTTGGAAAAGGGCCGGCCGTATCCAATCCTTTCAAGGTCGTTTTTGATATCGGCGGCGTCGAATTAATGCTGGTCCCGAAAAAGCCGGAAGGCGAACGCGGTGAATCCGGCTGTACCGCTTCCTGGCTTGTGGATGATCTGGACATCACGTATAAAGATTTCATAAATTTCGGCGCGACGCCCGTAACCGAGATCCGCTCGGCATTTAATACCCATTGGGCGACGTTTCGCGATCCTTTTGGAAATCTGTTTACGATCACCGGCGAAATAGACGCTTCCCGCAGGACCGTCGAAGTCAAGCCTTCTGAAACGGCAATGGGAGTGACTTATCTTCGAGCCCTTTCTGCGGCCGAAGAACGCGAAGAAATTAAAGGCGGCGATTTTCTCTCCAGAATATTCCTTAATGACGATAAAGGCATGAACGATCCTAAAATAAGGCGATATATACTTGAAAACCACATCAATTATGGCGTGTATGAATTTATAACGGCGCGCACCGCCTTCATGGATGAAGAAACGAAGCGCGCGTTCAATGAAAATGTTCCGCAAATGGTCTTTCTGGGCGCGGGTTATGACAGCCGGCCATACAGGTTCAAGGATATCGCCGGCCGTACCAAAATATTCGAGCTGGATATATCGCCTACGCAAGAGCGGAAAATCGCAATATTGAAAAAAAATAATATCGCGATTCCGGACGGGTTGAAATATGTTCCGATAAATTTCAACAGGGAAAAAATCGGCGACGCTCTCATGTCCGCCGGTTATGATCCGAAGTTAAAAACCTTTTTCATCTGGGAAGGCGTCATTTATTACCTTTCAATGGACGCCATAAACGCGACTTTCAGCTTCATAAAATCAAACTCGGCGCCAGGAAGTTCGATTTGTTTCGATTACTGCCATCCTCACGAAGAAGTGCGCGATGAATACGGAGTAGCCAAAATGGTCAAATCATGGGAAACCCATAAAAACGAGCCGATAATATTTGCGCTCGGCCGCGGAAAGATCGAAGGGTTTCTCGGCGAACGCGGGTTTAAACTGACGCGCCACCTCAATTCTGAAGATATGGGGAAAACTTATTTGACGCTTAAAAACGGAGAGCTGTCCGGCAGGGTCCCGGCGTTGTATTGCTTCGCGAAGGCCGAAAATTAAAGAGCTGTTCTGTTTTGTCCGAATGTGATATAATAATCAGCAGGGAAAGTTAGGCCTTAATAGTGCTTATCTCTTCGGACGTTCTTGATTTCAAAATTTGTTCTCGAAAATATTAAGGCGAAACGCAGCGAATCGAAGTGTTTGAGATTTCAATGCCGTAGTAAAACCCATTTTGTCGCTGATAGAACGGTTAATTCCAAAGGAGTAAAAATGAAATTCAAATTCGCGCACAACAATTTTAACGTTCTCAACATTGAAAGAAGCTTGAAATTTTATGACGAAGCTTTAGGGCTTAAGGAAACAAGAAGGATCAACTCCGCCGACGGCGCGTTTATAATCGTCTATCTCGGAGACCAAACGACGCCGCATAAACTTGAATTGACCTGGCTTCGCGACAGAGCGGAAAAGTACGATCTCGGCGACAACGAGTTTCACCTCGCCTTTACCGTCGATGATTTTCAAAAAGCTTTCGAACGCCACAAGGAAATGAAGTGCATCTGTTATGAAAATGAACGCATGGGAATTTATTTCATTGAAGATCCCGACGGATACTGGCTTGAAGTGTTGCCGGACCGCCACCAGGCGGCCAGCTGATACAATGTGGCCAATCGTAGTTTGTTTTAGCGACATTGGGAGGTAATATTATAATGACTCAATCTTTTTTTGAAATCCTGCTTATGGTTCCCGCGGCTTTTTGCGCCGGGTTTGTGATGTTTATAGGGGGCGTGATCCAGGGAGTTATGGACGACGAGGATGAAGCCATGTTCAAACGTATATTGACCGGGCTTCATAAGAATGCTATGAAATCGCCATATGCAATTGGTATATCAAGTATAACGTTCGTCGGCATGATACCATATTTTTACAAATACGGTTGCAGTAACCGCTGGTTCACGGCCGGCCTTATATTCTGGGTGCTGACCTCATGCGTCTCAAAAGCCACCAACCTTCCAATATACGGCAGGGTCTTTGCCATTGAAAGCACAGATACGGCAAGACTTGGCGAGGAACGCCGGAAATTGCATAACGCAAACATGTTGCGAGCGGCGCTCAGTTTCATATCCATCGCCATAATGGTTGTCGGTTTCTATTAAGAGCGCGGATCAACGGACTACGCCCGAAAACTTTATGAAAAACTTGGGTTTAAATAGCACACAAACAGTACGTTAGCTCCCAAGTCCTGCGCTACCCTTTCCGCGGCGCATTTAATAAATTCCGGCAAATTATATCGCCCCGCAAAATAACGTAAAAATAACGCAATAAGGAAAAATGGGATTCATATGCCGCAATGAAGAAGTTATTTTAAGTTATTAAATGTGTGATATAATATTTAAAATTATGTAATCGGGAAAAGTTGAAGTTGCAAGGAGAAAACCATGATCTGCCCCAAATGCAAATTTTCTATACCTCCTGGTCAGTCCGGTTGTCCTCGTTGTTCAAGCCAAAATAAAGGAAGCGCATTTTCTTCGCAGGCAAATAAATCTAAAATAGCATCGGCCGGCGCGTCGACTTCAGAACAAAATGAAGGAATATGCGGCAGTATCAAGACGTTTTTTCTTTCCGAAGGCGCTCCTAAATGGCAGGTAATTTTACTCGTGGTATTGCTTTTTGGGGGTTCGTTCATAAAATCATACATAGCTTCCGGGGAGAATGAAAAGAAAGAAGCCGCGCGAACCGCTTCCGAAAGAAACGTGATGATAGATATAGATAATTTGGTCTCGCAGAATAAATATGAAGAGGCGATAGGAAAATGCGACTTGATAATCAATTCAGCCTCTTCAGGCGATGCTTTGAAATGTGGCGCCATTATGGCAAAAGCCAAATCTTTAGGCTATCTGAAAAAATTTCCGGAAGCTGTCAAATGTTGTGACGACTTGCTCAAAATTTGGCCGGAAAGCGCTTCAGCATATTTGATGAAAGGCGCGATTTTTTTTGATATGGGCAAAAAAAAAGAAGCGCGCGAAGCGCTTGAAAAATGTATAGCTCTTGATTCTAAAAACAAGTTCACTGAAAGCGCCCGCCAGCTTATCTCAGAATTGGAAAAGCAGGGCAAGTGATAAGGGGTTTTTATGACGATCAGGGGAATAATTTTCGACATCAACGGAACGCTCGTCGATATCAGCACCAACGAAATGCACGACGGCGTTTATCGCGTTATGAGCAACCTGCTTTCATATCAGGGAATATTTCTCGATCCGGAGCTGTTGAAGGAAACTTATTTTAAAATTATGAGGCGGCAGTTTGAATCCGGCGGCGAAAAATTTCCGGAGTTCGACGCTTCGGGTATTTTCCGCGAGATTATAACGTTATATTCGACGGATTTTACGCGCGGGCTGCCGCCTGAAAAGCTTGAACAGTTGCCGCTATTTCTGGCTGAAACGTTTCGCGCCGCGTCGCTTTTTCACCTGCGGCCTTATCCGGAAGTGGAAGGCGTCATAAAGGCGCTGCATTCGAAATATCGTCTGGCGGCTGTTTCGGACGGTCAGGCAGCTTACGTGGTTGCGGAATTGAACGCCGTGGGGCTGCTCGGCTATTTCGATCCTGTGGTCGTGTCCGGCGACTTCGGTTACCGCAAACCCGACGTGCGCCTCTTCGAAACGGCTCTGGATACGATGCATTTGGGGGCTCGGGAAGTTCTGTTCGTAGGCAACGACATGTATCGCGACGTATATGGCGCGAATGCAAGCGGCATTAAAACGATTTTTTTCAAATCTGAAAACAGTTGTTCGGAAAATGAAGTTGTTAAACCGGATTACATTATAAATAATTTTAATGAATTATTGGACATAGTTGAATGCCCTCGTCTAACGCCCGCGCGCCTGCGTTAGACGAAATACGCTATTCTCAAGATGCTTGCAAGCCTATCAGCTAAAAAAATCCCTGCGGAGGTGTGTGGAAAATGGCGGAAATAATAAAATGCCCAAGTTGCGCGTCCGAAGTTTCGAATGATAATGAAATATGCCTGATCTGCGGAGCAAAATTAAATTCAGTCAAGTCGTTTTGGGAAAGAGAGCCTACGCTCGAATGCCTTGACGTCCGGCCTTTAGATCATTTCGTTAAACCGCCTGCATTACATTCGAAAAACGCATTGGCGGCGAAACGTGAAGCCAATTCAGGCCCTGAAAGCACCCGCGAACATTATACGGCCGCCGGATTATCTTTAATAATATTTATGGCGGTAATCGGGATCATAGTCGGGCTGTTTGTTGGATTTCATGGCGGAATTGCCGTGGGTACGGTAGTAGGCGATAGCTTAAATCTTGTGTTTTCAAGGGATCTTTATAGAGAAGCGTCGCTTGTTTCCGGTTATTATTTTTTTGCGACAATGCTGGCAATCTGCTTTTATACCGGCGGCAGTTTTGGAAAATCAATATACCTGTCAAAAAAATTAAGCGACCAGGACTATAAGGCGATGTATTCAAACTACGGCGACCGTCTTATTAGAACATGGGTTTATACGCTTATCGGAATAATGATTAATATTATTTTATTCTTGATTATAGATATAACGTTGCTAAATCCACCGTCTTATAATCCTGATCTCGGTTATATTTTAATAGTATTGGGCCATGTTTTAATTGTGTGTGTTACGATATTTTCGATTCAGCTGGCTAAAGAGCATTCGGCTTAAAATTATTTCAAAACAAAGCTTCTGGAAACCTTCTCAACAAACTTGACTTTAAATGTATA
>CAZJFS010000160.1:0-9877 GCA_964545075.1 uncultured bacterium
GCGCAGCGTGCTGAAAAGCGACGCCAGGAAAGGCCTCGTGGTTTCCGGATTAATTACGAAATCGCAAAGGCCGCGCTGCGCGGCTTCATACGGATTGCATGTGACCTGTTCATATTTTTCAACAAGTTCTTTCTTTTTTGCCACGGGATCGGTAGAACCGTCTATATCTCTTTTAAATATAAGCGGAACCGCGCCGTCAGCGCCCATTACCGCGATCTCCGCCTGAGGCCACGCCACTACGTAATCGGCTCCGAGGTCCTTGTTGCACATAGCGACGGACGCGCCGCCGTATGACTTTCTGACGGTAAGGTTGATCTTGGGAACGGTGGCTTCCGAATAAGCGTACAAAAGTTTCGCTCCGTGCCTGATGATACCGCCGAATTCCTGGTTCTTTCCGGGTAAAAATCCCGGCGTATCGACTATGGTCAATATAGGCATATTGAAGCTGTCGCAGAAGCGGATGAATCTGGCGGCTTTATCGGATGAGTTTATATCGAGGCAGCCTGCCAGAACATTCGGCTGATTGGCGATTATACCTATAGCCTGTCCGGCGAGTCTTGCGAAACCGATTACCATATTCTGAGCGAACAGCGGCATTACTTCGTAAAATCCGCCATTATCAACAACGCGTCTGATAAGTTCGCGCATGTCGTAAGGCATTTTATTGTTCGTCGGAACGAGCGTATTCAAGGAAGAATCTTTTCTGTTAATGTCGTCTTCGGTATCGACCTGCGGAGCGTCGTCGAGATTGTTCGAAGGAATGAAGCTTAAAAGTTCACGAATGCTCTTGAAGCATTCCAGTTCGTTCTCGCAGATGAAATGGCCGTTTCCGGATATCGCGTTATGCGAATACGCGCCGCCGATCTCTTCAGCCGTAACATCTTCGGCCGTGACCGCTTTAATTATCGATGGCCCGGTTATATACATCTGGCTGACCTTATTTACCATGAAAATAAAATCGGTGAGAGCGGGCGAATAAACGGCGCCGCCGGCGCATGGCCCGACGATGACCGATATCTGAGGGATAACGCCCGAGCAGCGAGTGTTTCTGAAAAATATCTGGCCGTAGCCGTGCAGCGAATCGACGCCTTCCTGAATGCGCGCGCCGCCCGAATCGTTTATGCCGATTATTGGAGCGCCGGTTTTAAGCGCCATATCCTGTATCTTGGTTATTTTCAAAGCGTGCATTTCGCCGAGCGAACCGCCGAAAGCGGTAAAATCCTGTGAAAAAACGTAAACCAGCTTGCCGTTGACGTGGCCGTATCCGGTTACTACGCCTTCACCCGGAATCTCCTGTTTTTCCATGCCGAAATTATCGCATCTGTGGTGCACGAACATATCGGTTTCAACGAAGGACCCCTTGTCCAAAAGCAATTCTATTCTTTCACGCGCGGTAAGTTTACCCTTCTGATGTTGCTTTTCAGCGCGCTTGCCGTCCACGGCGTCCATAATGACTTCTTTTTTCTTATATAGGTCCTTAATGAGAGTTTCTATATTTCTCTCTGCCATTTTTATACCTGCCCTTCCATTAATTTATTGTTTCCGGTTTTCCAAATTATTTTTTCGCATTATTATACCCCAAATATGATTTGCATGTCAAACAAAAAAAGAGCGCCTTTCAAAGCGCCCTTTTTTATATGGCTAAGCCATCAGAATATGCAGTTTTGGTTTTTATTCTAGTATGTTAAATCGAAGAACCATGACTCGAGACCGTTTAAGAAAGTTTCGCCGCACTCGAGACATTCACACTGGTTGAAATGATACAATACCATTTCCGAACCGCAGCATTCGCATTTTAAATTTTTCATTATATACACCTCTTTATTAAAAACGGCATTAAAAACATTATGCGGGCGGCCGTCGCACCCGGCATCCTTTTATTATGATTTTTCTTTAAATTTCTCTGGAATTTAATAGAACTGACAAAAAACGTTTAAAACAAGAATTTTACGTTTAGTACCTGTAAAAAAAGAACCACTGGTCAAGATCATCGACGAAGCGGCTTCCGCATTCGACGCATTCACAATAGTTGAAGTGATTTAATATCATATCAGAACCACATTTTTCACACTTTACGTTTTTCATAAATTTCACCTCACTCACTTCGCCAATTTTAAATGCAATTTGCATGCCAACACGCCAAAAAGCCTTTAAACATTCGTTTTTATGTTTTTAGCACGCTTTTATGAAAACCAGTGCAGTATCATTAATGCACATTTTGCGTATTTTTTGCACACTTGAAAGTAACCTATTTTAGTAAAAATTCACGATACGATTTGAAATACGGTTGGCATTTTGCGGTTTTGCCATCCACGAAGGTTATATAGGAACGGCGTTACCGCTTACCGGAAGCGACCGGCCGCGAGACGGCCCATGACAATCAAAAAACGGCTCCGGCAAATTTTATTGTTTATTTTTTTAATATTATTGTTTATAATACTAACTATATTTCAATATCTTAGTAATCTTAAAAAGATGCCTTAAAAAGAAACTTGGTCGCCGCGCTTCATTAATTTGCGCGGATGAAAATAAAAAGCGCATTTATTATTAAAACGAGGATAAACATGAAAAAAAACACCGTTAAGATAACCATCCCGGCGAAACTTCCTTATTTGCCGGCGGCTCTCGCCTTCTCCGCGGAACTTTCAAGGCTCGCCGGCTTCGATAAAAGTTCGGAAAACCAGATAAGGGTGGCCCTCGAGGAGATAATCACAAACGTTATACGCCATGGATTCGGCGACGTGGAAAAAGGCGACGTGGAAATAATATGCGAAGACGGCCATTCCGGAATAAGCTTCATTGTTTATGACAGGGGAATGCCTTTCGACCCTTCCAAACTCCCGGAATATTCCCCTGAAAAGGCTACGCTTGATTCAGGGCTCGAAGGCCTCGGCACTTTTCTTGCCAAAAAGAACATGGACGAGATCGTTTATAGAAACCTCGGGCGCGAAGGCTATGCGATAACGCTTACTAAAAATTTGAAATCGAGCCACGTTGAAAAAATGTTCGCGGCGGACGAACTCGAAAGATATAATGACGCGCCCCGCTCCCGGGAAGAAACGAAACTTCCGGAATACACCATCCGCGAATTTCACGAAACCGAAGCTATCGAAATTTCAAAATGCGCTTACAAGGCCTATGGCTACACTTACGACGATTATATCTACTACCCTGAAAAAATAACGTCCTACAATAAAGATCACCTCATGTATTCGCTTGTAGCCGCGACTGATGAAAATATAGTGATGGGCCATTGCGCGGTTAAAAAGAACCTCGCTGAAGATATTATCGGTGAGCTCGGAGTCGCTTTCGTAAAACCGGAATATAGAGGCGGAGGCATATTCGTTAAAATGACGGAAGCCCTTTTTTCGAAATGCCGCGAGATAGGGCTCGCGGGAACTTACGCCCGGTCGGTCACGAGCCACACCATATCCCAGAAAATATGCTTTAATTTCAATATGAAAGCATGCGCCATCCTTTTCGCGGCCTTTCCCGAAACAAATTTCAAGGGGCTGGCCGAGACGGCACCGCAGCGCGAAAGCGGCATAGTGTTCTATTTTCCATTCGCGGCGCGCGAAACCTATAACGTTTATCCCCCGGCGCGGCACCGCGCGGCCGTCGAAAAAATATACGCCAATCTCGGCATATCCGTGAAAATAAGTTCCGCGAAGGATGTCGCCGGGCTGAAGCTTTCCCGTAACACCATTTCAAGTTCCACTACCCACAACGTTTTAAACTCCGCGCTGATCGAAATATCCTCATACGCTCCCGATACGGCCGCTATAATAAAACACAAGGTAAAGCAACTCTGCGTCGAGAAGATCGACGTCATATACATGCATCTCGACATTGAAAATCCTCACACGGAGAGTTTTTCGGAAGAATTTGAAAATTCCGGGTTCTTCTTCGCGGGAATATTGCCATGCGCGCTTAACGGCTACGACGCGTTGATACTTCAATACTTGAACAACGTAAACATCGACGCGGACCGTATAAATATTTTCTCGGAAGACGGCCGTGAAATATTAAAATATATCAACAGCGTAAGATAGTGATGCTAATAAATTAAATAATTGACAATATCTTTTGTTTATGGTACAATCACATTGATTTTAAAGCATTTTCAGAGGTTTTAACATGCCAAGAGGTAAATCGAAAAAAGCGGCCGAACTATTAGACGCCGGCCTTGACCATCTCCTTAATCAGAACGCTTCCGCCGCCCTTAAAGCTCTCAAGGAAGCTTATGAAGCGGAGCCGGAAAACGGAAAGATCGTTTCCGCGCTTGCGCTCTGCCATTCCATATTAAACGACCGCCAGAGTGCGATAGAGCTTTATAAAAAAGCGATAGAACTGCTCCCCGAGGATACGAAAAATTATTACTGCCTCGGAAGGCTCTACATGGAGGAAAACAAACAGGTCGAAGCGATGTCTGTGCTGTCCAACGGGATTTTCCGCTGCAAGGAAAAACTCAAGGATTCGCCGGAACTTGAAACCTACCTCGACCTCGCCAAAATTCACGCTTTCCAGTCGCAACACGACGAAAGCATCCTTACGCTTTTCAAGGCGCTCGCCATAAACGATAAGAACAGCGAAGTTTTTCGCATGATGGCGGAGGAATATTTCAACCTCTCGCTATACCGCGAATCCATAATAGAAGCCGAAAAGGCTATAAAGCTCAACGATCGGGATTCGGACGCGCTTTTATACATCGGACTTTCCTATCACAAATTAAATGTTATAGACCGAGCGTTGACATATTTCGGCAGGTCGCTCTCGATAAATCCCGACCAGCCCGAGCTCAAGTCCTTACACGACAAGCTCATCGAACTCAAAAGCCAGAACGGCCCCACCGTCGAGGAAACCATCTATAACGCGAAACCGGATAAAAAATATACCGGCGTCGTAAAATGGTTCAACGATGACAACGGCATAGGCTATATAAAAAGAAACGAAGATAACGCTGAAATATTCGTCCATTACCTCTCGATTGCGCGCGACGGCTATCAGAGCCTTTATGAAGGCGCGGAAGTCGAATTTTCCGCGGTGCCTTCTCATACCGGTCTAGTCGCGATAAACGTGCGCGACATATCGAAGGTCAAACCCAAGATCAAGCACGGAAAAGTGAAATGGTTCGACGACGAACGCGGGGTCGGCGAAATACTTCTGGACGGCGGCGATACCGCCCTTGTCCATTATACCGCTATTCCCAGGGACGGCATAAAAACCCTCCGCCAGGGCGAACGCGTCGAATGCGAACTTTTTGAGAGCGAAAACGGACTTCAGGCCTTCAACGTCTGCGACGAAAAAATTTCAGCTGAATCAGAAATGATCAACGAAGCCAGCGACACGAATAAATTCTCGGGCAAAATAAAATGGCTGGATAAAAATAAAAACATTGGAATAATCGAGGAAATGCACGGCTCTTTTCAGGCCATTTTCAAGATATCCGAAGCGCTCGAGAACCACCCGCAGGCGAAATCGCTAAAAACCGGGACGAACGTACGCTTTGAAATATTAAACGTCGAGGCGCTGGAAAAAGAAAACATTAAAAAAGCCATAAATATAGAGGTTTTAAATTAATGTCGGAACGGTTCCTGAACGGACTCATAATTTGCGAAACGTGCCGCGAAAAGCTCTGGTTTTCGCCTGAAGGCTATGTTTCCTGCGGCTGTTCGAACCCGGCATCGCATAAAATATCGGCGGATGACATTGAAGCGGCCGTGATAAATGATATTTTAGAGAAGTTAAACGACGACGACAGGCTCACAAGAGTCGCCGATGGCGCGAACGCCGCCCTCGAAAAATCTAATTCGCGAACGCGCCTCACCAAAGATCAGGTCCGGAATTCATTAAAAGCCCAATATGAAAAGATATACTCGTCTTCAAATAACGTCAACAAAAGAAAATTGACGATAACCCTTATACGTTCTATCTCGCTTCTTCCGGATTGGACCCTCGAAATAAAATATAACGAAATATGATGTCTTATTTCTTCGCGGCCGGCGTCAGGAAAAAGTCGTATTTATTGCGGCCGCCGTTTATCTTAAAGCCTTTATCGACGCGCGTTTCATATCCCTGACACTTTATAGTGACATCGTACGTCCCGACGGGAATATTATGGATCTCGAATGTTCCGCTCTTTTCGGTTTCAGAGCCGCGCCCAATGCCGATAATAATTCTCGCGGGTGATTTTATCTCGCTGCCGTTGTTTTCATATACGCAGCCTATAAGCTTTCCGAACCCTCTGGCGGTTGATATTTTGGGCGCCTTCGATATCTCGCCCGGCGCTTTTTCAGTAAACGCCATCGTCTTCTTACCTTCGCCGGAATGGAAAGACCTGCCGTAAGGGCTGTAGTATGAAGACCCGGATTTTTTCTTTCTGGGTTTTTCGGCTTCCTCGCCTATCATTATCTCGTTGGTGTTCATACGCATTATGCGGCCGATCGTCATATCGTATTCGGTGTTTTTTTTCTGCATTTCAGTTATCTCGGGCGGCGGTATCACGAGTCCGATGCGAAGGATCGCGAGAGGCGACTGAAATGAATGGAATTGAGCATATTTTTCGAATGGCGGCCGTTCGATCGTCACGAAATAATCTCCCGAAAGCATATTCGAAATCTCAAAATAACCGCGATCATCGGTTCTGATCCGTTTCGAACCGATCGAAACATAGCAATCGGCGACGGCCTCAAGCGTGCGAGCGTCGTAGACCATGGCGATAAGCCGGAAAAATTCCGGTTTGGAAAGAAGCTCGGCCGCGCGGGCAGGCCCGGTATGAGCCCAACCGCACGAAACCGCTATCGTAATGATAAAAATTATTTTTAAAAGGGGTTTTTTCATGAATTTATTCTGGTTCTATTTTTTATGTTGCGACGCTTCTATCTGCTCATATTGCTTAATGGCTTCGGCCAATAGCGCCATAGCCTCCTTCAAATGTTCGCGGCTGATAACGTAAGCGAGGCGTATCTCGTCTTCGCCATGGCCCGGCGTAGCGTAAAACCCTGACGCTGGAGCGACCATGACGGTCTTTCCATTGTGGCGAAAGTCCGTAAGAAGCCATTCGGCGAATTTATTGGCGTTTTTAATGGGCAGTTTTGCGATCACGTAAAAAGCGCCTTTCGGTTTTTTGCAAATTATTTTAGGATTGGACGCCAGCGCCTCGTAAACTATATCGCGGCGCGCTTTATATTCGGCGATCATGCCGGTCATATAGGCCGGGGAAATGTTTATGGTTTCGGCCGCCGCCATCTGTTCGAAATAAGGCGAGGAAAGGCGGGCCTGACCGAAGCGCAGGATAAGGTTCATAACCTCGGCGTTACGCGAAACCACGCATCCGATGCGGACGCCGCACGCGCTGTATCTTTTCGATATGGAGTCTAAGACCAGAACCCGGTCGGAAATATTCGTCAATTCAAGCGCCGATATGTGTTTTTCGTTGTCATATACGAACTCGCGATAAACCTCGTCCGACAGAAGAAAAAGACTTCTTTCCTTGCAAACATCGGCGAGCATCTTCAATTCATCAAGTTTATAAACTGTGCCGGTGGGATTATTAGGATTACAGATTAGTATCGCGCGGGTTTTGGACGTGATCTTTTCCTCGATCTTCTTCTTGTCCGGAAGATGAAATCCATCGGCCGCCTCGGTGAGTATCGGAACCAGCTTGATGTTCGCCATTACCGCGAAGCCGTTATAGTTTGTGTAGAAGGGCTCGAACACTATTATTTCATCGCCCGGATCGCATATCGCCATCATCGCGAAAAGAATGGCTTCGGAACCGCCCATGGTTACGAGTATATCTGATCTTTTAAGATCTTTTATCTTTATCCTGTCATAATATTTTATAAGGGAATCGAGATATTTATTTTCGCCCTGTGACGGAGAATAAGCAACGACCTTGGCTTTCTGGTTTTTAAAAGCTTCGAGTATTTCCTTCGGCGTCTCGATATCGGGCTGGCCTATGTTCAGATGATAAACGGTAACGCCCTTCTCCTTGGCCGCATTAGCGAGAGGCACAAGTTTTCTGATCGGTGAAGCCTGCATATATTTGTCACGAATTGAAAGTTTGAGCTTGTTTTCCATTTTAAAATCCCCCATCTTTAATATTTTAGTTTTCATTTCAACTACCCCGCCAAGTCAAATTTTACGAAATGAAATCAGATATCAGAAGCGCGACAACAAAATTATTTAAGCCCGATGACCTTATAGACCTGAACCGGCTGCGTGCGTCCCTTGACCGTCGTCGGCTGAAGCTTTTCAACGATTATGCGATCGCTGACCTCTGAATACAACGACTCGGTTATAAGCGTGGTGCCGCCCGCGGCTATCGACTCAAGACGGAAAGCCACGTTGACGTTGTCGCCTATCGCCGTATATTCCATTCTTGAAGACGAACCTATATTTCCGATAACGACGTCGCCGACATTGATGCCGATGCCTATTTTGAACTGCCAGTCGGCGCCTTTGGTTTCACGCCATTTTTCCTCAAATATCTTTATCGCGTCCTGCATTTCGATAGCGCAGCGGATCGAGTTGAAGCAATCTTCAGTCTTGGCTATAGGCGCTCCGAAAAGGACCATCATGGCGTCGCCGATGAATTTATCGACGCAGCCATGGTTCATATTGACGATCTCCGTCATGACTGAAAAGTAATCGTTTAGCATGGATACCATTTCCTGCGGAGGAAGGCTTTCCGACATTTTAGTAAAGCTTCTGATATCGGAAGCGAGTATGGTAACTTTTTTATTGACTCCGCCAAGTTCGAGAGCATCCGGGTCATTAAGAATTTCACCCATAATCTGGGCTGAAACATATCTTCCGAATATGTCCTTTATTTTTTCGGTTTCCTGGGACATCTGCTCGCTCATTTCGATCTGATTCTCATAGACCAGAGAATTATTGAGGGCGACCTCCAGAAGCGAGGTAACCATATTAAAAAGGTTTTTTTCCTCGTTGGAATAATTGATATTCTCCATATCGCATATGTTTAAAACAGCCATTATTTCTGATGATTTAGAATGATGGATCGGAGCGGCCATAATGGTCTTAACCGTGCCCTTGCCGACCAGCCTCAAAAAGGTCTGTTCTTTTTCAACGCTGTTGATATCGACGGTTATGTTCGACCTTATGGCGAGACCTATAAGACTTTGTTCATGCTTATTTATGGATACGTCACGATCTTCGTTAGCGTTAAATCCAAGTGAAGAAAGTATCGAAAAATTCTGGGTCTTGGAATCCAGAAGAAGAATGCAGGCTTTTTTAACCGCCAGCTCCTTATGTAAAAGATCGAACACGCTGTTACATATGTCCTGCGGATCAAGGCTTGAAACGATCTTTTTAATCTTTAAAAAAAGCATCGACTGCTTGACGTTTTTTTCCGTAGTTTTAGTTATGATCTGAGAAGTGTGTTCGCGCGCGTCACTTTTTACCCTGTTAACGTCAGCCATATATTTCTGATTCAAAAGCCTGAGCCTGTCAAGTTCCGTTTGCTTTTCGACATATTTTTTAACGACGAAAAAAATGCCGAAGATTAAAACTAATATAATTCCCTCAGGTATACCGATCATAGCTGCAATGCACTCCCGCATCTCTGGCAGTTGTTAAATTCGTTTAAATTCAAGTGGAAGCATTTATGGCACACGTTAAAATTCACTCTTACGGCGACCGCATAATCTACTTTTGAGGTAGCGCTTTTATCGATAATAAGCGATCTTAAGGATTGGTTTATGAAACTTGTAATGACCGAACCCGGATTTTCATGGCACATCCGCTCGTATTCGGTTATAAGCATTTTGGGTTTTTGCAGGTTGACTATGGAATCGATAAAGATCGAATGAACGAGGATATTATCGATCGCGTAAGAGAAAAGGACGTTACA
>CAZJFS010000161.1:0-9861 GCA_964545075.1 uncultured bacterium
TATATTATGAAATCATCCATTTCTTAAACATATGCGGAGGTATAAAATGTCTGTAAATCGATTGTTCTTAGTAATAATTATACTTATATTTATTTTAAACGGAGGTCCGGCGATGGCGAAAAAAGATACCATTGAGGTTAAAGAAACCGCTATGTTCAAATACGACTCCCAAAAAAAAGAAGTTCTATCCGTTTCCGAAAAAGTAAAAGATTACATGAAAATGAAATTCGTTTCCATCACTATGGATCAGCCGGTTTACTGGCCCAACGAAGACGTCAACCTTAAAATCCTCATGCCGGTAAACCCTTCCGCTGAAATTAAAATAACCCTTCAAAAAAAAGACGCGACGCCTAAAGATCTGGGAACATTCAAATTAAACGACGGCGGCGTCCTGGTCGAAAAAATATTGAGCGGCGAAAAAAATAAAATAGAGGTTGGCGAATATCGAGTCAGCGTTACGACCGCGGATAAAAAGATCGAGGAAAGTTCCACTTTTTCAGTGGTTGAAGGCCATCTGGGCGCGGTCTCCTTCGCTTATGAATTCGAACAGCTTACGACGGCCGAAGCATTGAAAGAAGTCAAGGGCGGATGGTTCTTAGGAAACGCCGAAGGCGTCGGAAAACGCTGGGGCAACGGCCTCAACGTTAAAAACGAAGTGCGCGTGTTAAATCAGCCATATACCGGGGCCGCTACCGTCAGGTCGCGCTGCTATCTTCCGGGCTGCAACGGCTGTGAAGCCGGCGCTCCGCAGAAAATAAACATAGAAAAAGGCGTCCTCGAGGCTTCGATGGAGGTTGGCGGCCATTCCGGTCCTTTCGAACTCGAGGTAGTGACCGATAAGGGCGACGTCCGAAACCTCTTTGGAAGATCAGGCCATGTCGAACGCCAGAGCACTCAGATCACCGGCGGATTTACGACGGCGTATAACGCCACGCTCGCGCCTTACGAAGGAACCCAGCCGGTCCCCGGCCGCGAGATTTATATCGAAAAGACGAGTGAGCAAAACGACGACAGCCCGCTTGTGCTTCACTCGCCTATATGCGATCATTCGAATAAAATAGAAATAACGATCAAACGCGAAATTAAAAATGCGAAAGGCTTCGTTTATTATATGGAAAATAACGAGACATTCAAAACCCGCGAAGTAAAACTCGAAAAAGATCTTAAAAAAGGCCAAAAATTTGAAATTGAATGTCCTCCTCCCTACGCATTCGCGGGCATAGCCGGGTTCGTAGAAGACGAAAAGAATAAAGACGGAAGATATTACGAAGCCTGGGTAGTCGCGTTCACTCCATCGCCGCTTGAAATAGACGTAATTTCGCCGGAATCAGGCATTCCGCTTTCGGAATTTAACCTGACCGTAAAAGCCGGAAATAAATCTACCAATAAAGGCGTAGCCGTGAACGGAATTCTGGAAGTCTTCGACAATCGAGTAGCTTCAAAAAGCCCGAAGGAACCGCTGGTGTCATCGATCGGCGATTCATTCCGCGATCTTGCCAATACAGTCGCGAGCTGGCGCGACTGGACCGGCATGGAATTTACCGGCGAATTCAGCAAGGAAAAATCGGAATCGCTCATGGATATGGATACGGCAATGCCATCCGCATCCCTGCCCATGAAGGAAATGAGCGCGCCGTCGCCAAAAAAAATGGCGCCCACCGGTGCCATGAGAATGTTCGCTAAATCCCGAGCTGTTCCTCCAAGCAATGATTCGGAAAGTCTTGCCGCTAAGCAGCCTTCAGAAGAGCCCACCGAAACCATTCGCGAAGGCGAAAAAAAAGTAGTTTACTGCGCGGCCATAAAGACGGACGCAAACGGCGAAGCTAAAATCTCCGTAAAACTTCCGCCTCAGACGGGACGCTGCAAGATCAGGTTCGTCGCCGTCGATAAATTCGACTATATCGAAAAGGTAAAAGACATAGACGTTTCAAAGAAAAGTTTCGCCGAAGCCTCGTTCCCGCTGCTTATCACGCCCGGCTCTAATATTACGGCAAGGCTTTCGGTAGTAAATACCTCTGGTGAAGCGATGAAATTAAAGATCAGCGGCGCATGCCTCGAAAAAGATATCGAAAAAGAAGTAAAAGCGGGAGCCAACGATCTCGAATTCGGGATCATCGGCAGAAATTACGGCGAACTTACCGTTAGCGTCATCGATAAAGACGGAAAATCCACCGATAAAAGAGCGTTCAATATTAAAAACATATCTGCGATGCCCGTCACATTCTCCGATATAATTATATCGGACGGTTCGGCCATGGCGATCGAAGAAGGCAAAAAAGTAGCTGTTTATGCAAACCCGGCGAGGCTTTTAGGCGGTATCGCCGCGAATATGAACACGACCATGTATTCATGGTTCGGCCACGCCGAAGCAATAAGCGCATCGGCCGCGATCAGAGCGATGCTCTTAAGAGCCATGGCTGAAAATATTCTGAACGACGAAGGTCTGCGCGATAAAATAAAAGCCGATCTGATAAAATCAATAAAAGATCTCAACGAGAAGTTTTACAATAAGGAAACCGGACTTGTTTATCCTTATCCCGGCGTAGCAGAAAACATAACATGGAGCATCTGGGTCTCCAAAAATCTAAGTTCGGTGGTGACGTCTCTTTCGTCTAACGAAGAATTAAAGGCCGAACTCGGCGACACGATAAATACGGCGGCTGAAATGCTTGAAAAAATGATGGGCGCGCTCGCTAAAAAAAATATATCGATACCGGAATACGCCATGTTCGATCCCAAGACGGGCCAGGATGTAATACCCGTCGAGATAGACGGCAAGATCGTCTATAAAGCCGTAACCGATAACGCCGTAATGGATTTTTTCAGAACAAAAGCGCTCCCGGCGCTGGATATCGAAAATCCTGAATTTCATAAAAAAATAAGCGGAAATTTCACGATGCTCTACGATAAGTTCAGATTTTTAAGGGCGTTTGAGCGCACCGGCGCTTATTATTACATGCTCATAAACGCGAAGGCGCTTCTTATGAAAAACGACAAGAATTTCAGCCTGGTATTCAACAAGGTCGCGCGCGGCCTCATAAACACAGGCGAGCCCGGTTTGATACAGGGCCCGGCGCTTCTCGGCGGAGTTTACTCGGCGCCTCAGACAATGGTTAAATTTTTAGACCTTCTCATTGCGATGGCGCGCGAAAGCAGGATAGCGAAAGTAGCGACGGTCAAAATAATTAGCGGCAAAACTGTTAAAGCAAATGTTGTCGTCTCAGATACCCCTTATTTACTCGAAGTCAAAGAAAAAGACCTGACGCTTACGGCGCATGAATTCGTAACCGTAAGAATAGACAACGAATCGGCGCTTAATATGTTCGATCATCTTGAAAAGACTCCCTTTTTCGACATAAAATGCGCAAATGCAGCTCTCAAGACCGGCGACGAATCGATGATCGAAATAAATTTAAACGATAAAATTCAAAAAGACTCGGATGCGGCGGATTATTACGCGATAGTGGCGCTTCCGTCAAATCTGTCGTTAATGCAAACGGAAGATCTTCTCGCGGATTACCGCGGCCAGCTTTTATACGGCCAGAAAACCAGCGGAGGCGAATCGATCCAGCTCGTGACCGTCCCGTTCCGCGGATCGAAAACCATGTCGTTAAAAGTCAAGGCCGTCCATAAAGGCGAAAGCGAAGGCTTCGTGACCGTTCGCCACATGAGCGATCCCGATTTCGTGGTAACGCTTAAAACGGCAAAAATAAAAGTAGAATAATTTAAATATTCCCATGGCGTTCAGCCGGCGATTTTAAAAAAACACTTTTTGCCAAAATTTTTAAAGCGGCATAAAATAAAATGTATGAAATACACTTTGTTTTATGCCGCTTTGATTACATGTATATTACCATAAATATCCAGCGCGCATCTGGTTAGCGCGGTATTTTTCAGCTTCAATTCCACCATACCGGCAAATCATGAACCAGGCCGAATTTTTCCCGCCAGCACCCAAGGAGAAAGCTTTTTCAAAGTTCTTTTTTTTCAAGCGCCCGCGCGCCGGCCCGTAAAGTGAAAAATGAGGCCGCCAGCCACACTAAAAAATAAACATAAATATAGGCCATTTCAAGGCCAGAGTTATACAGCCTGAACGAACCGATGCACATAACGGTCAGAATAATAGAAACGATTATCCGGACCGCGGGGTCGGAAGGCTGAAAACCGTCGGCATCCTTTTTCAATGAAAACTTCGCATAGGCCAGGCTGCCTACTCCGTAGCAAATAAGAGGCGCGACGGCTGACCAGATAACTATCAGAAAAAAGACCTCCAGGAATTCAAAAATATCAAGCCTCAAAAAGTAAGCCCAGGAGCTGTTAACGAACAAAAGCAGGGATGCCCATATCAGCCAGTAAAAAAAGATCTTGGCCGCCAGAAAGTCTTTCAGCTTTACGGACATAGGCCGTAAAAGCTGCATGAAAGCTCTTTTATTGATAAGATCGCCGGCCATTAATTCCGAGCCGTACATAAGGATCGTTGAGTTTATCACGAATATTGCCCAATATTTATTGGCAGCCCTGACCGCCTCAAAAAATTTGGGAGGAAGGTAGAACGGCATCGCGAATATGGCGGGGACCATAAAAATAAAAACCATTAAAAAGTTTTTCCTGAGAACATGACATGTCTCGTCGTAAATGGCGCCGCGCCAGACGGCGGGCATAGATTCAAGGGGCCGGAAATATAGCATGGACCTCGATGAATTCTGTCTCAATGACATGTTATCCAGAAGGCTGCCCATCTCCCTGAAGAAAAATATCAGGTTTATGTAGTAACTTATAACGATAGCCGCAATGGTAACGAGCAGCGAATAAAAAATATCAGCTAATAAACCCCGGCTAATGGCATTAACAAAGCTGTTAGCTCCTTCAGCCAGAATAGATACTGGTGAAAATTCGAATTTATTAGCGGAAACCTTGATCGTGTTATAGATATTCGCCAGCGCGTTCTTGTTTTCGGATTTTTGCGTTAAGCAGTCTTTCAGAACGGGAAAATAAAAGCATAATATGACTATGAAGCCGATCGCAAGCATCAAACCGATAGTCCTTTGCCTGAAAAAAGATAGAAGCCTTGCTATGGCGGCGGCAAGGGCCATAACTAGCGCAGATGAAAACATCAGAATGATAACGAGTGAAAGCGATGAATATAAAATAAAATTCATCGCGACCGCCGCGCCGTAGTATTTAACGAAGAAAAAAACGTAGAGCAGGCCAAGCGGGAATAAAAGAACGAGAACCGGAATTATCTTCAACGATATTTCGACGAGCTTATAAATGAAATATATCGAAAAATCATTTGGAAATTGAAGAATGAACTGCGTTTCACGCCTGTAATAGATATCTTCGACCTCGGCGAAAGCTTCTATCGAGATCGCAGCCATAAGGATCAAATTCAAAACGACGGCGCCTAAAAAATTGAAATACTCAAACGTCGATGGATTTATGAATTCGATTATCTTGTCGGCTTTTTTCAGGCACATCCCGGTCATGATAAGCACGAAAGCCGTTATGACCAGAACGACCAATGCGTAAGCGATCTTTTCAGCCACCGGCATATTCGCGAAGCGGTTTTTATTCATTATGAGTCTGTATTTAAACAAGATCGAGATCATCGGCCGGGATATTCTCCGTTTTTTATTTCAGGATTCGTAAGGAGTATGAAAGCGTCCTCGAGCTCTCCGCCCGAGCAGTTTCCTGCTTTTTTTATTTCCTCGGGCGTTCCTTCGGCCAGTTTTTTGCCCTTGCTTATTATCGCTATACGCTGGCATAGCTTTTCGGCTATTTCAAGAACATGCGTGGTCAATAATATCGCCGTAGATGAAGTTTTAAAATCGGCCAGTATATCCTTGAATTTTTTAGTGCTTAAAGCGTCCATCGCGGAGGTCGGTTCGTCGAGTAGTAAGATCTTCGGCCTGTGAATGATCGCAGCTATGATCGATATTTTTTTCCGCATGCCGTTAGAATAACACGAGATGAGTTTTTCGGCATCCTTGAATATTTCGAAGATTTCCAGATAATAATCTATGTTTTTTCTTCCGGAAACCGGGATACTGCGCATATCGCAGACGAAGTTCAAAAATTCCCTTCCCGTAAGCATTTCATATACAAAAGGAACTTCAGGAACATAACCGAGAAAATTCTTATATTCATTGGTAATGTCGAATATTGACCGGCCTTCGTACAATATTTGACCCGAATCCGGCGCGGATGCGAATGTGAGAAGTTTTAATGTCGTGGATTTTCCGGCGCCGTTAGGTCCGAGATATCCGAATATCTCACCCGGCCTTATCTCAAAGCTGACGTCTGAAAGGGCTGAGAAATCGCCGTATTTTTTATTGAGGTCCCTTGCGACGAGCATATCGAATGGCTCCTTTGCAATCTTGGCGCATGCGAAAACGCAAAGTCAAATGCTAAAAAAGCTTTATCCTTAGATTTTTGCACGCGTCACATTATAACTGAAATCATGATGAAAATCAAATAGCGCAGATTCATTATAAATATGTCACGTCTTTTACCCAAGGCCAGGCGCCGATGATTTTTATTCGTAGCGCAGCGCCACGACGCAATCTAGATTGGCCGCCTTGTTGGCCGGATATATTCCAAAGAAAAGCCCCACGGCAAGGGAGAATGTAAATGAAATCATGATCGCCCAGGTTGAAACGGTCGTAGTCCAACTTCCGATATGCGAAATAGCATAAGATATGGCCGCGCCGCTAAAAATGCCTATTATTCCGCCCAGGACGCAAAGGAATACCGATTCGATCAAAAACTGGCTCAATATGTCGATTTTAGTGGCGCCCAGAGCTTTTCGCAACCCGATTTCACGCGTTCGCTCGGTCACGGATACCAGCATGATATTCATGATGCCGATGCCGCCGACAAAAAGCGAAATAAATGCGATACCGCCAAGAAAAAGGGTTATGGTATCGGTAATATCGCTCATCCGGTTGAGCATATCAGTCTGGTTCCTCACGGTAAAATCTTCGTTAGCGCCGCTCGTCTTATGGCGCTTGCGCAGAACCGACTTTATCTCTTCGATCGCAAGGTCCATATCGTCCTTGTTCGCGACCTGAACGTTTATGCTTCTTATATATTTCACGCCGGACAGGCTTTTTTGAAAAGTCAAAAGCGGCACCAATATCATGTCATCCGGATTGTTGGGGCCCGACTGCCCCTTTTTTTCAAGAACGCCTATAACGGTGAACGCGTTTCGATTTATCGTTATTTCCTTACCCACCGGTTCCTGGTTCGGGAAAAGGTTATCCACTACTGTAGAGCCGATAACCGCATATTTTTTATAGTTCTTGTTATCCACGGCGGTAAAAAAAGAACCCTTGGAGAGCTTCATATTGCGCACAGTCGGATAGTTTTGATTCGTTCCAGTAATCTGGGTCATAGTGTTCTGGTTTCCGGCTTTGACCCTGGAGGATTTCGAACTTTCAGGCGCTACGAGCAAAATCGAAGGGCATTCTTCCGCCAGCGCCGCGGCGTCTTCATTTTTAAGCGTCTGGCTGGAACCCATTCCCTGGCCGCCCATGCCTACCTTGAGTTGTCCCGGCATTACAAACAGAAGGTTCGTTCCGAGGCCTTCGATCGATTTGGTTATCATCTGCTTCGCGCCTTCGCCGACGGAAAGCATCGCTACGACCGAACACACGCCGATTATTATGCCGAGCATGGTAAGTATTGACCTCATTTTATTCGCGCCGAGGCTCACTATGGATATTCTGAAAAGCTCAATTATACTCATAAATTGATTCCTTTTTATTTACATGCACACAGGTTCATCTGTAAGTTGATAATTCAACCGTACGCTTTTACGCTAACCGCCAGCCTACATCGGAGGCGGAGGCGGCATTCCGCCGCCGGACGAACTATCTGACGATTTCGAGGCTTTTTCACGCTTTAAAGCGATGGCCGAATAAAATTTATCGCCATCCTCCAGGCCGCCTAAAAGAATCGTTTTTTCACCATTGGATTCGCCGGTTTGTATCTCTTTCATATAGGACTGGCCATTGCGGCTAACCGCTTTAACGAATTTTTTATCGCCTTTTTCGATGACCGCGTCGAACGGTATCATTCTGACATCAGGTTTCGAGGAAACCACTATGTCGGCGTTAGCGGTCATTCCGACCTTGACTTCATTCGTTCCCTCAATAAGTTTCAGCGTTACATCGACTGACGGAACGTCGTTTTTAAGATAAACTCTGGGCCCTATGCTTATAAGCTCGGCCGCGAAAATTCTTTTTTGAAAACTGTCGAGACGCACACGCGCCTTAAGGCCGTTTTTAAGCTTGCTGATGTCGGTTTCATCCACGTTCGCCTTCACCCACACTTCGTTCATGTCGGATAACGTTATAATATTGGTCCCCGACGTGACCGATGAAATTCCGGAAGTGATTATTCCTCCCGCGTCAACCCACTTTTGGGTCACTATGCCTGAAATCGGAGCCAGAACCGTCGCGTCGTTCAATTGTTCGCACGCGTCCTGATAAATGCTTTCGGCCTTATCGACCATGGATTTCAAATTTAATATTTTCTGCTCCATCATCTGAAGCGATTCGATCTTTATTTTCGTGCTTTCAACTTCGAAAATAGACACCTCGTATTGCAACATGGCCTTTTGTATATCCTCGCTCTGATAGCCCTGTTTCAAAAGCGAAAGCTTTTCCTGGGCGGTTTTTAACTGCGCGTAAGCGACATCTGACTTGGCGCGAGCTTCGTCGAGCGATGCCTGAGAAACAAGATTTTTGTTGTAAAGTTCCTTGTTGCGTTCATAACTTTTACGGCAATTTTCATAATTGGCGGCGGCCAGGTCGGATTGGGCGGCTCCTTGTGAAATTTCCTCGGGCCGCGTCCCCTTTTTCATCTGAAGCAGATTTACGCGGCTAAGCTCTATATTGGTGAGCGATTTTCGCATCTCGTTGTCATATACTTTCCGGTTGTTGTCATACGACAGCTTCATTTCCTCATATTGCGAGCGGGCCGACTTCAGATCGGCTTCGACCTGCTTGACCTTCAAGAGCGTATTTCTTTTATCGATCGTGGCCACCAGGTCGCCTTTTTTTACGAAATCGCCCTCCATCAGATTTAGAAGTTCGACGTTACCGCCCACCCTGGATTTAACGTCAACGCTCGATATGGCAGAGATCACGCCGGTACATGAAATAAGTATCTCGAAAGTTCCCGACGTCACCTTTTCAACGTTAGACGCAGCGCTAACGTCTATAACGACGCTTGCGCTTTTTTTCGACGAATAAAAATAGTAATAGCCTAGCGACAATATAACCGCCGCGACAATCAATTTTTTGTAATGATCTTGTATTTTCATTTGATGTTCCTTTTAATAAATTTCTTAAAAATAGTAAATATTGTAACGATCGGTGATGCCGGGACGGCACCACGATCGCTGCGGTTGATTATTTCAGCTGTGTAAACGATTTATCAAATGCGCCGTTCCAGCGTTACCGTTAACTTTTCGGAAGGCGCCGCATCAGGGAAAATGAGCCCTCTACTTGGCGGGAGTAAGGATTCCACCTCCCGCCAGGTTGATGGTTTTTCCATTGAGCCAGCCGTTGGCTCTGTTGGCCTGGTCGTAATAAACGGTGTTTCCGTCGCTTCTGATATTGGAGAGTAAGGTGTCGGAATCGTTTAGGGTCGTTATATATGAGGTTCCGGTCACATTCCAGACGCTCGAATTATCCAGCGTCACGCTGATTGACTTTGCGGTATGATCCGTATTAATGGCGCCATTATAAGTCGTATTGTTTTTAAGGATCAGATTTGCGCTGCTTATATTATCGAGGACAACGCTGCCGGTGATCCTTTCGGTATCGGCCGTAAGGGTAATAGCCGAACCATTGG
>CAZJFS010000162.1:0-9801 GCA_964545075.1 uncultured bacterium
AGGCTTTATTTCGGGCCCCGTCAATTTTTTATCCATCATGAGCGTGTCGAGTATCGGGCGCGTGAGCTGGTCCCCGGAAGTGAGCCCTGAGATACACGCGGCTATGGATATTCCAAGGTCCGGTACGATCTGCAGGTTCGTCGAATATGAAATGGAATTGCCCGCCTTGCCGAGTACCTGGTAACCTTTAGCCTCATATTCATCGATATTCGAATAGTCCCAGCCGAAAGCGTTCAGTTTCTGTCGGTTTTTAAGCTTATAATAAAAAGGCGTCGGCTGAAGCTTGCGTATCTCGCGAAGCGAGGCTTCGGACAAAAGTTTATGGCCGGTCGGGAAAAAGCTTGCGCCGAACCTGCAGAGATCTTCGGCAGTCGACGATAATCCGCCGGCGGCAAGAGCTATTTCGGCCTCTGGCGGATATTTTTTGCCCGTTTTCAGATCGTAATATTCGGCGATGTTATCATAATATCCCTCGCCGACGCTCAAGCCGGTGTTTTTCATCCCGAGCGGCGTGAAGATGCGTTCGGCCAGAAAATCGATATATTTTTGATCTGTTACTTTTTCAACCACTATCTCACCGAGCGTAAAACCGTCATCGCAATAGATCGACATCGCGCCCGGGTTATGTTTTAAATTTGCGTCCTTCATGGTTTCGAGCAATAGCCGCTGCATGGTCCTGTCGGGACCATAAGTTGCATAGTTCGTCGCTCCGGGCAGGCCGGTCGAATGGTTGAAGATCATCCTGACCGTTATATCGCGATAGCGTTCGTCCTTCATCGTAAATTCAGGCACGTATCTCACTATTTTTTCGTCGAGCGAAACCCTGCCTTCATCGACGAGCATCAGCATCGCGACGGCCAGAAACATCTTGCTGGTCGACGCGATATTAAAGCGCGTGTTTTTATCCACGGGTTTGTTTTTCGCGCGGTCCGCCACGCCGATGCCTTCGGAGTATACTATTTTTCCGTTATCCATGACGGCGACCGTGGCGCAGCCGCCCTGGCCGTTTGTAATGGCTTTCCAGAGCGTTTCGCGCGCCGTCGTTATCGTGTTTTTATAATCGCTGGCCGCGCCCGCCTCGCAAACCGCTGCCATATTGACGCACATGAAAACAACCAGCAAGATCAACCATATTTTTTTCGACATAATAACACCCGCCAATTATTATTTCATTTCCGGTGAATTGGACCGGAGTCTTTATCAAGTAAGCGTTTTAAGGTTTTTTAGGATTGCGTTATAATTAAATAAGACGCAATTTGGTATTAAAACTTATTTTCAGCCTTTAATTTATCTGGCCTCTATCTTGAATATATCGCCTGCGGTTCCAGCGAAGAATATGAAGCTGCCTTCCGGAGCGTATACTTCATCCTGATCGGTAATGCTGTCATAAAGAGGGCCGTCATCGGTTACGACAGCGATCCTGCCTTTTTCGGGTTTAGTGAAACTGATCACGGCGCCTTTTTCGACCTTCAGCCATTCATTGTAGTTTTCGTGTTTTATTACTATCCGGTTGACGCCTTTTATCAATTTTCTGGCGACGGACGCCGGCGAAAAAAGGCGATAGGAAGATTTGATCCAGGTTTCACCATTCACATTCAGAACGCGCATGTCCGTCTGGTCGCGGGAAGCCGTTGCGGCTATACTCGCGTATTCGGGGGTTTCGATCTTTTTAAGTCCGAGGAAGTTGACGTAACCGGGCAGTTCCCTGTAAAAAAGCGCTTTGCCGCATCCGATGTTGCCGGCGAGTATATAAGGCTTTTCATTTCTCGTGAGCCAGATTTCCCCGCTTATATCGATTTTGAGAGATACGCCGTTTTTATTTTCATCGAGTTTCTGATACTCCAGCATATCGAGACCGTAAGTCTTGATCTTGTGCTGGACCATATATTGACGGCCGTCGTTCTCGATAAAGTAATACCTCAGATCTTTTTCAAAATTGTGGAAAACGCCGTTGTTATATACAAAAGTTAAAGCGGGTTCCGACGGCGCCCCGTGGCCTTCGCTTTTATCGCCGGTTTTATCTTTACCGTCGTTCTTGTCTTTATCAGGGTCGATCGGCGTAAGCTGGCTTATTTCGATCCCGTTTTTATCTTTATTGAACTCGATTTTGAACGGTTCCGCATCTTTAACGTAAACGCCGGCGAATTTCAGCAGCTCCTCCGGTATTACCTGCGGTTCGACAGGCCTTTTAACGGCGTCTTTCGGCATGAGCATGCCCCTGTCTTTCATGAGCCCGTCGAGTATGGGGCGCGTCAGAGCTTCGCCTGAAGCGTGGCTGTTAACGATAAGGCCTATCGATATTCCACGGTACGGCACTATCTGGAGGTTCGTCGAATAGCACGCGGTGTTGCCGCCCTTTCCCAGGACCTGAATGCCCTTAGCCTCGTATTCGGCGAGGTTTGAATATTCCCAGCCGAAATAGCTCATCATGGGCCTGGCTTTAAAGTCATTATAAAACGGCAGGGGCCGGCTCCGGCGTATTTCGGCTAACGATTGGTCCGATAAAATCTTGTGGCCATTCGGGTTAAAGCTGTCACCAAATTTGCAGAGATCTTCCGCGGTCGATGAAAGGCCGCCGCACGCGTAGACCGCTACGACCTCCGGCGGGTATTTTTTGCCCGTTTTCAGATCGTAATATTCCGCGATATTTTTGCCGCCGGCTTCGCCGATGCTCGCGCCCGTATTTTTCATGCCAAGCGGCTTGAAAACACGTTCGTCCAGAAAATCGATGTACTTTTTGCCGCTGACCCTTTCGACTATCATCTCGCCGAGCGTGAAGCCGTCGTTGCAATACATGGACATAGCCCCCGGCTTATGTTTAAGGCTCGCGTCCCGCATCTCTTCGAGCAGCATTTTATGCATGCCGGCGTCGGGCTCGTAACTGAAAAAGAAGGTGGACCCGGGCAATCCTGACGAATGGTCGAAGATCATTCGGACCGTTATGTCGCGATAGCGCTCATCCTTCATTTTAAAATCGGGAACATATTTTATGATCGGTTCGTCGAGCGCAATCCTGCCGTCGTCGACGAGCAGTAAAATAGCAACGGCGACGAACATTTTACTTGTCGAGCCGATATTGAAGCGCGTGTTTTTATCCACTGGCCGGTTTGAAGCTCTTTCAGCCGGACCCATGCATTCAGAATAAACGAGCCGGCCTGCGTCCATAACCGCAACCGTGGCGCAGCTTCCATGGCCGTCCGTCAAGGCTTTCCATATGGTTTCACGGGCCGCCGTTATCATGTTTTTATATTTTTCGGTATCATTCATCCGCAGGCTTTTAGCTTCTCCGTTCCTCATTAAACCAAGGCACATGGACAATAATAGAAGAATAACGGTTAATTTTTTTAACATAGAACGCTCCCGTTTATTGAAATAAATTTTGGACAGGTTGATATATCAGATTTCATTATATTTAAAAATGAAAGCATTGTCAATTTTTTATCGCTCTTTTTCCATTTTGCGCTGCTTTCAGGCGTAATAGACCGGTACGCAAAAAAGAAAAAGAAACTTGACAGGAAATATAGTTGTGTGTTACAATGGTTGTATAATACACCTAAATTGAAAAAGGAGCGGCGATGATTCAAAAAAAGGAATTGAAAAAATTCAGGCAGCATATTCGCGGCCTTGAGCGTGAGATAGCGATCCAATTGAAGGAGGACACCGGCTGTTGCGGCGTTTCACTTGCGCATTGCCATGCGTTAATGGAAATGGTCGGTTGCGACGAGATATCAGTCACCGAACTTGCTGAAAATCTCGAATTGGACAAGAGCACTCTGAGCAGGACCGTTGAAAGCATGGTCGCGTCCGGCATGGTCACAAGAGAGGCAAATAAAGCCGATAGGAGGCAGGCGATCTTACGTGTCACTCCGGAAGGCCATGCGGCAATTGATCGCATTAACAAAACCTGCGATGATTATTATAAAGAACTGTTCAAATGTATCAGCGTTGAAAAGCATGACATTATCGTTGAAGCCGTGGAATTGCTCGCGACGGCAATGAAAAAGATAAGAATATCCACGACCGGCGAAGCGAAGAAATGCCAGTGCGACCGCGGCTGAATTTAACGGCGGCTCATAATATTTTTATAAACTTTGGGAGGTACTTATGGAAAATGATAAAAAATGCGGTTGCGGTTGCAGCTCGAATGCCAGCAATAGCGCGGTTGGAACGCCCGGTTTTGTCTGCGGATGGCAGGACGCTAACGGCGAAAAAATTCAGCGGGTCAGTTCGAAACTTGATTTTAATGATATCATCGGCGCGTTAAAGGTAAGACTGGCGCTCGGCCGCGACGATTATAAAGTGGAGCCGGGGCTTTACTGTATTGGCCGGCCGGGAAGCGATTCGCCGGTATTGGTGACGGCCAATTATAAACTGACGTTCGACATTTTGCGAAAGGAAACGGACGGCCTTTCGGCATGGATTCTCGCGCTCGACACGAAAGGCGTAAACGTCTGGTGCGCGGCCGGGAAGGGAACGTTCGGCACCGAAGAACTGATCCGGAAAATAAGCGCGGTGAATCTTTCAAAAATAGTCGATCATAAAAAGATAATTTTACCGCAGCTTGGCGCCGTCGGCGTCGCCGCTCATCTGGTAAAAGAGGCTACCGGGTTTAACGTGCATTATGGACCGGTAAGGGCGGCCGATATAAAAAAATATATTTCTGACGGCTATAAAAAAGATGATGAAATGAGGCGCGTTACATTCAATCTGCGGGACCGCCTTACCGTGATTCCCGTCGAACTTGTAATGGCCTGGAAATTTATCGCCGGTATCGCCGCTTTTTTTCTTTTTTTAAACGCATTCAGAGGCAAATTTTTATGGAAAAAAGTTGCGCGCGATCTGGTGCCCTCGATAGGCGGCATATTTGCCGGCGTCGTCGCCACGCCTGCTTTTTTACCTTATATTCCGGGCCGGGCGTTTTCAGTTAAAGGCTTTATCTCGGGAGTGTGCTGGCTTGCGTTGAGCGGATTTAATTTCGGTTTTACCGTCAGGGAGTGGATCGCGAATTTTTTTATGATCGCGCCTTTATCGTCTTTTTTCGCCCTGAATTTCACCGGCGCGACAACGTTCACTTCCCAGTCGGGAGCTGAATATGAGGTCAAAAAAACATTCAAACTGATGAAGTATTCGTTTATCCTAGGCATCGTTCTGAAGATTTTATCGAAATTTAAAAAATAACGATCATAAAATAAGGAGGCCTTTATGAAATTGGAATATTTAAGCGAAGCAATAAAGTTAACTCTTGACGAGGAAAAATGCGTCGGCTGCATGATGTGCGTCAATGTATGCCCTCACGGCGTTTTTGAATTTTCGGAAAAAAAAGCTCATATAGCGGATAAAAAGTCATGCATGGAATGCGGCGCGTGCAAAAAAAATTGTCCGGTCGCGGCTATAGAATCTGGAAGCGGCGTCGGCTGCGCTTACGCCATTATTCGTGGAATGATCAACAACACCGCGCCTGACTGCGGCTGCTCCGGAGATGGCAATTCATGCTGCGGCAAAGGCTAAGCGATTTCCGTCAAAATAACGTATGTCAAAATAATGTGTTGAAAAAACTGCGTCTATTGTGTAAAATGTTTTCTGGAAAACAAGCGCGGTTCAGCAAATTCAGATATGGAAAGGAAATTAAAAATGATATCACGTATAGATTCGGCGAATGCACGCTTTTCAAAAGGCTTTAACTGCTCGCAGACGGTATTTGCTACATATTCAGATCTTTTAGGCATCGATGAAATCACTGCCCTTCGCGTCTCCGGAGCCTTTGGCGGCGGAATGGGAAGGCTGGGCGAGGCCTGCGGCGCTCTGACCGGCGCGTTTATGCTCATCGGGTCTAAATTTGCCATGACCAGTGAAGGCGATAATAAAGCCAAGGACCTCACTTATAAAATGGTCCGCGAATTTACCGAGCGCTTCAAAAAGCTCCACTCCCACGTCGCCTGCCGCGATCTTCTCGGCGTAGATATCAGCACGCCGGAAGGGTTCGCCCAGGTAAAAGAAAAGAATTTACACGTATGCAAGTGTTCCGTTTTCGTAAAAGACGCCTGCAAGCTGGTTGAGGAAATGCTTTTTTCGACGGAAACCGGCTATTAATATTTGAAGAGTTATATGAAGCGCCACGCTATCGAAGCGATCGTTATCAGAAAAATTATTGGGAGAGGGCCGAGCCTTTTTCCCGAATGATTTACCTGGCCGCTCCGGTTTTCAACTGCGCCGGGACCGCGAATACCTTATCGTCTAACTTTCCGAATTTATAGGCGCTGTATATATTATCGATGGCCAGAAACCCTTTTCTAGGATAAGCGCATAATCGCTTGAAGACCTTAAGTTTCGGATCTATCACGAAGGTGTTCATATAACCTGTTTTTTTATTGATGAGATATATCAGTATGTTATTGTTTTTATCCTTCGATTCCGTCAGATCGAAAGCGTCTATGTTATTGGATACGATGGAGCCCAGGTCCAGCGATGAAATTATTTCTGACACCTGCTGCGAAGGGATCTGTATCAGTTTTCCGCCGTTTTCCAGAATCCATGATTTTCCGGCGTTCAGGACCACCATTTGAACCTTTCTGGCGGCGGCGATGGTATCCGAACGGAAGTTCGCCGGGTCTCTGTAATAATAATATTGCGTGATTTTCGCGGGCGGGTTCATTTCGTTGTTTGTAGCCACTATCGTTACGGACGCGTCATGTGTGCATTTGTTCAAAACTTCCAGAAACAGCTTCAGCGTTGCACTCTTTTTTGCGTCCGTTATCACAGGCATTGGGGCGGGTGTGTACTTTACCGGCGTGCCGGCGCCCGGATCATCATCGAGCTTTGGTAATTTGCCGGCCTTTTTTAATTCTTCGAATGTTTTTGAAATTTCCGCGAATGTTTTGTTATGTCCAGGACATTTTATTTCGGTATCCTGTCCTTTAATATTGATAATGTAACTGCCGGTCTTATTGAGAGAACATTTGGGTTCAGTTTTCAAACATTTTTTAGCGATAAGTTCGGCGACCGTCAATTGCTTAGGGGCGCTATTTTCCATCAGGAAAAGTTCGCACGCGCCTTCAAGGATTTTCATATTATAATAGCATGCCATGAATCTCGCTTCATCGGCGGCGTTCGCAAAAATAGTCGCCACGATGTTTTTTCTCGGTTCATCGGCCAGGACATTGCCATAAGATCCCAGGCAGGAAAACGTTCCAAGCATAATAACGGAAACTAAAATCACAATGGTCCGCGGCGCAATCAATTTCAATTTTTTCGCTCCTTTTTATTTTTTCCAGTTTTGAAGTTCTATAAAATTCCCCTCGGGGTCTTTCGCGTAAATCGCGGTGAGCAGTCCCAGTTCCGGATATTGCTTCCGGATAACTTTGCCAGCCGGTGTCCCGCCGCTCGCGACGAGTTTTCCCAAAATTTTCTCGACGTCGTCGACATGAAACGCAACGTGTCCGAATCCCCGTCTGTTTATGGCAGGAACGTCGTTTTTGGGCCCTTCCGGTTCATACTGAAATATCTCGAGCGTTGGGCCGTTCTCTTCGAAACCCGGCAGGATAAGATGCGCTCCCCGGATACGCGCGCCTTCGATCCCGGTCAGACTGTCCAGCCATTCGCCAGAAAGATCCCTTTCGGGCGGCGCCAGCTTGCATCCGAACACTTCTATGTAAAATTCGGCCAGCTTTTTCCAGTCTTTAGCTATGATGTTCGTGTGAGTATACCTTATCCCGTTTTGCATAATGCTCTCCATATTGTTTTAATTTTACTTAATTATAACAAAATGCGCCGCGATATTCAAGGCGGTCCGGCGATGTTGTAAAAATAAGCCGGGTATGATAAAATAAAAATGCATGCGTCGCGAAATTTAAATTATAAAAATGGAGGTTTTATCGAATGACCGATAAAAAGAAAGCCAATAGCGGCTCCGTGAAAAAAACGGTTGAAATAAGCTCGCATCATGGCGTCGCGCAAAAAGCCGCTTCGCGCGAATTCGCCAATGAAACGGTCGGGCTCCTTTGCGAACGGGCCAGTTGCCGATCGTTTTCAAATAAAAAAATATCCTCCAAAATAGCCGATACCATTTTTGAGGCCGGCGTCAGGTCGGCTACCGGCGGCAATTTACAGCCATATTCAATAATAAAGACAAAGTCGCGCAAGACCATCGATAAAATAGCCGAATTATGCGATCAGAAATTTCTCTCAAGTTCGCCGATGCATTTACTCTTCTGTATCGACTGGCGCCGGTTGAAGCGCTGGGCGGCCCTTGATGCGGCGCCATTTTCAGCGAACAATTCATTCCGCCATTTCTGGATATCGTTTCAGGACACGATCATCTGCGCGCAAAGCATCTGTAACGCCGCCGACTCGCTGGGGCTTGGCTCGGTATATATTGGAACGATAATAGACTGCCTGCCTGAAATAAAAAAACTTTTCGACCTGCCGGATGGCGTTATGCCCGTGGTGCTCGTCGCTCTCGGTTATCCGAAGGTTAAATCAGCGCCCCGGAAGAAACTGGGTCCGGATGTCATAGTTCATGACGAACTATACCGCGATATCGAAGACCGAAAACTATTAAGCGCCTTCGATAAAAAATATGAAGGCCAGAAAGTACAGATTACAAAAGAGAATTTAAAGAAAATGTACGACGTTTGCAAAAACGTCGAAGGCGAAAAATTCGCCGAAAAAGCTATAAAACGCATAAAAGAAAAGGGCTATATAACTCCCGTTCAGAGATATTTCGGACTTCATTATCAGGCGGATGCTATGGCTTCCGGCAATCAGAAACTTCTCGACACGATCAAAAAATTCGGTTTCGGCTGGTTCAGGGACGGTTCGAAAAAGGCCCCTCACAAACTCAAATGAATAAAATCATTGACAGTTGCTTATAGCATCAATTTTCGGGTTTAAGATCGAGGCGGAAAATAAAGTTTTAATGAGGTTATACAGATGTCAAAAGTATATTTCAAGGCGATAGATTCATATTCAAAGCTCGATGAGATAAAAGAAGGCTCCCGCGAGCTTTTAAAAGCGTTTATTGCAGCCGAAAAAGTCGAATTGGAGCGTGATATTCCGTTGAAGGTCCACTTCGGCGAAAAGGGCAATGACGCTTTTATCGCGCCCAAATACTATGACGGCATAATAGATTATTTGAACCGGGAAAAGATACGAAGTTATTTTATCGAAACGAACGCTCTCTACAGCGGCTCGCGCATGACGAGCGTCAGGCACAGGGAACTTGCCAGAGAACACGGTTTCACAAGGCTTCCTATCGTTATCGCGGATGGTGATTGCGGCGAAGATTACGTGGAAGTCGCGATCGCCGGGAAACATTTTAAACAATGCAAGATCGCCGGCCGGATCGCGGCGAAAAATCAAATGATCGTTTTAAGCCACTTCAAAGGGCACGCGCTGGCCGGGTTCGGAGGGGCCATCAAACAGCTCGCCATGGGGTGCGCCTCGCGCGGCGGAAAATTAGAACAGCATATATCAGCCAAGCCTTTTATTATACCTTTTTTTGTCTGCAAAAAATGTATGACGTGCGTGAAACATTGTCCGGCGGACGCGATTCATATCGGTTCTTACTCATGGATCGACACGAAGAAATGTATCGGCTGCGCCGCCTGTATTGCCTGGTGCAGGCATAGCGCCATTTATCCGAATATTTTTTGCGCCCGGTTCTCTTATAAATTCAGGGAGAGGCTCGTTGAATATGCACTCGCCGCGCATCAGGGGAAAAGAAATATTTATGTCACATACGCTTTTAATTTAGCGAAGGGCTGCGACTGCGAAGGTCGCAAGATGAAAATGGTGGCGAAAGAT
>CAZJFS010000163.1:0-9777 GCA_964545075.1 uncultured bacterium
GATGTGATAAGGCTCGCCGCAGGAACCGCATACGCGGCGCCCGGAAAGACGCTTTATAAGCTCTTCCTCAGGCACCTCGATGCATATGCACGCGTCAAGTTTTAAAGACATCTTTTTCAAAAGCCCGTCAAGAGCGTCGGCTTGCGCCACCGTTCTCGGAAAGCCGTCGAGTATGAAACCGTTTTTGCAATCCGGCTTCGCAAGGCGGCTTTCAATCATGGAAATTATAACGTCATCCGGTACAAGAAGCCCCTTCTCCATGAAGGATTTTGCGTTTTTTCCAAGCTCCGTTCCGGTTTTAACATTTTCGCGGAGGATATCGCCCGTTGATATCTGGACAATGTGGTATTTATCAATTAACAGTTTGGCCTGAGTGCCTTTGCCGGCGCCGGGGGCGCCAAGTAGTATAAACCTCATTATATCCTCCGAATTACCTGAACAACTTGCTTTTTTTCTTAAGGAATCCATCATAGTTTCTGGTTACCAGATGTGATTCCAGCTGTTTCATTGTGTCGAGACCGACGCCAACGACGATCAAAAGCGCGGTGCCGCCAAAATAGAACGGAACCTTGGCCATTGTCATCATGATGTTCGGAATGACGGCTATTATAGCCAAAAATATCGAACCTACAAGCGTAACGCGTATCAACGTACGATCGATATATTCGGCCGTAGGCCTTCCGGAACGAACTCCCGGAATGAATCCGCCGTATTTCTTCATATTATCCGCAAGATCCTTCGGGTTGAAGGTTATGGCGGTGTAGAAATACGAGAAGAATATTATCATAAGACAATAAAGGAACATGTAGAACCAGTGCGAAGGCGCGAGGATCGTATTGATGAATCCCGTTAACTTTCCTATTATTGAGTCCATCGAAAAATAGTTCGCGAAGAAATTGGTGATAAGACCGGGGAACAATAATATCGACGAAGCGAATATTATCGGAATAACTCCCGCCTGGTTAACGCGCAGAGGAATATAAGTGTTCTGCCCGCCGTAAACCCTCTTACCGACAACGCGTTTCGCGTACTGAACGGGGATCTTGCGCACGCCGTCCTGGATCCAGATAACGGCTGCCGTGACAGCAATGACGAATAAAAGTATTAGAATGATCCTTGGATAGAAAAGCGCGTCGCCTTCGAAAACGCGGTATGTCTGAACAATAGCCGAAGGAAGCGAAGCGACGATACCGACGAATATAAGCAGGGATATACCATTTCCTATACCCTTCTCGGTTATCTTTTCACCCAGCCACATTATAAAGGCCGTTCCGGCTGTAAGCGTCAACATCGTAAGTATCGAAAAGCGCGCAAAATGCGCCTTCATATCGGGAGTGAGAACGCCCTGACCGCCGCCGGCGTTAGCGAGCATGAAGCTCATGCCGAAAGCCTGGAGAGCGCCTATTAATATAGTTCCGTACCTTGTGTACTGGCTGATCTTCTGTCTGCCTTCCGTACCTTCTTTGGCGAGTTTTTCAAGATAAGGCACGACATAAACCAGAAGCTGCATTATGATCGACGCGTTAATGTAGGGAGCGATGCCGAGAGCGAATATGGAAAAACGCTTGAGCGCGCCGCCCGAAAACATGTCGAGAAACCCAAGGATACCGCCGGAGCCCTGCGCTTTAAAGTAATGCGCAAGTGCCGCCGAGTCTATACCGGGGGTCGGAATATGTGAACCCAACCTGTAAACTGCGATCATGGCAAGCGTAAAAAGTATTCGGTTGCGCAGTTCTCCTATTCTGAAAGAATCTCTTAATGTGCCTATCAACTATATCACCTCGATAGTGCCGCCTGCTGCCTTTATTTTTTCTTCAGCCGTTTTTGTAAACTTGTTAGCAACAAACGACAATTTCTTCTGGAGATCGCCATCGCCAAGTATCTTTATCCCGCCGTTCTGACGGCCTGAAATGATACCGTTTTCAACCAAAAGCTTCATATCGACCTTGGTGCCGTTCTCAAACCTGTTAAGGTCGGAAAGGTTAACGCAGTCGAACCTTACACGGAACGGATGATTTTTGAAACCGCGTTTAGGGATTCTGCGGACGAGGGGCATCTGGCCGCCTTCAAATCCGTATCTTACGTGGTTACGGGCTAACTGGCCTTTTTCGCCTCTGCCGCCTGTTTTGCCGGCGCCGGAAGCCTGACCGCGACCGCGTCTGAATATGTCCTTGCGGGCTCCTTTATTGACTTCAAGATTATTAAGTGTATACACGTTTAAATCCTCCTCAAACTCAAAATCGATGTTATGCTTCAACCTCTTCGACTCTCAAAAGATGGCTGACCTTGAATATCATTCCGCGGATAGCGGGATTATCAGGGTGCACTTTTGATGAATCGGGCTTGCCGAGGCCGAGAGCTTTTACAACGAGCCTGGCTCTTTCCTGGCAGTTCGTTATGCCGCCTTTTAATGTAACTTTAAGTTTCTTCATTTTGTTTTACGCTCCCTTATTCACTGGTTTCATCGTCTGTTTTGAGGCGAAGCTTCGCATATTGTTCGGGATCTCTCAGGTTTTTAAGGGCTTCGATAGTGGCCTTAACAACGTTTACCGAGTTGGACGAACCGAGAGATTTGCTCAATATGTTCTTTATTCCGGCGAGCTCAACGACCGCGCGAACCGCGCCGCCGGCGATAACTCCGGTACCATCTGATGCGGGTTTCAAGAAAACTTTCCCCGCGCCGAATTCGCCGATAACCTCGTGAGGTATCGTCGTGGCTTTCAAAGGCACTTTGAACATGGCCTTTTTAGCGGCCTGTATGCCTTTATGCATTGCGTCGGGAACTTCATTCGCTTTACCGAGGCCCACGCCTACGCGGCCTTTGCCATCGCCAACAGCGACAAGCGCGGAGAAGCTGAATCTGCGTCCGCCCTTAACAACCTTGGCGACGCGCCTTATTTTAATGACCTTTTCACGAAATTCCGGAGCTTCAACCGGTCCGGTTGATTTCCTGGGGTCTCTTCCTCTTCTAGGAGCTCTATTTTCCATCCTGTTAATACCTCCAACTTTCGATTCGTAAGTATGATGTTAGAATTTGAGGCCTGCTGCACGGGCTGCATCGGCGAGAGCCTTGATGCGGCCGGTATAGAGGTTTCCACCACGGTCAAACGCTATGGTTTCGATCTTGTGGGTTTTAGCGCGCTCGGCGATAACTTTGCCGATATATTTAGCGGCTTCCACGCCGTCAGTGGATTTGTTAGCCGTTTTCATAGCCGCTTTTACTTCTTTTTCATAAGTCGAGGCGGCTAAAAGCGTCTTTCCGGTAATGTCATTTATAACCTGGACCGATATGTGTTTCAGGCTTCTGAAAACAACCAGTCTGGGCATGCTATCGGTGCCGGTTATTATCTTTCTGGTATGAAAGTGACGGGTCTTTCTCATTTCTTTGCGATTAATTTTATTAAACATTTCTGTTCTTCTCCCCCTTGAGATTAGTTATCGAGAATTACTTACCGCGTTTTCCGACCTTACGCTGTACGGTTTCGGTGGAATATTTAATACCTTTACCCTTGTAAGGTTCGGGTTCTTTAGCTCCGCGAACGTTAGCCGCAATCTGTCCAACGAGCTCGTTATCGATGCCCTTGATTTTGATGACGGTTTCTTTCTCAAGCTCAAATTTTATGCCCTCTGGCGCGGTAAACTCAACCGGGTGTGTATATCCGACGTTAAGAACAAGTTTTTTTCCGCCTTCGAGTTTGCCTTTATAGCCGGTTCCGGAAATTTCGAGCGTCTTCTCAAAGCCTTTGGTGACTCCGGTTACCATATTGTTGATAAGGGAGCGAACGAGGCCGTGAAGGCTGCGTTCAGCGGGAAGGTCCGAATGTCTCTTGACATGGATCTGGTCCTTGTCGATAACTACGTCTATATGAGGATGCAGTTCTCTATCGAGATGTCCGAGAGGTCCTTTTACCGTGATATGGTGGCCGTTGAGTTTGATTTCGACGCCCTTGGGAATAATTATGACTTTTTTGCCTATACGTGACATTTACTACTCCTCCTTCTACCAAACATAACAAAGTATTTCGCCGCCGACGTTGAGTTCGCGGGAGTGTTTGTCCGTTACGATGCCCTTCGGGGTCGATAATATGGCTATGCCGAGGCCGCCGAGAACTTTAGGAATATTATCCTTCGAAACATAGACGCGGAGTCCGGGTTTCGATATTCTTCTGAGGCCGGTTATAACTTTCTCACGGCTTTTTGTATATTTCATGAATATACGAAGCGTGCCCTTTGAATCGGATTTTAAATATTTGAAATCTCTAATATATCCTTCATTCTTCAAAACCTTGGTTATTTCTTTTTTCACGTTTGAAGCAGGAACATCAACAACTTCGTGGAGCGCGCGATTGGCGTTCCTTATTTTTGTCAGCATGTCAGCGATGGGATCTGTTGTGCTCATTTATCTTTATAACCTCCTTAACTAATTCCTTGTGTCGTTATGTGCAACCGGTTCGTCGATTCTACCAGGACGATTTGATTACGCCGGGTACTTCGCCGCGGTTTGCGTACATTCTAAAGCAGATACGGCACATACCGAACTTTCTGATGTATGAACGTGGGCGTCCGCAAACTTTGCAGCGATTGTATTCGCGAACACCATATTTCTGCGTTCTAGCGCATTTTACCTTCAATGAAGTTTTTGCCATTTTTTCCTCCTAGTGTAAGTATGCGAGTAACTCGATGCTATTGCCTGAAAGGCATTCCGAGTTCTTTTAAAAGCTGCAACGCTTCGTTGTCATTCTTTGCCGTGGTAGTGAAACAAACGTTCATACCGACTACTTTTTCAACTTTGTCTATCGATATTTCGGGGAATATCGTCTGTTCTTTCATGCCGAGGGTATAATTGCCGCGACCGTCGAAAGATTTGGGTGATACGCCTCTGAAATCGCGCATACGCGGAAGAACTATGTTGAAAAGTTTGTCAAGGAACATAAACATTCTGTTGCTGCGCAGAGTTACCGTAACACCGATCGGAAGCCCTGATCTGAGTTTGAAGTTCGAGATCGATTTTTTCGCTTTCGTTACAACGACCTTCTGACCAACGATAGCGGTAAGTTCAGTTACGGCGTTATCGATGAGCTTCGGGTTCTGTGTAGCGAGTCCGAGACCGATGTTTATCGTTACTTTTTCAAGTTTAGGAACTTCCATGACGTTCTTGAAATTGAAATGTTTCATCAAATTCGGAACGACTTTTTCCTTGTAAGCCAGGCGAAGTCTTGAAGGCACTGCAGGAGCGCGTTTCTCGGCTTTTTCGCCTTTTTCATGCTTTTCGGGCTTTGCCTGTTTTTCGGCTTTTTCTTTTATCTGTTTTTCTTGCTTCGTCAGCTTTTCTGATTTCTCAGCCATTGTTTTCCTCCTGAATGACTATATTTGATCAAGCATTTCGCTACATTTTTTGCAGCTTCTGGCTTTTCTGGTGTTCTTGCCCTCGCCCTTTACGATATGAGCTATTCTTGTAGGCTTAGAGCATTTCGGGCATATAAGCATTACTTTCGAAGCGAATATTGGTGTTTCGCGTTCAATAATGCCGCCTTTCTGCATTTTCTGATTCGGTCTCTGGTGCTTTTTCAAGAGGTTTATGCCTTCTATTATAAGCTTGCCGTTGTCCCTGTTAACAGAGAGGACTTTACCCTGTTTTCCTTCGTCTTTGCCGCACATTACGCGAACAAAATCGCCTTTTTTTATTTCAGTGCTAGTTTTTACGTCTGACATCGCTTGTATTACCCTCCCTTATATAACTTCCGGAGCGAGAGACACTATTTTCAGAAATTCCTTGTCACGGAGTTCTCTTGCGACAGGCCCGAAAATACGAGTGCCACGCGGTTCTTTATCATCTTTTATTATTACCGCGGCGTTGTCGTCAAAGCGGATATAGGAGCCGTCGTTCCTCTTGATCTCTTTGGCTGTGCGCACGATAACTGCAAGGCATACTTCGCCTTTTTTTACTACGCCGTTCGGCTGAGCGTCTTTTACGACAACTTTTATTATATCGCCGATAGAAGCGTATCTTCTTTTTGAACTTCCTCTGACCTGAAAACATTCAACGCGTTTAGCGCCTGAGTTGTCAGCTACGTTTAATCTGGATTCGGCCTGAATCATTCTATTTCACCTCTAGTTTAAATACTTCAACGTGTTATTAGCTAGCGCTTTCGAGTATTTCAACAACTCTCCAGCATTTGTCCTTTGAAAGGGGCCGTGTTTCAGCTATCAGAACTTTGTCCCCGATCTTGCACTTGTTGTTTTCATCGTGGGCTTTCAAAGTCTTTGTTCTTTTGATGATCTTTTTATAGAGCGGGTGTGTAATGCGCTTTTCGATGGCAACTACAACTGTCTTTTGCATCTTATTCGATTTTACCACGCCTATTTTAGTTTTCTTAGCGGTTGTGCGTTCTACTGTCACTTTGCGTTACCTCCTAAATTAAAGTTCGGCGTTTATTCCGCGCATTTTTTCCGTCATAACAGTGTTAACTCTTGATATATCGCGCCTGACCTGGCGGATCTTTATCGTGTTTGTGAGCTGGCCGACTACCGCCTGAAACCTCAATGTGAAAAGGTCCTGTTTGAAATCGCCGAGCTTTCTTTTTAATTCGTCTACCGTGAGTTTTCTAAGTTCTGTTGATTTCATGCGTGATCACCCTCTAATTGAAGTTTTTTAACGAACAATGTGCGTATCGGCAGTTTGTGCGACGCAAGACGCATAGCTTCGCGCGCGACTTCGGGAGTAACGCCGCTGATCTCGAATAAGACCTTGCCCGGCTTTACTACGGCTACCCAACCCTCTGGAGCGCCTTTACCTTTACCCATACGGGTTTCGGCAGGTTTCTTGGTGAAAGATTTGTGAGGGAATATTCTTACCCATAATTTTCCACCGCGTTTTACGAAACGTGTCATCGCGACACGCGCCGCTTCTATCTGAGTGTTTGAGATCCATGACGGCTCAAGGGCCTTGAGGCCGAAATCGCCGAAATCTACGAATGTACCGCCCTTGGCTTTACCGGTTAAGCGGCCTTTCTGGGTCTTTCTGTATTTCACTTTCTTGGGCATTAACATTGGTTGTGATCCTCCTCTTTAGCAAATTACCTTGCGTTCTGATTGCGCTGATTCTGCTGGTTGGCAGGAGCGTGCTGTTCATCTGAGGAAACGGCGTTTCCTTTAAGCTTGCCCTGGAACCTTTCAGCATCGCGGTCCGATAATACTTCACCATGGAACAGCCATACTTTTACGCCTACGCAGCCATATGTGGTATGAGCGGTGGCCAGAGCGAAGTCGATATTGGCGCGAATCGTGTGAAGCGGAACGCGGCCCTTTCTGTAATGTTCGAGACGGGCGATTTCTGCTCCGCCGAGACGGCCTGAGCAAGAGATCTTAACGCCTTCGACGCCGTGTGAAAGAACCGTATCAACGGATTTTTTCATAGCGCGGCGGAAAGAGATACGTTTCTCGATCTGGTTGGCGATACCGTTTGCGACAAGCTGAGCAACGAGGAACGGATCCTTGATCTCCTGGATGTATAAGGAAACCTTTCTTCCCGTGAGCTTTTCGAGCATTAATTTCATCTTCTGGATTTCCTGACCGTTTCTGCCGATGATAATGCCGGGTTTCGCGGTGTTGATAATAACTCTAACCTTCTGGACGGAAGGCCTTTCAATTTCGATCTTCGCTATTTCGGGATCGATATATCTTTTATCTTTAGCCAGTTTAAGAACGAGGAATACGTTCTTTATAGCTTTTTTTATTTTAAGATCTTCGTGCAGGTATTCAATGTATTCTTTTTCAGCGAACCATCTTGAATCCCACGTTTTTATTACGCCAAGCCTAAAGCCTATTGGACTAATTTTTTGACCCACTGTATAACCTCCTCCTATTACGCCTGAGCTTTTTTAGCTTTCGGCGCGGCTTTCGCTTTTTTAGCGGTTGTTTTAGGTTTCGATACCTTTTTAGCCTTTGCCGAAGTTTCATCGGTTACAACTTTTGCTGCGGTTGTCTTTTTCTCGTCAAGAATTATAAATGTTGAACAAGTTCTTTTTCTGATGCGACCTACGCGACCCATTGACATCGGACGAACGCGAGCTATCGTCGGACCCTGCTCTGCATATGCGCGTTTTACGAATAAATTCGTCGCATCCAAATTTCTTGTGTTTTCCGCGTTAGCTTTCGCTGATAACAACACTTTTTCTATCAACCTTGCCGCGCGTTTAGGTGTGAATTTAATAATCGCGATAGCCTGATTAATATTTTTGCCGCGGATAAGGTCGAGAACGCGCGTAACTTTTCTTGCGGAACTTCTCTGGACGTTTGAACTTGCGCGAACACCTTCGTTTTTCTTCTTTTGTTCATAAAACATCGCTTTAAGTTTTTTTCTTGAATGCGGTTTCCCGCCGTCGAGTCTGTGCTCGTTATAAAACTTTTCGCGAAGCTTAGCTTCAGATTTTATCATTTTCAGTGCACCTCCAAAGTTGCTATTTCAGTGTTATAGTTCTTTCTGTGTGGCTGCCGTGCGATTTAAAGTGACGCGTGAGTGAGAATTCACCGAGTTTATGGCCGACCATTTCTTCCGTAACGAAAACGGGAACGTGTTTTTTGCCGTTGTAAACCGCTATTGTATGGTTAACCATCTCAGGAATTATCGTTGACGACCTTGACCAGGTCTTAATGACTTTTTTCTTGTTTTCCTGATTCAATAGCCGAACCTTCTTTAAAAGATCGTCTTTTACATACGGACCTTTTTTAAGTGATCTCGACATTATTTCCTCCCTTATTCTACCGGTATAAAATTATTTATATAGCTTTATAAACATTGATTTATTTCAACGAATATCGAAAAACAAATTTTTCAGTTTTCAAAAACCCTAATTTTAGTGCTTAATACGGGTTCCGGCATATTGTTTTGATGCCGGTTTTCCGTATTAAGCATTGTATTATAACACAATTTTTTTATTTTTTCAAGAGTTTTTACTAATAAAAACTAGAATTTTTTATTGCGTCTGCTGATGATGAATTTATTAGACTGATTTTTCTTCGATCTTGTCTTGTAACCTTTTGCGGGCTGGCCCCACGGAGATTCCGGGGATGGTTTGCCGATCGGGCATCTGCCTTCGCCGCCGCCGTGCGGATGGTCGCATGGGTTCATAACTGATCCGCGAACGTGGGGTTTGATACCCATGTGTCTTGAACGGCCGGCTTTACCGAGGGAAATGTTTTCGTGTTCGAGATTCGAAACCTGTCCGATCTGAGCGCGACATTCAAGCAGTATCCTTCTCATTTCACCCGAAGGAAGACGAAGAACGGCATGTCTGCCTTCTTTCGCCATCAGACGTACCATTGCTCCAGCCGAGCGTGCTATCTGAGCGCCTTTGCCGGGTTTCATCTCTACGTTGTAAACGATGGAACCTACCGGAATATCTGAAAGGGGAAGAGTGCATGCGGGCTTTATTTCAATGTCGCGGCCGGAATTGAGAACGTCGCCGACCTTGGTTTCGGAAGCTGCAACGATATATCTTTTTTCACCATCGGCATAGTGCACGAGAGCAATACGGGCGGTTCTGTATGGATCGTATTCGATCGATACAACTTTACCGGGGATACCGTCTTTTCTGGGCGTGAAGTCGATGATCCTGTACATTCTTTTATTGCCGCCGCCCTGAAAACGGGCGGTTACGCGACCCTGATTATTACGGCCGCCGCGGCTTTTAAGCTTTTTAAGTAATGTTTCTTCCGGTTTAGACCTTGTGATATCCGCAAAATCGGATACCGTATAGAAGCGCCTTGCCGGTGTTA
>CAZJFS010000164.1:0-9621 GCA_964545075.1 uncultured bacterium
TCTTTGATGAACGTTTTCGCCAATCGTTGAAGCGAGCATTTTCCTGACCTTGACTTCTCCGGGTTTTTTCCTCATCTTTTGCGTAACGACAATTCCTTTATCTTCGAGCGTTTTTAATACGTTATCATAATCCCGGCAAAATTCTGTTTCAGCCTCGATATCGCGGACCTCCTGCGAATGGGAGCTTTCGTTCAATTCCATTTCGCCGCCGACAACCCTTACAACCTCGGCTTGCATAATGCCGCTTTTGGAATTCGATACGACCTGTACCTGATAATTTTTCATTGACGGCTTATGGACCATGAATTTATTGTTTTGGATCATTATGGTTTCAAAATTTTCGTCGGCCTCGTATCCTAATTCGTTAAAAGCGTTTTTTATTATTTCGCCCATCCGTTTTTTGTCCATGGCTTCCGTTTCCGATTCTATTATCGAAAGCGCCCTGTTTCTTAAATCTTCAAACCCGTCAAAATTATTCGAACACGTCATTTTTTCGATCCCTGAAATCAGCTCTGACGCCGCGGCCGCGTCAAGAGAAAGAAGCCGATGCTTGATAGAGTTAAGTTCGTCCCGAATTTTTACCGCGTTTTTATTCTCCTTCAATAAAATACCGCATCTGACGATGAAATCATCATACAGTAATATTCGCCTTTGCGAATATTCTTCGCTTTTGATATCATCGTATTTTTCCATGAGGATTCTGAATTTTTCTTTGTCTTCCGTTGCTGTGACCTTCGACAGCAATACATTCGCTTTTTCTAATATGTCCGCTTCCTTCGCGCCTGGATTCATTTTCGCTTTCTTTTCGGCGATAAGGTCTTCAATGGTCTTAAATTTAGCGACGCCGGTTTTACTTAATGCGGCATTAGCGCTTTCAAGATTTATCGTCTGAATATATTCGCGGGCTTTTTCTCCGGCTTTTTTTAATTCATCCTCGATCAAATCGAGTTCGTCCTGATATTTAATTATTGATTCATGATTGAAATTAACGAAATCAAACTCAGGGCAAGACGGAATGACTACATCGCTTAATTCCTTCAATAGTTTTCTGACAGTTTCAAGTTTGCCGGAGCTGACCTGGAAATTACATGAAGAGTATGACGAAACGATCTCTTTTTTGGCATTTTCAAGTGTCTTTACTTTCCGGACGATGCTATCGCGAAGTTCGATCATCTTTTGATTTATATTTCGTTTGACCTGCAAGATCTCTGAATCGAGCTTTTTCATTTCAGAAAGATGAAGTTCAGCTTCATGCTTGCGCTTTCTGACATCAATTTTATTTATTTTCAGCGAAAGGTTGAAAATATTCTCCGCCTGTTCGAAAAACGAGTCGACGTTTTTCAAAAGATCGGAAGTGAAATCATTGCTTTTTAAATTTTTCGCTTCAATTTCATGGCGAAACAGGTTCATCCGCTTCATGATAAAATTAATTTCATGGCAGCAGTCATCGACCTTCCTGTTGATGTTTTCAAGTTCAACGCCTTTTGGTCCGCTCATATTATTTCACCCGCTTAAATTTATCATGAAGGTAAATTATATTCCGAAGCATTGCGCCGGTTAAAGTTCAAGCGCTATTCGAAAGCCTATTCTGTCATAACGGCCGTCAGGGGCGTAATGCGAACGGCATGAAGACGTGCAGCTATCCGCATCGCTTTCCCAGCCGCCGCCGCGGCGTATCCTGAAGTATCCCGATTCCGGCCCGCGCGGATCTGATAAAACTCCGTCTGGATATCCGCCATCCCAATCTTCGCACCATTCCCAGACGTTTCCGCACATATCATACAATCCCCACGGATTCGGCTTTTTAAGCCCGACCGGATGAGTGCAATATTCCGCGTTTCCAGCATGCCAGCAATGATCGTTATTCATTGCATCGCCCCAATAATATCTGGTGGCCGTGCCGGCCCTGCAAGCATATTCCCATTCGGCCTCGGTCGGAAGTCGAAATTTTCCGCGGACAAGGTCCATATCATTAATTTTTTTTATGAATTCCTGGCAATCATTCCACGAAACCCGTTCAACCGGAAAATCGTCTCCATTTTCGAAACCGGACGGGTTTTTCCCCATCAACTTTTTCCATTGGCCTTGCGTGATTTGGGTTTTCCCGATGAAGAAGCTGTTGGAGATATTGACTTTATGAATGGGTTTTTCAGCGGCGGCGCCTTCCGCGCTTCCCATCATATATGAGCCGTATGGTATTTTTATCAGCACCAGTTTAGTATTGCCGCCGATGTCCAGGATTAGTTTACGCCTGTTTCCGACCGCAGAAGATCTATCGAGCGGTATTTCCACGTAAGGCGGCAAATATTGCCGTTCTAAATAAAGATAAATAATTATTTCAACGGCCATTACCGCGAGCGCCGCCCATAAAAGATTTGAAAACCCGATCTTTGCAAGGTAAAGTACGATAAAGGCGGAAACTATAAGAACGGCGGTAATCAATTTTAAATTCCGCTCGCGCCGCTCGATTTTTTCTAATTTTTCTTTTTTAATTATCTGATCGGGCGTTGGAAACAGATTATCGAGTTCTCCGAAATATTTTAAACCGCATACCCGTTTCGAATCGATTATATTTTTAATATTTAAAACTTCGGTGGTCGAACTGTTTTCAATAAGGGCCAGTTTTTCATTTATCCTGTTTTGAAGGCCGGTTATTTTATCCGCCAGCGTCTCTTTAAAACTCTCTAAATAATCGATGCATTTACAAAGCCGGTCATGAAAATCTTTAGCATATTCGGTTTTTAAATTATATGTTTCCAATATATAATCAAAGGCCGCTTCCGGCGTTACGTCTTCGGAAAGTTCGCCGTGTATCTTTGAAAAGCTCAGAAAAATCTCATCTCTTTTATATTCTCCGAAAATTTGATCGCATGCGTTTTTTAAATGTTCTGATTTTTCGTTTATTTCTATCCGGCTTATAAAATTTTCCATCGGCGCGCCGCTGATTTCAATCAGATCCATCACGCAATATTTTTCGCCGGCTAATATTTCACGGATTTTTTCAATAGTTTCATCGATCGTGTCGACTTTATTTAAAGGTTTCGTAATAACATTATTTTCAAAAATATTTCTAACGACATCTATTAATTTATTTTTATATTCGCCGGAAAAATTCACGAGAATTATTTTCGCGATCAGCGTCATATCATCCGGCGCGAGGTGTAGATCGCCCGTCAGGCGGTTGAAATCCCGTTCCATGATATTATCGCCAAAAATTTCAATATATTTTTTTACTATCCACCCTTCTCTCAAGCTTTTTAATGCTTGCGTTTCGGCGTCGGTCACGCTCCCGGCGCCTAAAATTCTGGACGCAATGTCTACAAGCCATTCGCGGCTTATTACGATACCTTTGTGCATAAGCGGGAAATCGGGGTTGACTCTGCAGAAAAAATCGAACATTTTCTGGTCGGTCGATAATTTTTCGTCTTTTTGAATATCTTCGAAGATCGTACTATAACGATCGTTTCGAACCTCCCTGACTATCCAGTCGCGCAGTTTCCGGCTTTCAAAATCACGTGCGGCCGTTATCCAATTCGCGGCCATGGCGAAAGTCAGGTCATGAACGTTATCATAATCGGCACCGCAAAAATTATACGGCCTTGCGGCCTGTTTCAGCGAGTCGTTCCCCGGATTCATTTCAGAATCGATTTCGAAGTAAACGGGGATATCTTTTTTCCCCGAAAGCCAGTCGTTTACTTCTTTATACTGCCATCTTCTTTTAGGGTCTCGCGTGAGCGTCCCCTTTATTAAACTTAAAAATTCGCCTTCGACTTCATTTATTCCGGGGACATGTTTCGTCGCGAGAGTGAACATGATAATTTTATCGTCGGCTCCATGAAACGGATGCCTGTTTAATATCATTTCCAGCGTTATGAGCCCGAGCGACCAGTAATCGGTGGCTTTCGATATGATGCCGGACATCGATTCGGGCGCCGAATATAAAATTGTCCTGCTCAGGTTCGTCTGATGAAGAGACATTTCGGAAACGGAAGATATCCCGAAATCGGTAAGGACGAGATCCGGCGGGTCCAGATCGCGAATGAGTATATTTCCCGGCTTGATGTCCCTGTGTATTATATTTTTGGAATGTATCTGACCGAGGCAGTCGTTGAGTTCGCTGATAAAAGCTCTTATGAATTCAGATTTAATGGGCGTATTGCTTTTTATATAGTCTAAAAGAGAGCCATGTTTGGCATATTGCTGGATTTCATAATATTTATCGTCTTCATCTTTTCCGGTATCGATCAATTTTATAACGGCCTTGTCCGGAAGCGATCTCAACAGATCGACCACTTCCCCCTTGGGCTCCATTTTGAATCTGTATGATTTCCAGAGATATCTGGTCCGTTCTTGATCTTCGATAATATATAAATCGGCTTCGCCGGAAACGACGTTCAATCTGTCGGTAACTTTATAATTTTTTCCGCCGAGCGTGACAGTTCTCGCTTTAAAGCAAAATTCGGGATTGCCGGCGCCGGATCTGGATTCAATAACCGTTGCGTTCGATATATCGTTCGCGGCGGGCGTGGTTTCTATTTGCGTAGAGTTTATGTCGTTATCGTTCTTGCTATCAGGCATAATATAACCCTTCAACCAACTTAACCGGTTTGTTCGATTATACCACATTTTAAATTTTTTGCAAAATTATACATGAAATTTTTCTTGGCGTGAAATTCATGCCGTTTTAAACCGGCGGGCGGGTATTTCACCTGACGTTATCCATACATACGAAGCGCGTTAGCCATTTCGAGGTAATTTATATGCGATGCGTATGTTTATAACGGACGTTATACGAAGCGCGCGGCTTGCGAAGACCGCTGCTGAAAAGCCTTGCGGCGGTTATTGACTGTAACGCCCGAATTTAAAATCGAGCCGGAGCGAAACAATAACGATATTAAAAAAATATGAAATAGCGAAAAAAATTTCAGGCGGAATTTCATAAAAATTGATATAATAATTAAAGCTTTAAAATCTTCGGGAGGTAATTCAATATGAAAATGGGGAAAATTTTTTTGGCGCTTTTGGTGGCCGTTTTATCATTATGCGCAATATCATGCGTTTCGCCGGCCTTTGCTGGCGGCGTTAATGACGGCTGGAAGATAGATTCGGATTTGAAATTTAATTTCGGCTATCTGCCGCCGGCGAAGAATGTGAAAAATATTTCCGAAAGCAAGGGGAAGGACGTTGAAAAGCCTTCCGACATGGGATTATCCAAACCGTATTTGCCCGATATCACGAATATCGCCCTTGACGGTTTTATCGGAATGGGCTTTCCCGTGCCAGCTCCCGCCGACAAAGGGAAATACAACCTTTTTATAAAACTCTTCACGTTTCCCGCAGCTTTTAAACCTGAAAAATCCTCTCTGCCTATTATCGAAGGATATATGCTCGATAAGCTCGAAAGCGGCAAAAATATAGTCGAATACGCATCCGCCGGAAAAAACCTGGCCGTCAAGTTTTGTTACGTGGCAAAGTCGGATACGGTTTTTTCTCCTGAAAATCCTTTTCCTTCTTTTATAGTTAAGACGGCCGGAGAAAGCGTTCAACAAATCTTTAATGAAAATACGATATACTCATCCTTATATATCACTCCGAATGCTCCGGCCGGCGAAAAATCAAATGATAACGAACTCGCAAAATTCAGCGCCGGCGGAGTTTTAGCGTTTCACGGCGAACTGGTTAAAATGTACGGTGAAAAATTGATACATCTTGGCGCTCCGACCGGCGAAGACAAACATTATTTTTACGGCATAAGGAACGCATCCGGCGGACGTCAGGCGCTTACCGTCGTTAAAGTTCCGAAGCGGCCGCTTGTGTTTGAAAACTGGCGCGAGCTTCCAATGCCTCACGATCCCGCGAAAATTTTTTTGAGCGGGCTTTTACTTTTGCATAAATATGATTATGCCTTAAAAGACGGCGTTAAGGATGCGGACGTCATTGCGGCCGTAGATTCGCCCGAATTTAACGCTCGATTCGAAAAGATAAGCGCCCATGTGCTTGAAATAGCGTCTGTCGTAAAATTAAAAAAATAATCATTAAAATCCGCCCGCAACTTTATTCTTGATTTATTTTCATCGAAGGTATATAATGTAATTCAGAGCGACGTCTGAGAGTTGTTCAGGGAGTTCGCATGATTGAAATTAGCAAAGACTACCTTGTTGACGGCAAATACACCATCGGCGATCTTATCGATCTCGATGAACTTCGCGGTATGCTCGAAAAGTTTACGCAGGCTACGGGCTTTACCATCGGCTTTCTCGATCATCCCGGCATGAATTTACTCATTACTACCGGCTGGCACGACATCTGCACGAAATTTCACAGGAACTGTCCGGCTACGCTGGATATATGCAAATCAAGCAATAAGCGCCTTCTGGACAGGCTGAACGAGCCGGGCCAGCTCGCGATCGAAGCGTGCGACAACGGGCTCGTGGATTGCGCGACGCCGATAATCATCAAAGGAAAACATATAGCGAGCCTGGCCACCGGCCAGCTTTTGCTTGAGCGTTCCGATCTCGATAAATTTAGAAATCAGGCCATAAAATATGGATTCGACGAGCGTGAATATATGAAAGCGCTTGAAGAAGTATCGGTGTTTTCAGAGGAAAAAGTCAGAAGCACCACTGCTTTTCTGGGCCAGCTCGCGAATTTGATTTCGGAACTTGGATATGCCAATCTGATAAAAATAGAGGAAACCGCGAGGCTTGAAAATGAGATCGCGGAGCGGAAACGCGTCGAGCATGCGTTGCGCGAGAATGAAAGCATCCTCAGGACTACATTCGGGAGTATCCTCGACGGGCTTCTGGCGTTGGATTTTTCACGCGGAAAGTTCGTAATCGCCAATGACGCGATATGCCGAATGCTGGGTTACACCCATGACGAGATTTGCGATCTGGGTATAAACGAAATACATCCGGAATCGGCCATACCTTATGTAATGAACTGTTTCGAGCGGCAGAGAAAAGGCGAGACGACGTTCGCGGTCAATATTCCGCTGAAGCGAAAGGACGGCTCTATATTTTTTACAGATGTCAGCAGCGTTCCGGTTGAATTTTTCGGGCAGCCATGCCTGCTGGGCGTTTTTCATGATATCACCGATCGCCTTAATATCGAGGAAGTGCTTAAAATTTCCCTTAAAGAAAAAGAGACGCTCCTGCGCGAACTTTACCACAGGACTAAAAATAATATGCAGGTTATATCTTCCATGATCGGGTTACGGGCGTCGGCCGACGACAGCGAAAAGGTCAAGACTGTTTTTAAGGACATGATGGCTAAAATCAAGGCCATGTCACTTGTTCATCAAAAACTATATCAATCGCAGGATCTTTCAAGCATCAACCTCATGGAATATATCAGCGAACTTATAAAGCTGTTTATTCAGATTTACGGAAAAGAAACGAAAGTAACGGTCGATGAAAAAGTCGAAAACATCAGCGTGCTTATAGATACGGCTATTCCACTCGGATTGATAATCAGTGAACTGCTGGTCAACTCATTCACTCACGCTTTTTTCGATGGCAGAGCCGGAAAAATATGCATAGATCTTAATAAAGCTCCGGACGGTTTTATGTATCTTCGTTTTTCGGACAATGGTCCCGGCTTTGACGAAGCCTTCGATCCAAGGGCGCAAAACGGCCTGGGGCTTAAGAGCCTGATCGCTCTCGCCGAACGTCAGCTTCAGGGAAGTATCGAATTTATAAATGATGGAGGGCTGGTTTGCGCGGTTAAATTTTCCGACGATCTGTACAAACCGAGAGTATGATGGATAAAACAATATCCGTTCTGATAGTTGAAGATGAAGCCTTTTCCGCCCTGTATCTAGAGGACGCCCTTTCGATCGCGGGGTATACGATATGCGACACTGTCGCAACCGGCGAGGGCGCGGTCGCGATCGCGGAAAATAAAACCCCGGATATAATCCTTATGGACATACGCCTTGCCGGCGAAATAGATGGAATAGAGGCCGCATCCAGGATACGCCAGAGCAATAATAACGTTCCGATAATATTTACGACCGGATACACCGATAACGCGATCAGCGAGCGGGCCCGAAAATTAAACCCTGTCGCTTATCTTATTAAGCCGATAGATATCGATGAATTGAGCTTGAAGATCGATTCGGCGTTTGGATCGAATAAAAAAATATGAACGCATGGTTCACTGAAGAAAAAATCGATGAAGTTACGATAGCCATCAGCGAATACGGTCATTTTGAAGAAACCCATTCTTATCTGCTCGTCGGAAGCGAACGGTCGTTATTGATCGATTCCGGCCTGGGCGTTTCCAATATCAGATCAGTCGTTGAAAAATACGCGGATGCCGGAAAAACAATGGTCGTCGCGACTCATGCGCATTGGGACCATATAGGAGGGCATCGCCATTTTGAAAACGCATACGTAAATAAAAACGAGAAGGCATGGCTTGCGGATAACTTTCCTCTGCCTCCGTCTCATGTAAGGAAAAACTTCGAGGACCGCTGCTTTAAGAATGGAAAACCGTCATGGTTCGACGTCGATAAGTATGAGCTCTATTCGTACAACCGTATCAATGAAATAAGCGGCGGCTATATATTCGACCTCGGGAACCGGAAAATATCGGTCCTGGACGCCCCCGGCCATTCGCCCGGGCATATGTGCTTTTTTGAAAATGACGTCGGGTATTTATTTACGGGCGATAATATTTATCGCGGTACCATATATGTCAATTATCCTTCCACCGATCCAGCGGCATATAAAAGATCTATAGATAAATTATTTGCTTATAGATCCAAGATTTCCAGGCTGTTGCCGGCCCATCATGATTTAAACGTCAATATCGATTTATTGGATGAGGCGAAAATGTTGCTCCGCGATCTGGAAAAAGAAGATCGATTGAAGCATGGAACCGGCAGGATCGCTGGCCGCCAGATCGCTATTTTGCTTTAACGGCTCTTCAACTTTCACGCTGCCGCAGCTATTTTTAGCGCTTTTTCGAATTCCCGCCCGGCCGAGTATAACTTATTGATTCGCCGTCGCGCTTAAAAAATTCCGGCGCTAATCCTAAAAATATAAGAAATAATTCACATGAAAAAACCGCAAGATTATCGCAAGGTAATTGCAAGGCAATCACAAGGTTGTTTTGGGACAACTTTGTGGTAGAATATATTGTTAAAACAAAATGATATTGATATATACTAATTTTATTATATATAGTAAGGAGTGTTTTTATGAAACGAAAATTTACGTTCATGGCTTTTACGCTATTATTGTTAATGGGTCTTTTGTTTTCCGGCGGTTGCGGTGATGACGGCGGTTCATATAGCAATATAACCCCAAATCCCGAGGCTAATAAAGAGCTTGTAATAGAGGGTCCGCTTCCCGATATGACGTCGGGCGGCGGCATTAATTTAGCGCCTTCGCGTGATAGCGGCGCCGCTGAATTTGGCGGCCTTTATGTAATAAAAGTTATCGATCGTGACGATCCTCTGCAGCAGCGGGAACTTTCACAGGTCGCTTTATCCGGCAATAATTTCAGAGCGACGTTGCCGATAACCGGGTCGAGAAAAAACCCGCTTATAGTGATACGCGAAAAGAACTCGAATAAAAATATTTTATTGGTGCTTCCCGGCCGCGTTCCGGCATA